>JBJXFT010000114.1:0-4547 GCA_046155725.1 Saprospiraceae bacterium
CGCTGGCTCAAAAACTCGATCTGGCCGACGATGCCTCGCTGGTTTTTTTCCATTTGGGCATCGCCGCGCCGGAGCATTTCTCTGCACAATTGCTTGATAGCGTATGCACAACCGTGAGAAAATAAAACTACAAACGATGTCGTGTCATTCAGAGCGCAGCGAAGAATCTGTGGAAACCCTCTCTTCGTGCATTCTCCCACAGATTCTTCGCTGCGCTCTGAATGACACGCTACACTTTCGCAAGAGGTCTATTAGACCTTGGGCTATTGGCCTTTTCACGCTCCTCTTATTCACCTCCTTCACTCCGCCGCAGCGCAGCTCAGGCCCCTGCGTTCCGCCCCCTCCGCCGTTTTACGGCTACAGCTTTTTCGATGCCGATTTCGTGGACGCGAGCGCGGCCTACGCGCCGTTTTTGTTGCGCTTTGGCGACTACTACGAGCGGAATTACGATGCGGGCTTGATTCAAAAAAAGGAAAATTGCGCGGAGTGGAGCGAGCGGTTTTGCAGCAAAGCAAAATGGGAGGACGTGGCCGCCGTGATCTACGAATCCGATGCCTATGACCTCGCCGGGCTGCACGTAGCGGCGGGCGACCCTACCCGAAGGACGTCCCTGCCGTTCCGTTTGGAAGACAACGACTTTGCTTATGTGGTGGCTTACAACGGCTGTGTGGAGGTGACGCGCTACCTCACGTTCGCCAAACGCTGCGAGGAACACGTGGTGGCGCGGGGCGACAAATGGAAACCTTCGAGCCGCAATACCTCGGCCATGATGGACTTGATTCGGGAGGGCAAGCAGCGATTCGAGGACACGCAATCGCATTTTGTGCGCATGCGCTACGCTTACCAACTCGTGCGGCTGGCGCACTACGCAGGCGCATGGCAATTGACGCTCGACCTCTACGACGAACTGATGCCAAAGGTGGACCGCAAGAAAAAGAGCATAATTTTTTACTGGACGCTGGGCCATCTGGCAGGCGCGATGCAGCGGTTGGGCAAATACCCCGAAGCTGCTTACCGCTATTCGCTCATCTTCCGGCATTGCGCTTCAAAGCGGACGCAGGCCTATCGGAGTTTCAAAATCCGCCACGACGACGATTGGCAAAAAACCCTCCGCCTCTGCAACAGCAACGAGGAGCGCAGTACGCTCTATGTGCTCCGCGCAGGCGGCTCGCACACTTGGGCGGTGGCGGATATGGAGGCGATATACGAACTCGAACCCCGCAACCCGCAACTCGAACTGCTGCTCGTGAGCGACGTGCAGGAGTTGGAAAAAATATACCTCCGAAGCCCCGTCACCGACGAAAAAAATGGCCGCGCGGTGGGCAAACTCAAGCGTGAGGCTGCCGCGAAGCACCTGCTCGATTTGCAAAAATTTGTGCGCCGCGTCAACCGCGAAAAAGAAATCCCCAACCCGAAAATCTGGCGGGCGGTGGACGGCTATCTCGAGCTGCTCGCCAACGACCGCTATGCCGCTGCCAAAACCTGGGACCGCCTCGAAAATGACCTTGACGGGGGCACGAAGCAGGAAAAAATCATTTTCCAACAACTCGAAATCTGGCGCTGCGTGCTGGCGGTGATGAACCTCGACACCACGGCTTCCGACACGGTGGACGGCCTTGCCTACAAGGTGCGCAGCCTTGCGGCTTTTGACCAAAATCCGTACTTCGAGCCGTTCTTGCAAGAGTGGCTGTCGGCGGGTTATGCCTCGAACAGGCACCCAGGCAAGGCGATGATTGCGGCCTACCCGCCCCATACCATTCGCTACAACCCGCGCCTCGACGTGATCGAGGATTTGCTTCGATTGGCGAACAAGGCAGACCCCATCCTGCTTGAAAAGACGATGATGATAGACACTAACCCGGAGCGCATCCGCTCTTATTTTTTGGAAACAAAGGGGGTGTATTTTCTCGGCCTCGGAGAGCCGGAGGCGGCGGCGGCCGTGATGCGCCAGATAAGCCCAGGGGAGCAATCGCGCATGACGCAGTTCGTCCCGTTCGCCAACCGTTTTGGGGAAAAAATTGACCGCGACCCGCCCAAAGAATCGGCGTTCAACCGCCTCCAAATCGTGGAGCAGCTCATCCAGTTCGAGCAGCAGGCCAAAGCCGCCGAGGCGCTCCAAGATACGGGCGAGGCGAGGCTTTGGCTGCGGCTCGGCGATTTTTGGTACAACACTTCGTACTTCGGCTATGAGTGGGAGGTGCGCGATTTCCGGCGCGACGGGCGCAACCAATTCCGCCTCTCGCAAGGTCCGGTGTTCCCGCTCGAAGGCGCGCCCGATGGCAACCGTGAGAATCTGGACGTCACGCTTGCGCTCCATTATTACGAAAAGGCCTACGCCGCCGCCCGTACCCAAGAGATGAAAGCGCGGGCGGCGTTCATGGCCGCCCGTTGCCAGCAAAAGCAGTGGCTGTGCAGCCCCGATTGTGGCTACCGCCCGGGCAGCCAACTCGTCCCGGCGTTGCCGCCTGAGTACATGGTGTACTATGACGCTTTGATTTCAAAACACGCGAAGACAAAGTTTTACGACAAGGTGGTAAAGGAGTGCAAGTGGCTGGCGGCGTATGCGCGGTGAGCAGGAGGACGAAACTACAGGGGCGTAAACGCCCCTTTTCCCAACGGCCTGAAGGCCGTGCTACCTTTTGACACAATCCCGTGGGGTGGGTGGGTATGTACGGATGCCGTTTTCAATGCCATCCTCCGCAGAGATTGCGGTATTGTTTCTTCGCAAAGTTCTTCGAGCGGCAACCAAGCAATGGCTTTGGTTTCCAAAAGGTTGCGCTCGATTTCGGCTCCTTCTGCTGCGACAAAAAGAAAGCGCAGGTCGTAGTGCAGATGCGCTGGCTCGCTCCCCCGTGCCGGTATTTCATGGACGTCCAAATCAAAAATGGCGGGCGAATGCAAGTTCAATCCTGCGATGCCGCACTCTTCCATCGCCTCGCGCCGTGCGGTGTGGGCCAGCGAATCGTCCGACTGGTCGGCATGGCCGCCCGGTTGCAGCCAACGATCCAGTTTGGTGTGGTGAAGCAGCAGCACCGAGCGGCCGTCTGCGGAAAGCACCCAGGCCGAGCCTGTGAGGTGGCCTTCCAGGGTGCTGCGCTGCCAAAAATGCTCGTGTCGGTCTACAAAAGCGATGGTCTGTGCTGCGAACGCTTTTTCCTCCGCAAAGTCGGAGCGGTGTTGTCGGAGCAGCGCGAGCGTTTCGAGTTTGTTCATGCGGGAGAAGTTTCAAAAAGCCTTCCGAACCATTTTCAACGCCATTTTCCCCTTCCATTTCTTGTCGGGGGCGAGGCTCACCAAGCCTTGTTGGTTGTTGAAAGCGTCCACGTTGCACGTCATGGGTTCCAGCGCGATGCTCTCGCGGTGTGGCGGGGTGAAGACTTGGAAAAACGGGAATTGGCCGATGGCGGCTTTTACCGTAAGTTGGCTGCCATCGCCGTGCAGAGCCATTTGGTAGTTGCCCGCGGTCTTGGAGTTGTGGAAACAATTGTCCAAGACCGCGTCCTCCACCAAACGAAGGGTTTGAAAATCATTGAACTGCGCCCGCCCACCCGTGGGGAGCATCCGATGGTCAATGGACACTTTTTCGCAAGGCGGCAATTGAAGCGCGTGCCGGTTGGCCGCCTCGGTGAGCCGGAAATAGGGGTGCCAACCAAAGCCCACGGGGATGGCGTGGTTGTGCAGATTTTGGACTTCTACCGCCATTTCAAATTTGCCCGAATCGTGGATGGTGAACTCGATTTCCATCGAAAACGGGAAGGGGTAGTACGCCCGGTCGCCGGCATAATCAAAGAAGCAACGGATGCTGGCGCAGGTTTTTGCCAGAAAAAAATACTCTGGCTCGAAGGGTTCGCTGCGCACAAAACCGTGGATGGCGTTGCCGGTGGCCGCGTTGTTGAGGGGGAATTGGTACTGCTCGCCCAGCCATTTGTATTTGCCTTCGTCCAAGCGGTTGGGGAAGGGGAACAGGATGCTGCTTTTGCCCCATTTGCCGGCGTCCAATTCCTCTGGTGTGGCGTATCCGTCGAGGATGCTTTGGCCGCCAAACTGGATGTCGAGCACATTGGCGCCCACGGCGGGCACGATGCTGAAGCCGTTGCCGGTCAATGGGCTGCGCAAATCAAAGCGCGTGTTTTTGCCAAAAGGAGATTTTGTCAGTTCGTACATAAGTAGGCATTGGTCCGCGCATAGCCGGATTAGTTTTTCGAGTCAAAAATCTGGGGTCAAAAAAATGCGGATGGCGATGAAGAGCGCAAAGATTGGCAAAAATGCAGGTCTAAGGTCGTCTTTGAAATCTTGGCACCCACGAAAAACCGTTGAAACGGTTATCCTTCTTTTGTTTTGTTGCGCCCCCACGACTGAAATACGGCCTTTGCACCGATTTTGCGGTGTCCAGGCGTCATTTCATTGACATACTTGGTTAAGGAACGGGTGAATAATAACTTGTCAATTTGATGTGATTCCTTTTCACCCAAACTGCCCATCTTTTTGATTAAATAGCCCCACTATTCGCACAAAAAGATAGTTGTTTGGGCAAAAACGAACCTACC
>JBJXFT010000116.1:0-2503 GCA_046155725.1 Saprospiraceae bacterium
TTTGAAACACACAAGTTTCACCACATACCCGTCGTGCGTTTTCGCGAGGTGGTGGGGATCGTCAGCAAAACGGATTTTGAACATTTTATGGGCGGTGCTTCGCACTACGAAGAGGATCGTTTTGTAAACCAATTGCGCCTTGAACGCACTCAGGTTAATGAAATCATGACCAAGCGGCTGGGCAAAGTTGCGCCCGACGACCGCATCAACGTGGTGCTCGAAGTCTTTCTGGTCAACCGTTTTCACGCATTGCCAGTCGTTGAAGAGGACGAATTGGTGGGCATCATTACCCCATTTGACATCATGACCGCCCTGTCTATGCAAGTGCCTGCTGATTCCAGTTTGGTTTATGAAATGGAAAATTAGTTATGAAAGAAATTGCATCATTCGCTGCCACAGACTCCGATACCTGCACTGGCCATTGCCAGGGATGCGGTAAAACCCACATCAAGATATTTGGGAATCTTGACGCTTCCTCACGGCTGCTGGGCGAGCGGGTTCGCTTGGCCTTGGAGTCAGCCTCTATGGAAGGAAAAGTGAAGGAAATAGCCAACCCAATCGACATTCAGGCAAATGGCCTGAGTGCCTTACCCGCTCTTATGGTAGAAGGGGAGATTGTTTTGCAGGGCGTGGTACCGAGTGTTGACGAAATTGTCAGGTTATTGAAAAACAAGGATCTTTTCAAAAGCAAATTGTTCAAGTTGCACACCTTGGGCGTACCGGTTGACATGAGCGATGTGTCCGCGAACGCATTGGATTTTGCTTGGAAAATAGCACAGAAGATGGACTGCAACCTTGAAATCGTGTACGCGATGGACAGCATTTTTGAAGGCACTAAGCCTTCTGCATCTGGCTTTTTGTCAGGATACACCAAAACAATGCAGACCGAACTTGAAACTTTTATCAAAGAAAAAATGAGTACGATGGGGGTGAAATATGAACCTCAGGCACAAATCGCTGGCGCGCCAGGCCAACCGACCGACTCAATATCCAGGTCTCCGCGCATCACATCAAGGGTTATTTATGGCGCACCTGATATCGCAATCGCCGAATATTCGCGCCTGACCGACCTTCTGGTGATGGGTGCAACCGGGCGCGGTGGGCTTGGGAAAAAACTCTTTGGGTCGGTCAGCGCCGAGGTGTCGAGTAACGCCCATTGCCCTGTGTTGTTCGTCTCGAAAGAAACCAAGTTCAGGGGTTTTGAGAACATACTGTATGCCGCCGATTTTGATTCGCTCAACCACCTTTCGGTGCAGCAAACCATATCGTTTGCCAAGCGCTTTGACGGGCAAATTCATTTTGTACACGTTGGGCCAGGGGGCGAGCAAGGCATGGAGGAACAGCACGAAAGGTTTAAGGCCATTTTTGATGATTCAGGCTATAACAAACCTTTCGTTTTCAGTAATATGGTGGGCGACGACATTCTTGGTGGGCTGTACGAATATGCCTATTATCATCGGATCGAATTGTTGGTGTTCGTGACGCACCACCGCGCTTTTTGGGACAATATCTTGCACAAAAGCATCACCAACGAAGCACTCGATAGCAGCAAAATTCCGCTCTTGATTATTCATTCGGACGATGATATGCTCTGAGAAAAACCTCACCTCAGCACCTGCTTCAGCGCCTTTACACTAGCCTGATTGTCCGCTGTGTAAAAAGCCTCCAAGATGTCAAGTTTCTCCCGGCGGCTCAGGTGAAAACTGAGCGAGGCTTCCCGATTTTTCCGTACCGGGCGGTAATGAAAGCGAACCATTTCTATTTGGTTGCCGCCAAGCGCGTCGTTCAGCAGTGCGAGTGCATTGTCTTGTTCAAAATCCTGAATATCGGTCATGTTGCCACCAGCTGCTTCTGCGGGGGTGAGCATACTTTCAAATACGCCCTTGTCGTCGCTGGTGGCGATGGTGTGGATTTTGTTCCAGCAGCGAATTTGTACAAAGACCACCCCGCTGGTGTTTTCTCGAATCCAGTCTTTGAAAACGTGTGCAAATCGGATGGACAAGCCCAGCCCATAATTGTCCCGAAAACCCGCGTCGAGCGCTTCTATCGAAGGAGTTGTTGGCAGCCACACGTTAGGGAGGATAAATGGATAGGTGCAATTCATGCGCATGGCGCTGCTGAAAGCCAGGCTGTCGGCCTGTTGTGCGGCAAAAAACCTTCCAAAGTCAATCCCGTCCACTTCGACCTGAGCAGCCAAACGGCCTGCATCGGGGCGCATCAAGTAGCTTACGCCTTGCGGGCTGATGAGCATCCGACGCGCATCGTTCAGCACAAAAGGGCTGGCAATGAGCATCGGGATTGTGGCTTGGCGCTCTGGCTCCCGATATTCGGAGACTTTTCTGGCAAAAAAGCCATGCGTGTTTTCGTCCATCCAAGCGTGGTACTGTCGCACACGCACTCGCGCGCCGAGCCTTTGGCGGCGGGCAAAGTGTATGACCAGCGCAGGGTGAAAGTGCCAGAGCCTTTTGGCGGCAAGGGCGAGTTTTTCAGGGAAATATCGAGA
>JBJXFT010000121.1:0-2590 GCA_046155725.1 Saprospiraceae bacterium
TTTCCAAACCACTAAAAAATGCGCAAAATAACCGCCAACTGGGTTTGCCCCGTCTCCTCCGAGCCGCTTGAAAATGCCGTAATCGTCGCCGACGACGCAGGCAAAATCCTCGCCATCGAAGCCCGCGAGCGGCACGACCCGGCCAGTCTCGAAACGTACTCAGGCATCCTCGTGCCAGGCTTCGTGAACACACACTGCCACCTCGAACTTTCCCACATGAAAGGCAAGGTAGGCACCGGCACGGGTCTCATCCCTTTCATCACCAGCGTGGTGACACAGCGCAACGCCGCTGCCGAAATCATCGCCGAAGCCATCGAAAACGCCGAACAGGAAATGCTTGATGGGGGCATTGTCGCATTGGGCGACATTTCCAACGCGCCCGACACGTTTGCTACCAAGGCCAAAGGCCGAATGCGCTACCATACTTTTCTCGAACTTTTTGATTTCCTTCAAGAGGCTGGCGCCGAAAAGTCTTTCGCTGACGGGCGGGCGGTGTACGAGCAAATCGAACTTGCCCCAGGCAGCGCCCGCTCGCTCGTGCCGCACGCGCCCTATTCGGTGAGCAAAAGTTTGTTTGAAAAAATAAACACGTTCAACCCGTCTACGGCGGACATCACGGTAAGCATCCACAACCAAGAGACCCCGCCGGAGCAAGACTTGTTTTTAGAAAAAAAAGGCGGCTTTCTTGATTTTTACGCCAAATTCGGCATCTCACTTGAACACTTCGAGGCCACGGGCCGACCCTCGATTTACTACGCGCTGGCAAACATGAACCCCGCCAACCGAACCCTTTTTGTCCACAACACCCTCAGCACACAGGCCGACATGGAGGCGGCGCAGGTTTGGAGCCCAAATGTCTTTTGGGCCACTTGCCCCAACGCAAACCTCTACATCGAAAACCGGCTGCCCGACTATTCGGCGTTCCTCAAAACGAACGCCCGCGTCACCATCGGCACGGACTCGCTCACCTCGAATTGGCAACTCTCCGTGCTGGAGGAAATGAAGACCATCGCCCGATACCAGAGTTATGTCCCGTTCGCCACGCTGTTGCGCTGGGCTACGCTCAACGGCGCACAAGCCCTCGGTTTCGACGGCACACTGGGGAGCTTGGAGGTAGGCAAAACCCCCGGAATGGTGCTGATTCAAGGCGTTTCGCCCGATTGGAAATTGACTGCGGAGGCGGCAGCGAAGCGTGTGGTGTAGGCTCTTTTTCAAAAAAAAGCCGGGCAACCCTGCTCGATTTTGCAACGTCAAAGACAGCAATATGAAAAAGCAACTACTCTCGTTTGGGCTTTGGCTCGCGGTCGGCGTTTCTGCCGTTTTTTCTCAAAAATATTCCAACGAATTCCTCGCCATTGGCGTTGGCGGTCGCGCTCATGGGATGGCAGGCGCGCAAGTGGCGCTCACGGACGACATCACGGCGGCCTACTGGAACCCCGCCGGGCTTAGCCAAATCGAATCGCCCTTGCAAGCCGGCGCGATGCACGCCGAATGGTTTGGCGGCGTGGGCAAGTACGACTGGATCAGCTTTGGCAAATCGCTCAGCCGCGAACGCAAGGCTTACCTCGCCTTCTCGCTCATCCGCCTCGGGATTGACAACATTCCGTACACTATCAATCTGATAGACGCTGACGGAACCATCAACTATGACAATGTGACGGAGTTCAGCGCAGCCGACTACGCTTTCATGGGGAGCTACGCCCGCCAACTCCGCAACCCCGCGCTTTCGCTCGGCGGCACGGTAAAAATCATCCGCCGCGTCATCGGCACATTCGGCGGGGCATGGGGTTTCGGAGCCGACGTGGGGGCGCAGTACCGCAAGGGTGCACTGATGCTCGGCCTCCAAGGCCGCGACCTGACCACTACTTTCAACTCCTGGTCTTTTGACCTGACCGATGACATCCGCGATACTTGGAAAAACACGGGCAACGAACTTCCGGTGAGCAATACCGAAATCACCAAGCCCAGTTTTGTACTTGGCGCGGCCTACCGTTTCAAACTGGGGAAAGAAACCACGCTCACCCCCGCACTTGATTTTGTGTGGACTACCGATGGCCAGCGCAATGTGCTGCTCAGTTCAAAGCCTGTCAACATTGACCCACGGTTCGGTGTCGAGGCGGATTACAAAAAATTCCTCCAACTCCGCCTCGGCGTGGGCAATTTCCAGCGAGTGAAAGATGATTTCAACCCTTTGAAGGAGAACCTTTCGATGCAGCCCAATTTTGGCGTGGGCATCCGTTTTGGTCGCGTGAAAATTGACTACGCCCTCACCGACATCGGCAATGTGTCGGCGGTGCAGTATTCGCACATCTTCTCTTTGCTGCTCAATTTTAAGGAGAAAAAGTAAATGAACGATGAACTATAAACGAGGGACGATGAATGGTTCCCCGACTTCACCCCCAAACCTTCAAACTACTTTCTCTATGAAACACACCGTCTCTGCCATCGCCCCTTTTGAAATCTCGCGCGGCTTCAACGCCCGCCTCATCCACACCGATTCCATGACTATCGCTTTCGTGGAGGTGGACGAAGGAGCCGAACTGCCAGAGCATTCGCACATTCATGAGCAAGTGACTACGCTGCTCGAAGG
>JBJXFT010000128.1:0-10007 GCA_046155725.1 Saprospiraceae bacterium
GGCGCGCATTGCTTGGGAAAAGAAATCGAAAACTTGTCGCTGAGCGGATGAGCGGTGAACTTTACCAGAGATCATCCATCGAAAACCTGCTTTGTTTTTTTTGAGACAGGTCGGGATTAGGTCGAAAAGAGTCGAAATGAAAATGAAAAAGGTCGCGGTTCGGACGAACGGTGGCACTTTGAGCGCGCCAGGGTTCTTTTATCGGCTTACACTGGAACGGTTTGATTGGGCTTTTGGCGGGGCAAGCGGGCACAACGATTACGCTAAGGCAGGGCAAATATAGCCAAGGCTTTTTGGCGGCCAAGACTTGGCATAAAAAATTTGTGTGAAATGTCGGAAATGGGCGGCCAAGAAACAGTAGCCATCCAAATCACTGTTAGGATGGGATTTAGAAAAATTAGGGAAGGCTCATTTCCCCAAAAACCATTTCCAACCTTTCTTTCCTGAAATCAAAGATGCCCTCCAATTGGCGGCGCACAAAAAGCCAGTTGGCGAAATCGCCCAACCAGCCGAACGGCACGCGATAGTGAACCAAGTCGGTCATCTCGACCCCGCCCGGGATGGCTCTGAAATGGTGCTGGTGATGCCAAAGCGCGTACGGCCCCACGCGCTGTTCGTCCACAAAAAAATGGCCGTGCTCGACGTGCGTGATTTCCGTCATCCAGAAAAGCGGGATGCCCAGAAGCGGGCGAACGGTGTAGGAGATGACCTGCCCGGCGTACATTTTTCGGGCGGAAAAATCGGGGTCCGAACGAACCTCAAACCCTATGTGGGCGGGCGTGATTTCTTTGAGATTCTGAGGGTTGGAGAAAAAGTCCCAAACCGCTTCGAGGGAGATGGGCAGGTTTTGGACACGCTTGAAATGGTGGACAGACATTTTGGCAACGATGAACTCTGAACGATGAACTATGAACTATGAACCACGGCTGACTCTTGTGGTTTCAGCTCGCCCAATTTCAAGATCATAGTTTATCGTTCATAGTTCCTCGTTCATCGTTCATCACATATTTTCTGCCACAAACTTCTCAAGGTTCTCTGGGTACTCCTTCGTGTGCTCGTAACGGATGATGTCGGTGCTGGTGACGATGCCCAGAAGTTCGTGGTCGTCGTTGACAATGGGCACGGCGTGGAAGAGGTGGCGGGTCAGTACTTCGGCCACCGCGCCAAGGTGCTGGTCAGGGTCGAGCGTGGCGACTTTGCGGGTCATCACCTCGCTGACTTTTATGGATTGGTACTCGTCGGCAGATTTCCCGAGTTTGAAAATGTCCCAGGAAGTGACCATGCCCACCAATTTTTTGCCCTCCACGATGGGAATGTGATGGATGTGCTTTCCGATCAGGATTGCGCGGGCCTCGCCCAGCGTACTGTCGGGGGTGAGCGTGACGACATCTTTCGTCATGTGCGATTGTACAAGTTCGTTCATCATAAGCCGTCAAAAAATTTGTCTTGTGAAATAGAATAAGTTCGCCCCGAATGTAGAGGCTTTTGGTTGGGATTGCCAAACCAAAATCCAAGTTGTTCAAAAATTTTACATCCGCCTGCCCACGACCCTCATCAAACAGTAAAATGCCCATCATTTCCCCAACTCCCTTGCGCGTTGCAGCGCCGCTTCCGCCCCCGCCGTGATGCCCTCGTGCAAAGCCGCTTCGTGGAAAACGCGCAGCGCGGCCTCCGTTGTGCCGCCCTTTGAGGCCACCTTTCCGATCCAGTTTTGGCAACTCAGGTCAGATTTGTTGTACAGGTCAATTGCGCCCGTGAACGTTTGGCCCACCAGCAGTTCGGCCTCTGAAGGGGAAAAGCCCATTTGCTTGGCCGCTTCGATCATCGCGTTCATAAAGAAGTAAACGTAGGCCGGGCCGGAGCCGGAAATGGCGGTGGCCGCGTTGAGCATTTCTTCGCGCTCCACATAGAGCGTTTTGCCCGTGGTGTTCAGGAGGTTTTGCACCATCACCAGTTCGATGCGCGTCACTTCGTCGGTGGAAGTGAAAGCCGTCACCCCCGCGCCGATTTGGGCAGGGAGGTTGGGCATGGCGCGCGTGATTTTCCGTACCCCCAGCGCCTCGCCAATGGTGTCCATGCGCACCCCGGCCATGATGCTCAGCCACACTTGGCCGGCATCCATAAGCCCCTGAATTTCAGAAAACAACTTGGGCGAATCCTGCGGCTTCACCGCCAGAATGAGCAAATCCGCCTCCGGCACACACAGGCGCGGGTCGCTGAAAAAACGCCCCTCGTGGTTCGCGCTCAGATGGTTGGCCTTTTCGTAGGTGCGGCACAGCACCATCATGTTTTCGGAGGTGACGATGCGGCTGCGCAAGAAACATTGCGCGTAGGTGAGCCCCATGTTGCCGCCGCCTAGTATCAGGATTTTCATGTGTGGGAAGCCTGTGAGAAGCGTGAGAAAAATGTGAGAGGGGTGAGAGTGAGAAAGATTTGTCAACTTGCGGCAAAATTCAAACTTTCTGGTCAATTCCACTTTTATGAAAAAAAACCTCTGGTTGCCCGTCGTAGCCTTCTTGCCCGCCACGCCTTGGCAGGCGGGAGCGAAAGCGGGCCTTGTCTGCGCCCTCCTCTTTTTCTCTTGTCAAAACCAACCCAAAAATCCCGAAACCCAAAAGCCCATGACAGAAAAACCCGCCCGCCCAGCCTACGCCATCGCCATCCATGGCGGCGCAGGCGCGCTCAAACACGCTGAAATGACCCCCGAAAAAGAAGCCGCCTTCCGCGTCGCGCTCGACTCTGCGCTTACCATCGGCGAAACGATTTTGAAAAACGGCGGCGCCGCGCTCGATGCCGTGGAAAAAACCATCTCCTTCCTCGAAGACTGCCCGTTTTTCAATGCGGGCCGGGGCGCGGTATTCACCCACGAAGGCAAAAACGAACTCGATGCGAGCATCATGGACGGCGCGACTCAAAAAGCCGGTGCCGTGGGCGGCGTCACCACCGTGCGCAACCCCATACAACTCGCCCGTGCGGTGATGGAAAAATCGCCCCACGTGCTGCTCACCGGGCGTGGCGCCGAGCAGTTTGCTGCCGAAAACGGGTTTGAAAAAATGACCCCCAAATGGTTTTTCACCCAAGAGCGCTGGGATGTTTTGCAGCAAATGCTCAAAGAAGAAAAAGAAAACACGGGGCAGAAGGGCCACCTCAAATTGCTGGACAATCAAAAAGGCGGCGACCATCCCGACAAAAAATTTGGAACCGTGGGCTGTGCCGCGCTCGACAAAAATGGCAACCTCGCTGCCGGCACCAGCACGGGCGGCATGACCAACAAACGCTGGAACCGCCTCGGCGATTCGCCCATCATCGGAGCAGGCACTTATGCTTCCAACGACGCTTGCGCTGTGAGTTGCACCGGCCACGGCGAATACTTCATCCGCTACTCCGTGGCGCACGACGTGTGGGCGCGAATGGTTTACGGCGGCTCAACGCTGGCGGAGGCCACAGACGCAATCATCCATAAAAAACTCGTGGAAAAAGGCGGCGAGGGCGGCCTCATCGCCGTGGACAAAGACGGCAACATCGCGCAGCCTTTCAACTCCGAAGGGATGTACAGGGGCTGGGCAAAGCCAGGCGAGCGGGAGGTGGCGATTTACCGTTGACCGTTGACCTGATGCCTTGCGGATTGAAATTGTTGACCCCCAAGAAGAAAGCGTGGAGCAGTATTTTTTGCAAAACGGGCATTTCAAACTACACCTGAAGGCTGCTCAAGGCCGTATCGAAAGCCGCGCCATCCCCGACTTTTCGATTGATATCCGCGCCATTTTTGACGAGAATGCCAATTTGGGTGAATCCTTTCGTCGCGCCTGGGGTGACTCGCCCCGGTGCCAATTTCTCGACTCAGGGTGGTGGCTTTTTCGCCCCACTCCAAACCTCTCACAACAAGTCTGATGATAGAGACAGAACGATTGCGCTTGCTTCCCTTGACGCACCGGCAACTCGCCAAATACATCCTTGCCGACAATTCCTTGGAAACAGAACTGCATTTGAACCCCAGTTCGAGGAGCATCTCGCCAGAGCTGAAAGAAGCGCTGGAGGAAACCATCCTGCCCAACGTGGCCGACCCAAACAAGAACTACTTGTACTCCACGCTATGGACGGCCATTTTTAAACTCGAAAACAAAATGGTGGGCGACCTGTGCTTCGTGGGCGAGCCAAACCCGGCCGGGGAGATCGAAATCGGGTACGGGACGTATGAAGATTTCAGGAGAAAAGGCTTCATGACAGAGGCCGTGGGCGGCATGATTGCTTGGGCCAAAACTCAGCCCGGCGTGAGGGCCATTGTGGCTTCGACGGACAAAAACAATCCGGCTTCGTTCGGAGTGCTTCAAAAAAACAATTTCGCGCTCTGCGGAGAAACGGAGTCGCTGTTCAACTGGCGGCTCGATTTAGCAGCATGAGAGGAAAGTGGGGCATAAAAAGAAAAACCCGCCTTCGCCCTGAAGGGCTATGGCGGGTGAAGCGGAGAGAGAGGGATTCGAACCCCCGGTACCTTTGACAGTACGTCTGATTTCGAATCAGGTGCATTAAACCAACTCTGCCATCTCTCCAAGGTGAGAGGGATGAGAAAGGTGAGAACAGTGAGAGCGGCCATGCGCTTAGTGCCGCTCTCACTTCTCTCACCCCTCTCACCTTCTCACTTTTTTTATTCTGCGGAGAGACGGGGATTCGAACCCCGGATACACTTTTGGCGTATACACACTTTCCAGGCGTGCTCCTTAAACCACTCGGACATCTCTCCTTTACCCGCCGAAGCCTCGGCGAAAGCGGGTCTATTTTTTTTTCAGACGTTCAATTGTCTCCTTCGCCCAAAAGGCTTCGGCGGCTAAACGGGCGGCAAAGGTAAAAACCCAAGCCTAAAAATCAAGCCTGTGCCAAAACAGAAATTTTCAGAGGCAGCGGTTTTATCTTTGTCAACGATATTATCAAAAGAATGAGCCTTATCAAAAGGGCCGCCGGGTTCCGCTACGCCTTTCAGGGGCTGGCCGATTTGTTCAAAAGCCAGCCGAACGCCCGCATCCACTTGGCAGCAGCAGCCTTGGCGGTGGCGGCGGGTTTTTATTTCCAAATTTCAAACATGGAATGGCTGGCCGTGGTGGGGTGCATCGTGCTGGTGCTGAGCCTCGAAGCGATGAACACCGCCATCGAGCACCTGACCGATTTGGCTTCGCCGGGTTTTCACCCATTGGCAGGCAAAGCCAAAGACGTGGCGGCGGCGGCGGTGCTGATAGCCGCCTTCGGCTCGGCAGTGGTGGGGGCGATTGTTTTTTTACCCAAAATGTGGGCTTGTTGTGCGGGGTGAAAAGCCGGTTTCAAAATATTTTTCCCCAAAAAAGCCTGTTCGTCATCCCGAAGACGGGCGTTCGGCATTTGATTTTAAGTTTAAATTTTGCGCAAAAGAGACATTTTCAAAGCAAAATAGGCGGAAAACACCCTGCGCCCCAAGGAATTTCAAAAAGGGCTTGGTGGTAATTGTACACCTTACACTATTTTCACCCCTCGAAAATTCGCCTCTAACTTGAGGAATGCACATTTCCCTTCCCGCGCAAGTTTTTTTTGCGCCCGCACACCAGTTTTCAAAGCCCTTGCATCTAAGCGGCAGATGGTTTTCGGGAGCAACACAAAATGTAAGCCCGTTGGGAAATGTGCTGACCAAAGCGACGAGGTTTTGTCAACCTAAATCATTCATTCATTTAAAATTAAAAGCAGCATGTCAGCAGCAAAACCTACTCAAGCACAACAACAAGGCGGCGGCCTCTCCGCTATTTTGCCCTACATCATCATCCCTGTCCTGTTCGTGGTGTCGTATCTTATCTGGAAGTTTGTGTTCGGCGCAGGCCCCAACTTTGTGGATGGCGACAATTCCAAAGACCCTCTGCCCGGCAACATGGCTGGCACGATTTACAAAGGCGGCTTTGTGGTGCCCATTCTTTTGACCCTCTTGTTTACGGTCATTGTGTTTGTCATCGAACGCTTCATCACGCTTGGAAAAGCATCGGGCGCAGGCAACATTGATGTGTTCGTGCGCGGCATCAAAGGCTCCCTCGACCGGGGCGACATCGGCGGCGCGGTGGCGGCTTGCGACCGGCAAAAAGGTGCAGTGGCAAACGTAGTGCGCGCAGGCCTGCACAAGTACGCTGAAATGGAAAGAACCACCGGAATGGAAAAAGAAGAGAAAGTGATCGCCATCCAGAAAGAAGTGGAAGAGGCTACCACGCTCGAACTCCCGATGCTCGAAAAGAACCTCAACATCTTGGCTACCATCGCATCCATCGCTACGCTCATGGGTCTGTTCGGTACGGTGTTGGGTATGATTCGCTCGTTTGCCGCCCTTGCCAACGCAGGCGCGCCAGACTCTACGGCACTCGCCACGGGTATTTCCGAAGCACTTATCAATACGGCGCTCGGTATCGGTACTTCGGCCATTGCCATCATCGCGTACAACTTTTTCACGAGCCGCATTGACTCACTGACGTACCGCATTGACGAGTCCGGCTATAGCCTGACTCAGACTTTTGCGTCAAAAGGACACTAAATTTAGTTATGAGTTATGAGTTGTCGGTTATTGCTCGTCACGCTTAACTTATACCTCATACCTCATACCTCATACCTGCATAACTCATAACTAAAAAGATATGCCTAAGAACAAGCCCAAACGGAGTGCGCCCACCATTGACATGACGGCCATGTGCGACGTGGCTTTCCTGCTGCTCACTTTCTTTATGCTCACCGCAAAAGCGAAGCCGCAGGAAACGCTTGTCATTGACACGCCCTCGTCCATATCCGAGACCAAGCTGCCAGATGCTGGCACGCTCACCGTGCTGGTGAGCAAAGAAGGCAAAATCTTCCTCGACATGGCTGGACAGCACACGCGCCTGAGCCTGATTGACGACATCAACAGCCGGTTTCAACTGGGGCTCAACGCCGAGCAAAAAATGAAGTTTGCCAACCTCGGCAGCTTCGGTGTGCCGCGCAACCGCCTCAAGCAGTACATAGACACTGCTCCCGCCGAGCGCAGCAAGTTCCCTGCCGATGGCATCCCTGTGGACTCTCTGGATGTCAACAAAAGCGAACTGGCCGACTGGATCCACAATGCCCGCCTCGCCCAGTTCCGCATGAAGAATGAGGGAAAAGTGAAGGAGGAATATGTGATGATCGTGAAAGCGGACCAGAACACTCCTTACCCCGCCATACAAAAGGTGATAACCACGCTGACGGATATCAACGTCAACAAGTTCAACCTCATCACCAGCATGGAAGGCGGGCCGGAGAAGAAATAAGCGGTTGGCAGTGGCGGTAGGCAGTTTGCAGGTTTTGCCTCAAACTCAACACTGCACACTTTTCAAACCTTTTTATTCACACAAATAAAAGCAACAGCAACATGGCTGAAATAGCTCAAGACGGCGGTGGTGGTCATAAGAAAGGTGGCAAAGTCAGGTCCAAAAAAATGTCTACGCGGATAGATTTTACGCCGATGGTGGACTTGGGCTTTCTGCTCATCACGTTCTTCATGCTCACCACGACACTCGCCAAGCCACAAATAATGGCGCTCGTAATGCCTGACGACGATGTCAAGATAGAAGACATCGAACCAGTAAAGGAATCGAAAGTGCTCACGCTCTTGTTGAGCTCCAAAAAAAATGCAGATGGCTCCGTAACCGACAAGGTGTATTGGTACGAAGGCATCACGGATGCAAAGCTCGATTCTTTGGTAGAAGGCGCTTATGCGGCAGAGGGGCTTCGCCAAGTCATCTTGAACAAGATGGACAAGGTGAAAGGCCTCTTTGGTCAGGAAACTTACAAGAAGAAGAACAAAGAGGGGGTGGAAGAAGAACGCACCGACGGCTCTTTCGCTACGGTCATCATCAAGCCGACGGCAGATGCGCGCTACAAAAACCTGGTGGATGCGCTCGACGAAATGGCGATTTGCAAGGTGCGCTATTATGTGATTCTTCCAGTATCGGAACTCGAAAAGGAGTTTATAAAAAACCCCGCCGCCGGTTTGAAGTTTAGTGTAGACGAGCAGGTGGAAGCCGCTACGAAGCAGTAAGCAACTTGGAATAGGCAGCAACTTTACGCCTGCCTGATGACAGACAGGTCACCGCCCAAAATGGGGCGTCAAACTTTTACAAGGACTAAAATTTTAAAAAAATGGCAGACGAAAAAAGCACAACCATCTATCGGGACATGCTGGATATCATCTTCGCCAACCGCAACAAAGCTTACGGGGCTTATCGGCTCCGTCGCGACTATCCTAAGTATCTGGGTCGCGCGCTTGTTTTTGGGTTGGGGCTGATTGTCCTCTTTTTCGCGGCTCCGCTTATTTTGCAAGCCGTGGGCGGGCTGCTCCCGAAAGTAAAACCGGTGGATGTGGTAGCCGAGCTCGGCCCACCACCGGATATTGACCCGAACAACCCGCCGCCGCCGCCGCCGCCGCCGCCGCCCACCCCGCCGCCGCCCACGCGCTCGACGGTAAAATTCGTGCCGCCCGTCATCAAAAAAGACGAGGAGGTGGTAGAAGAGGAGCAAAAGGCCGTGGAAGAACTCATCGAAGAAAAGAAGGACATCGGCACGGAGGACAAACAAGGCAACGACGAAGCACCACCTACGGTGGAAGAAAGCCCGAGTCTCGACCCCGTGGTAGAAGCCCCCAAAGTGGAGGAAAAAACCTACGAGATGTTCGACATCCAGAAAGAGCCGAGCTTCCCCGGAGGCTTACAGGAGATGTACAAATGGCTCAACAAGAATGTGGCTTACCCCGAAATGGCGAAAGAAAGCGGCATATCGGGCCAAGTGGTGCTCAACTTTGTGGTGGGCAAAGACGGCAGCATCAACGATGTCAGCATTGTGAAAGACATCGGTGGGGGCTGCGGCAAATCCGTGAAAGCAACGGTGGAAAAAATGCCCAAGTGGAGCCCCGGCGAAGCCAACGGCCACCCGGTGAAGGTGCGCTACACGCTCCCTTTCAAGTTCAAACTCGAGTAGCAGCAATCCCGAATTTCTGCAATTTTTTTCTCAAAAGCGGTATCCCGATGTTCGGGATGCCGCTTTTGCTTTGTCCCAAAGCGAGGGGCCGTACTTACTCTACATCCCTTGCATAGCCGCCCAAGCCCAGCCCAAAACGAGCGCGGCCAATTTCCACACTAACCAAATCAGCACGATGAAAAGGGCGAAAAACAGCAGCCCAAGGAATGCCATGGAGCGTTTGGCGTTGGGCTTTGCCTTGCCGTCGGCGTAATATTTTTTGAGCAAGTCCACGTTGCGGCGGTTGGCTTTGAAGCCAAAGTCAAACAAGTCGCCCAGAAAGGGAATAATGCCTATCACCGCATCAAGAACGACATTGAAAAGCATCCGAAGCATGAGCAGGGGGCTTGCTCCTTTGATGACCATGGTGCGCAGGAGGATGCCGGAGACTACAAAACCAGCCATATCGCCCACGTAAGGGATGAGGCCGATGATGCCATCCAAGCCAAAGCGCAGATCGGTGCCGGGGATTCGGAACTGGTTGTCGAGCAGCTTGGCGAGCGCGTCGAGGTGGGCAAGTTCGGGGTCGGGAGGCGGGGTGTTGGCGGTTGCTGCTTGTTTGCTCATCGTTTTTGAAAGTGGGAAAAATCACTTGAGCCGTGGCAACTTCTTCACATCCTCTAATGATTTTGGAAAAGAAAGCAGTTGCATTTGATAGATTGCAATCTCGTTCAATTTTTGCAGACGCTCATCTTGGGAAAGCCCCTCTTTGATAAAGTGGGCGTTCAGGTTTTCTAAATTTGACAATACCAACAACTGTTCGGCAGTAGCGTAATCCCTGACATTGCCTTTCAAGTTAGGATTCATTCCCTGCCATTGCTTGGCAGTCATCCCAAAAAGCGCGATGTTCAAAGTATCCGCAGATTCAACAATCAAATGCAACGGGCGGGGGCGATTGAGGGTTTTTCTGTAAGAACTCTATTGGTGTCAAAAAACCGAGAGATTTTCGGGGCCTGTTGTTGAGTTTGTCTTGCGCGGTTTTG
>JBJXFT010000134.1:0-3292 GCA_046155725.1 Saprospiraceae bacterium
TGGTACATCGTTGAATATTCCGTGTACTTCACTTTCCCGCCCACTTTTTCCAACGCCTCCACAACCCGCCGCGAACAACGGGGCAGCACCACGTCGTCCAAGCCGCCGTGAAAAACCCAGAGCGGAATGTCTTTGATGCGCTCCGCAAATTTTGGGTCGCCCCCGCCGCAAACAGGCAGCCCGGCGGCAAACAAATCAGGGCGGCGCATCAACAAATCAAACGTGCCAAAACCGCCCATGCTCAAGCCCGTGATGTACACCCGCTTCGGGTTAATGTCAGGGTGATCGCGGAGCATTTTTTCCACCAACTCCAGCACCATTCGCCCCGGCACGGTCGGCTCCGGCTGATAGAGCGTCTGCCAATCTTTGCTGCTTCCGCCCCAACGCTGCTCGGGCGGGCATTGCGGCACAAGCAGGTAATGTGGGTATTGCTCGCGCACCCATTTTTCGCAAAAAGCGTGTACGCCGTTGCGCATCTGCTCGTGGTTTTGGAGGCCGCGCTCGCCGGAGCCGTGCAGGAAGATGATTAAGGGGAATTGGTGATTGGTGATTGGTTTAGTGGTGATTGGGGATTCGTGATTGGTGGCCTTTTGCCACGGGGTCATCAGTTGGTAGGGGAGTTTGTCCCCGGCTGCGTCGGCGTAAATTTCCCTGCGGAAAAAACCATTTTGGTCAAGCGGAATCGTGTGGTTGATTTGGGCTTTTTCGCCGTCCGCCCACTGCTGGCTGCCCACTGCCGACGGCAAACTGCCGACGGTTTCGAGCCAGCCACCCGTGAACCCCGCCCGTTTCAGCCCCTGCACGATGTACGGGTTGCGCTTCATCAAATCCCAGAGAAAACTCGAGCGGTAGTTTTCCATCATCAGCACAATGGGGCCTTGGTCAATGCCGAGGTAATCCTTGTCCACCCAAAACGGGTAGCCGGGCTGGGATTTCGGCGACTTGCTGATTTCTGTGAACGTCTCGTTGTAGCCATCAAAAAAACCATACTTGCCCACCGGCCAGCGGTTCCACATCGCTTCCAGCGCGGGCAGACAAACCTCCGGCGCGAAAGGCAGCGAACTGACAGCCGCCGTGGGCGCGATGGTGCCGTCGTCTTCTTGATAGTCAATGGCTGCGCCCCGCGCTCCGTAGCCGGGGCAGAATATTTTTTTGCCCTCGTGGAGCAGCTCCGCGTCGGGGCCGTCGCCAGCAGTGAGACCCCAGATGTCGGGGCCGTAGCCTTTGAATTTCAAAGGGTTTTCGATGCAGTACTGCCGTTGGGCGAGTGTGGCGCGGCGGCTGTTTTCAAAATAATCAAAGCCCGCTGTTTTCATGTAGGGGTCTTGGATACCCCGGAAATCAATCCAGCAGTGGCTGTACTGGTGGCCGAAAAGCGGGCCGAAGTTCACATGGTCTTGCCCTTGGAATTCGGCGCGGAAATAAGGCTCGCACCATTTTTCCCACAACTTGGCAGGCACGGGATGCGTAGGCGAGCCGAGTGCCATGATGTTCAAAATCATGGCCTCGTTGTAGCCCCGCCAATCGGCGCAGAGAAACCCGTCGCGCTCCGGAAACCAGCCCATGCTCAGGCGGTTTTGCTCGTTCAAAAACCAATCGAACTCCACGCGGCGGAACAGGAAATCGGCGGCCTCGCGGATGGCTTTTTCGGTCGGGTTGTTTTGGTCAAAATACGTCATGCACGACAACACGCCCGCCATGAGCAGCCCCGTGTCAATGCTCGACAGTTCGACGGTTTTGAAGCGCAGCGCATCTTGCGTGTTCAGAAAATGGTAAAACCACCCGCGATAGCCCGCCACGCCCGTGGCCTCTGGGCCTTGCGGCAAATTTTTCAAAAACTCGAGCGTGTTCAGCACCCGCTCCGCCGCTTGAGCACGGGTAATCCAGCCGCGCTCTGCACCTACCAAATAGGCCGAAAGGCCAAAGCCCGTAGCCGCAATGCTCGAAAAATCGTCCGTTGGGTAGCGATCGGGGATTTGAAAATTGGTCGGGTGCGCCAGTTCCCAGAAATACAGGAAATGCCGCTTCTGTGCCTCATCGAGGCTGAACGGCGGTTTTGAGTAAGTGTCAGGGTGACTTTGAGTCACCCTGACACTACACCAGTCCACACCGATGGCGGCGGGGGAATGTGTTTGGCTTTGCACGTTGATTGCCAAACACACAAGGCCAAGAATCAGCAGGGCGCGATTCAGCATGGGGGGCATTTTTTAGAAAAATAACCTGATAACGGAAGGCGTCTCGGAACACGCTTATTCGGTTGTCCTTCCGTAGGAATCTGTGTACGTCACGGAACGCGCCAAAGGCAAGTAGTGAAATGAGTGCCGGGGCGACTCAAAGCCGCCCCGACACTGCACTATGCAATCCGCGAAAACCAGCGGGAATCCGCCAAATCCCTGCCTGCCTGCCCTCCGGTAGGCGGGCGGTAGGCAGGCGCCTTACTGCTTCACAAACTTCGCCTTGCCCACCAGCGCGCCCGTGCGGTCGAATCCGTTGAGCAGGTACATCCCGGCTGGGAATTGCGACACGTCGAGGTCGGTGGCGATTTCGCCAGAGGTGGTTGCCACCGCCACGCGACGACCCAAAAGGTCGAAAATTTCGAGGCGTGTCACGCCTTCCATATTTTCCACCAAAAGGTAGTTGGAAGTCGGGTTGGGCGATACGCGCATCTGCGCAGCATCGGCAGGGCTGAAAGTGCCCACCATACCACACTGGCCGTTGCCAATCACGATGTCGTCAAAATACGAAGTCACGTCAGTGCCAGTCGCGTCAATGCCGAGGTCGAAGAACAGCGTGAGGCGTTTGTATTCGCCATTGTCTGGCACGGCCGCGAAGTTGACGGTGATCTCTTCCCACTGATTGATCAATGTGTTGGCTACCGGGATTTCAAATGAGGGCGCGCCTGTGGCCGAGCCTTCCACCTTCACCGCGAAGTTGCCGATGTGGTTCATGTGGACTTTAGCGCGCACGGTTTTCACGCCTTTCCAATCAATCGGCGATTCCAAATTCGGATCGGTGTACATCCCCGCAAACGGCAATGCGTTGGCTGTTTTTACGAACTTGCCCACTTTGCTGCTGGTGTTGATGCCCGATGGGCTCGGGTTGTCAATGATCTCCGCAAAAGTGTTTTCAAGCACATCGTTGGCGAAATACTTGAAACCGAAGGTAGTCTGTGCCGTCTGGTTGTCCACGATACAGCCGTTGTAGCCAGCGCGGGCCCAACGGATGTTGTCAAAGAAATAAGTGCCGCCGCCCGTCGCGCTCAGCACGTTGGCGAAAATGATGAGTTTGTTGT
>JBJXFT010000151.1:0-30073 GCA_046155725.1 Saprospiraceae bacterium
TTCCCAAAAAGCCTTGCACGACCCCATGCCGGGCAGGGTTTTCAGGAGCGACAGGCCCTGTGAAGTAGGCTCGAAAACGAGCAGCAGTTCAGTATTTTCGGACACCAAAATCCGCCCCCGGCTGTCGCAGAAAGCCAACATTGCGCCTTTGAAAGGATAGGGCTGGGCCATCGGGAAAGGCGAAAACCGCAACCGCTCCGCGCCTTCGCGCTCCACTTGGTAGAGCCCGGCCTGACAGACCGCGAGGTGTTCGCCAGTAGGCAAAGCCAGCACTTGCCGAAGCGCCGCTTCTTTGATTTCTTGCACTCGGCGAAGTTTTTTCTGGCCCCGGTC
Source organism: Saprospiraceae bacterium (assembly GCA_046155725.1). Classification (GTDB taxonomy): domain Bacteria; phylum Bacteroidota; class Bacteroidia; order Chitinophagales; family Saprospiraceae; genus M3007. The sequence goes on from JBJXFT010000151.1 coordinate 334, forward strand.
AAGCACAAACACCTGATTTTTATAGAAGTAAAGATTGTCTTTTGGAAACGCCGGAGAAAGCAGCACCGGGTCGGGCAGCCCAGCCACGCGGTTGCCCAGCACATCGAGCAGCGCCATTTGGGGAGAGTAAATAAAAATGCCGGAGCGTGTGCTGCACAAAATGTTGCCATCGGGCAGGCCGCTGATGACGGAAACAAACTGGCCTTTCGAGCCGGGCAGGAAGCGGAACTTGTTTTTCCGAAGGTTGACGAAACTCAGCCCGTTGCCCCACTGCGACAGCCAGAGGTTTTCTTCCGCGTCAATGTGGAGGTCGTGGCCGTCGTTGCTTTGCAAGCCATTGGCTGCCCCCAGTTCGTACTGGTGTTGCTGGACAAAACGGCCCGCTCGCCGGTCGAAGAGCAGCAAGCCCCCGCTCGTCGAAGAGGCAAAAAGCCAGTTGGGGCCGTAGGGGCAAATGCCCCACACGCTGCCGAGTTTTTTCCCCTCAAAATCGGGGTACGTTCGCAACTGCCCGGTCAGGAGGTTGAGCCGCGCCATGCCCGACCACAGGCCGAGCCACACCGCGCTGTCCGATTCGGCGTAAGCCTCGTTGGTGTCAAAGGTTGGGCCGCCGCCGGTGCCGGTCAGGTAGGCCGTTTTTTCAAAATTCCGGGTCAAGTCCGTCACCACCAATCCCGGCTTGCGGAAGAACATGGTAGAGACCACCTTCCTGACCGCGCCGCTCCCGTCCGTCAGCACACAGGCCCGAAACCCGTCTAAGGGGCAAAGGATGGAATCGCGCAGCCGCCGCGTGTCGAACAGGTGGAGCAGGCCGCTCTCGCCCAGCCCCGTGCGGCACCAAAATCGGCCCTCTGGGTCGAAGTGAAAAGCGTAGTAGTCCTCTGTAACCGTGTGGCCGTCAGAGCCTTTTGCCTGAAACACGTCAAAATTGTCCGTCGTCCGGTTGTACCGGTGTATGGCGTTGTAGGTCGTGAACCAGAGGTCGCCGCGCAGGTCTTCGAAGCATCGGCTGGTCACGTTGTTGCCGCGCAGGCTGTGCGGATCGCCGGGGCTGGGGCGGTAAGTTTTGACCCGCAGGCCGTCGAAGCGGTTGAGGCCGTCGTTCGTGCCTGCCCACAAAAACCCCTCGCGGTCGCGGGAGCTGAACGAGCAAATGCCCTGCGACAAGCCGTCCTCTTGGTTGAGGTGCTGAAAGGCCAGGTCCATCGGCTGGGCTGTCAGGAGCTGCAAACAGGCCGCCATGCTCAGGAGCAGCAGGGCGGCCTGTGTGGGGAAATGTTTTTTCAAAAATGTTGAAACCATCGGATGCTGCGAATGCAAGTGGGCAGTGGATAAGTGTCGAGTGATAAGTGATTTGGGGCAGCACTTATCACTCAACATTTACCACTGCATGCAGGCGCAACAGTACGGCTAAGGAATGTGATAATGGGCCAATGTGATAATGAGGCAATGTGATAATGAGCCAATGTGATAATTCGCCGCACCTCGTTGGGAATTATCACATTGGCGGATTACCTCATTATCACATTGGCTCATTGGCCCATTATCAGATTACCTCATTATCACATTCTCCCTACGGATACCCCATCGGGCAGTTCGGCGGGCAAGGCTCCTCGCTCAGCAGGAATGGACCAACGGGCTGCCCCGCGCTGTTGATGCCGACCGACACCAGCGAAAGGTTGGGCGTAACGCCCACCACCTGTGCGCCAAACCCGACCACATATAAGCGGAGCGCGACCACCTGTGGGTTCTGGATGTACCCGTCGAGCAAGGCTCGGCTGAAAAACACGCAGGCATTTGCTTTAGGATTTGTGGCCGCGCTGATGATGTCTGGCAGCCTCGATTCTGCTACCGCCGTGCCGTCGGGCTTGAAGTAGTCGTCATTGGCTGCATTGTCCGAATCGAGTATGTCCCTGCTTTCGCCGCAGGCGGCAGCGTACAAAGCCGTCGGGTTTTCTGGCCGGGGGCGGTTGAAGTGGAAGCGTACGCCCAGTGCGCCGGCCCGGCCCAGCAAGGTGCTGATGCGCCCGATGGCGTAATCGAAAGACACCGCGCCCAGGGGCTGGCTTGTTGGAGTTCCGGCTTCTGTTCCGATGAATAAACCATTGATTGGCATCGTATTGTGTTGTTTTAAGTGAAGAATGCAAGCCGCGTCATTGGGTCATTGGTCATTTCGCCATTGGGTCATTCGGTCGTCATCGCGCCGTTCATAGTTCCTCGTTCATAAGTTCATCGTTCCAAAACACGGCGTATCACCTCCGCCTTGCTGTTCACCTCCAGGGCCTTGTAGATGTGCTTGATGTGGTCGCGCACCGTGTCAATCGAGATGCTCAGTTTGTCGGCGATGAGTTTGTAACTCAGCCCATCTACCAGCCCCTCCACGATCTGCTGCTGGCGGGGCGAGAGGATGTCGGTCTCCTTGCGCTGCTTGGGCATGAAGTGCTGTGCCACCTTACGGGCGATGGACGGCGACATGAACGACCCGCCCCGATGCACCGTGAAAACGGCTTCTTGGATGGTGGGCAGCGGCGTTCTTTTGGAAATGTAAGAGCAAGCCCCGCTGCACAGCGACTTGAAAATCTTGTCGTCCTCCTCGTAGGTGGTGAGCATGATGATGTCCGCGTCGGGGAATTTCTGGCGGATGTGCCGGATGCCCTCGATGCCCGTCATGCCCGGCAAGCCGATGTCGAGCAGAAGCACGTCCACCTGCGGCGGGCGGGTGGCGGGCTGCGCCGCTTTTTCCAAAAAATCCTCCACACTGCCCGCCACGATGCTGAACTGGATGGCCGGGTGCGCGCCCAGATAGGTTTCGAGGCTTTCGCGTATGACGGTGTCGTCTTCGATGATGGCGAGATGTATGTTTTCCATGCGACAAAGGTAGGCGGGCGAGAGAAAGGGGAGGAACCACATGAAGATGTGGGTGAAGGAGATTTTTTTGAAATAAAAACCTTGCCCCCGTTTCGCCGTTTTGGCTTTCTACCTTTGCGGCACGTCTGATGTACCCTGGAACTCCGTTCCGGGGAGGCTTAGCAGGATTGTCACCTAAACACCCCCGGAACGGAGTTCCGGGGTACTCTTGCCAACAACTATGAAAGTCGAACAAATCTATACGGGGTGTCTATCCCAGGGCGCGTACTACATCGAATCCGAAGGAGAAGCAGTGGTCATTGACCCACTGCGCGAGGTAGAGCCGTACCTGAAAAAAGCCGAAAAAGACGGCGCGAAAATCAAGTACGTCCTCGAAACCCACTTCCACGCCGACTTCGTGAGCGGCCACCTGGACCTCTCGAAAAAAACGGGCGCGACCATCGTGTACGGCCCCCATGCCAATCCCGATTTCGAGTGCCACATCGCCACCGATGGAGAAATCCTACGGGTCGGAAATGCCAGCATACAGGTGCTGCACACCCCCGGCCACACGATGGAAAGCACTTGCTACCTGCTCCGCGACGAGGCGGGCCGCGACACCGCCCTGTTCAGCGGCGACACGCTTTTCATCGGCGACGTGGGCCGCCCCGACCTGGCGCAGAAAGCCGCCACGATGACACAAGAGCAACTCGCCGAAACGCTTTTTGACTCGCTGCGCTTGAAGGTGATGCCCCTCGCCGACCACATCACCGTCTATCCCGCCCACGGCGCTGGCTCTGCCTGCGGCAAAAACATGAGCAAGGAAACCCACGACTTGCTGGGCCACCAGAAGTTGGTGAACTACGCCCTTCGCGCCGACATGACGAAGGCCGAATTCGTGAAAGAAGTCACCGACGGCCTCCTCCCGCCGCCCGCTTATTTCCCCCTCAACGTGGCGATGAACCGCAAGGGCTACGACCCCATTGACGAGGTGATGCAGCGCGGTGCCCGCCCGCTCAGCCCCCGTGCTTTCGAGGCGGCGGCCAACGAGACCGACGCGCTGCTGCTGGACACCCGCGCTGCCCAAACTTTTGCCAAAGGATTCATTCCCAACGCCATCAACATCGGCATTGACGGCAGTTTCGCCCCCTGGGTGGGCGCGATGATACCCGATGTGAAGCAGCAAATCCTGCTTGTGACCGAGCCGGGCCGTGAGGTGGAAACGGTGATGCGCCTTGCCCGTGTGGGATACGACCATTGCCTCGGCTACCTCGAAGGCGGCTTTGAGGCTTGGAAAAACGAGGGGCGCGAGACCGACGAAATCGAGACGATTGACGTGGCGCGTTTGGCGCAGCGCATGGCTTCCGGCGAAGCCGAAAACATCCTTGATGTGCGCAAGCCAAGCGAATACGAAGCGGAGCATTTGCCGCAGGCAGAATCGGCCCCGCTGGACTTCCTGAACGAGAGTATGTTGGGGATTGACAAAAAGAAAACCTACCACGTCCACTGCGCCGGGGGCTACCGCTCCATGATTTTCGTCTCGGCCCTTCGCGCTCGCGGCTACGACAACCTCGTGGACGTGGCCGGCGGGTTTGCGGCCATCAAAAAAAGCGGGAAGTTTGAGACGACGGATTTTGTGTGCGCGGGGAAGTGACATCAACTTTTCTGGTTCAGGTCACTGATTCAAAATCAAAGCCTTCAGGTGCCGCAATGCGGATGCGAGGTGTTGCAGGTCGTCCATATCCGTAGCATAATACGGGCGGCTGGTACAGTATTCTTTGTTTACCAAAGTTGCCAGTTGCCAAACAGAGCCAATTAAGAACCCGCCATAAATCGGCTCGATATTGTTGTTGACCTTTTGTGCAGCCAACATCGCTGCCAACATCTGCGCTTCAGGATCGCGCTTCTCGCCTTTGGCTTTTTTAAATTCTTGCAGAAAAAAGTAGGGATGCACGGGCGTTTTGAAAATGGAAGAAGCCGCCACCATACAATCGCACACGACAGAGAGTTGATAATCGCCAATCTCTGCCGATAGGCTTCGCTCGTAGAAAACGCGGATTTTGTTGCCCTCGTCAATATCGGCAATCTGAAACAGCGGAGCGATCAAACGGATTTTGATCTCCTCCTCATTCAAATAGCTGGCAGAAACAAGCAGTTCTTCGTGTGCCTTGCTCAATATGTTTTGTTCAATCTCATTGAGCGGATAGGCTTGGCTGAGCCAATTTTCCAAGTGGGCGCACTTGCCGCTGCGTTCCAGTTTGAAAACTTCGGCAATGACCGTCAAATCGAAGGGGAGTTTTTTCAAAGCACTCATGGTTCGTTTTTGTGGCAAAAATACTCCAAATATTCGCGCTAATTTTGCAGACAAAACTTTTTCGCCATGATTCGCCGCTATTCCGAACGCTTGGTTTCTGAACAAATGACCCTCGACCACTCCCCCGAATTACGAAAAAACCAAGCCAATCCACAATGACCAATCTCCTCCCCCGACTCAAAGTCCTCGACACTTACCTCATTGGGAAATACCTCTCCACGGTATTTTTCTCGCTGCTCATTTTCAGCATGATTTCCTGCGCCATTGATTTTAGCGACAAGGTGCAGACCATCATCGAAAAGCCTTGCACTTGGAAAGACGTGCTGGCCTACTACATGGGTTTCGTGACGCACATGGCGAGCCTGCTGCTGCCGCTCTACACGCTTATCGGGGTCGTGTTTTTTACTTCGCGGCTGGCCTCCGATGCGGAGATTTTGTCCATCTTCAACGCTGGGGTGGGGTTTCGGCGATTGATGCGGCCGTATCTCATGGCGGCCTCGGCGGTCATGTTCCTGCACCTGACCATCAATCATTTTGGCGCGCCAAAGCTCAACCAATGGCGCCTGTGGTTTGAGCACACCTTCGTTTGGGTAGACCAAGACAAGGGCAAAACCACCAACGTCCACCTCCTCACCGCGCCCGACACCAAAGTCTTTGTGCGGGGCTACAACAAGAACTCAAAAACTGCCTCCGGCCTCCGCCTCGAACGCTTCGAGGGCAACCGCGTCATCAGTATCCTGGAGGCCGACCAAGCCAAATGGAAGGGCGAGCCTGACCGTTGGGAACTACCCAAATGGTCGGTGCGCAGCTTCGATGGCTTGCGCGAAACATACACCCAGCACAACACGCCGCTCGACACGGCCATCAATATTTCGCCCGCCGATTTTGTGTATTACCACAACCAACGCGAGGAAATGACCACGCCCGACCTGCTCGAAGCCATCGCCCGCGACCGGGGCCGTGGCCTTCCCTATACCCGCAGCTACGAGGTGGAAATGCACCGCCGCACCGCCGACGCATTCACGATCATCATCCTCACCATCATCGGGCTGGCGGTGGCAGGCCGCAAAGTTCGCGGCGGCATGGGGCTTCATCTTGCCCTCGGCATCGGCATCGGTGCGGCCTACATTGTGTTTTCCAAGTTCACCGTGTCGTTTGCCACGGGGGGCGCCATGCCTGTTTGGCTGGGGATGTGGCTGCCGAATATTGCTTTTGGGCTGATGGCTTGGTGGTTAGTGAGCCGGGCGCAGAAGTAGGACCCCAGCCCCTTGGCCGCCGAATAGGTGCCGAAGCAGATGGCGCCCTCCTTCAAACGGCGGCAAATTCACGGTTTCTCGAACAGCTCGTCCATCGTCAGGACACGGTCTGCCAAACCGCGGCTGTGCTGATTTTGCTTTATTCCGAAGGTGGTAATCATGGTGAGAAAAATCTGTTTTTTCGTGCCAGTCGCTTCTTTGAAGGCCGCCATTTTGTTTCGGTAATCCATTGCGGAGGATTTGTCGATGGTTATTTCCGCATTGTAAAATTTTATCTCACAGATGTTGATGACGTGGTCGTTTCGGTCAATCAGCAGGTCGAACTGAATGCCTTCCGCTTCATTGCTGCCCTTTCTGAAAAAAGAAGAGGCAGTCGAATAGACCCCGGAGATGCCGAGCGCTTTTTTGATTTGCGGCAGATGTTTGAGACAGATGCTTTCAAACGCATATCCCGCCCAACTGATGTAAGCCTGGGTTTGGCTCAATTGCTGCCAAATCCCTGTACCGCCGAGCCGGTTGTTTTCTATGAACTGTAGGTGAAAAAGGGAAAACTCGTCGGTAAGCCTGAAAAGGCTTTCCTTTTTCTTTTTGCCAAACGGCAAATAGTTTGAGATGAACCCGGAATGAAGCAATTCCTCTAAGGCCGTAGAAACGCCACCGCCTTCCGGCAAGCGTGCGATTTGGACGATTTCTGAGCGGGTCAGCCCTTTTTGCTTTCCAGCCAATGCCCGGATGACCTTTACGTGGGTTTCCGAATTTTCAAACAAGGAGGCGTAGAGTTTTGGGAATTCGTCCCAAAGCAGTCCGTTTTCTGAAAAACAAATGGCATCAATGTTTTGGGCGGCGCTTTTTCCCCCTTCTATTTCATCGAGGTAATGCGGCACCCCGCCCATCGCCATGTAAAAATGTAAGATTTGATAGCGGTCGAAATTGAAGTTTTTGGCCTTGAAAAAATGCTCCGTTTCGGCAAGGTCGAAGGGCTTGAGGTAAATTCGTTTCGTGATGCGGTTGTGCAGCCCGCCCTTGTCGCGTACCACGTTTTTTATCATCCATGAGGCCGCCGAACCGCAAATCACCACGACAATGTCCCGGTCGGTAGCGAAACTGTTCCAAAACCAACTCAGCCCTTTCAAAAAACCAGACTTGTGCGTAGCCAGCCATGGGAGTTCGTCAAGAAAGACGACCTGTTTTCCCCGTTTTTTGACTCCTTCCAAAAATTTTGACAAAAGGTAAAAAGCCTCCAACCAATCTTTCGGCTCTGTAATGGGGAAACTGCCACCGGAGTGTTTTGAAATTTGGAGCATGAAGTTCCGCAACTGCTCCCGTCGGGTGGCATGTTGGATGCCAGTTATTTCAAAATCAAATCGGCCCTCATAGACTGATTTTACCAAAAAGGTCTTCCCGACGCGCCTTCTGCCGATAACGGAGACCATCTCCGCTTGGGGCGATTGCAAGGCATTTTCCAGTATCCTTCTTTCTTCGGCCCTACCGATCAGCGGCTTGTTTTTCATGTAAACATCTTATTGGTTGCGGAAACAAAGTTGAAATGACCACATTTCGCAGACGATCAAAATTTATCCCCCGCTAAATGTTGGCAAACGTAGGCACATTTCGCGGATAATCAAAACTTATCCTCCGCGAAATGTGGGGTTGGCCTCGTTTCCGGTTGATTGCCCGACAGTCCCCGAATTCAAGACAGAAACGGTCTGGACTATTGGTTAAGAGTTAGACCCGCCCGCCATACCTTCGCGTCCTGTATGAAAAAAAGATACCTCGTCACCGCCGCCCTACCCTACGCCAACGGCCCGCTTCACATTGGGCATTTGGCCGGAGCCTACCTTCCTGCCGATATTTTTGTACGCTATCTGCGCCTGATGGGCAAAGACGTGGTGTTCGTGTGCGGCTCCGACGAGCATGGCGCGGCCATCACCGTGAAAGCCCGCAATGAAGACACTACGCCCCGTGCCATCGTGGACAAATACCACGAGATGCTCCGCGACACTTTCCAGAAAATCGGCATCTCGTTCGACATTTACCACCGCACCACCGAGCCGATTCACCACCAGACTTCGCAGGATTTTTTTAGAAACCTCAATGAGAACCAAGAGTTTTTGGAAGAAACCACCGAGCAATACTATGATGAAAGCGTCGGCCAATTCCTCGCTGACCGCTACATCGTGGGCACCTGCCCTGTGTGCGCCAACCCCGAAGCCTACGGCGACCAGTGCGAAAAGTGCGGCTCCACACTCAGCCCCACCGACCTGAAAGAACCCCGCTCGATGCTCAGCGGCTCCGTGCCGGTGAAACGCCCCACCAAGCACTGGTTCCTCCGCCTCGACCAGCACGAAGCTTGGCTGCGCGAATGGATTAATACTGGAATTGTAGAGGGGACACAACTCCACAACCCCAGAGACTGGAAAACCCATGTGGTTGGCCAGTGCAATTCGTGGCTTGACCAAGGCCTCCAGCCCCGCGCCATGACCCGCGACTTGGATTGGGGCGTGGACGTGCCGCAGGAAATCCCCGGCTCGGAAGGCAAAAAACTCTACGTCTGGCTCGACGCGCCCATCGGGTACATCTCCGCTACCAAACAATGGGCCTTGGACAATGGAAAAGATTGGGAACCCTACTGGAAATCAGACGACACGGCGCTCATCCATTTTATCGGCAAGGACAACATCGTGTTCCACTGCCTGATTTTCCCGGCCATTTTGAAAGCGCACGGCGGCTTTATTTTGCCCGAAAATGTGCCGGCCAACCAATTCCTCAACCTCGAAGGCCGCAAACTTTCCACTTCCAAAAACTGGGCGGTGTGGGTGCACGAATACTGCGAGGAATTTGCCGGGCAAGAGGACGCGCTGCGCTACAACATGGCGAAGAAGATGCCCGAACAAAGCGATTCGGAGTTTACTTGGAAGGGCTTTCAGGAAACGAACAACAACGAACTGGTGAACAACCTCGCCAATTTCGTGCAGCGCGTACTGGTGCTTTCGCACAAATATTACGGCGGCGTGGTGCCGCGCATTGACCCAGAACAAACTTTCAAAAGTGGCTGGGACGCGGAAAAAACCGGGCAGTACGACGAGGAGCTTCGCCTGCTCCACGACCGGTTGCAGGAAATGGGCGCGGCCATAGAGCGCTACGAACTGCGCGAAGCCCTGCGGATTTTGATGGAAATATCAAGCGCCGGCAACGCGCTGTTGCAATTCAACGAACCCTGGAAAACCGTGAAAGACGAGCCAGAAATGGTGAAAGTGGTGATGAACCTCGCCATCCAGTACGTCGCCTTGCTGTCCGTCGCCGTGCGGCCATTCTTGCCCTTCGCGGCAGACAGGCTGCGCCGAATGCTCAACCTCCGCCCCTTGCAAGACAACGGCGACTTGCTCGACATCCTAAACGAACTGGTGGAGGGCAACCCCGTCGTGCCGCCAATGCACGCGCTCAACCAGCCCGAACACCTTTTCAGCCGAATCCCTGACGAGGTGATTGAAAAGCAGATAGCCCGCTTAACTATGAACGATGAACTAAGAACTATGAACGAACAAACGCCCGCCAACCAAACCCCAGAGTCTCATATCCAAAGTCCAGAATCCAGCCTACCTACCGTATTAGCAAGTGCCTACCACCCGATGTCTGATGCCATTCAATTCGACGACTTTTCAAAACTGGACCTCCGCACCGGCACAGTCCTTACCGCCGAGAAAATGGAGAAATCCAAAAAACTCCTCAAACTCAGCGTAGACTTGGGCTTCGAGACCCGCACCATCTTGTCGGGCATTGCCGAGCATTTCACGCCCGAACAGGTGGTGGGGCAGCAAGTGGTCATCGTCGCCAACCTCGCGCCCCGCACCATGATGGGCATCGAATCGCAAGGCATGGTGCTCATGGCCGAAGATTCCGAAGGCAAGTTGAGTTTCGTCAGCCCGGCGGCTGGCTGGCCGAATGGGATGGGGGTGAAGTAGGCCAAGACCCCGGAGGTTTTCGAAAACCTCCGAGCTCTGAGTCTTTAAAAAGCCATAAACTTGCATCAAAATCAGGCTCGACATGACTATCTATTCCGTTTACGATGAAATTGCTGAACTGTTGGCGCAACTCGCTCCCGGCAAGATATTGGCTTTGAAGGCTTCCGGCGAGATGCAGGAACGGCTGGAATTTTTGATTGAAAAATCAAAAGAAGACCAGCTCACCATACGAGAAAAGGACGAACTCGACCACTACATCGTCTTGGAACGTTTGGTTCGGCTTTCCAAAATCCGTGCGCACGCTGCCTGATTATGAGCCGACACATCCCCGACTCGCTCCGAACTTTGGTGGCCGAACGAGCCAAACATCGCTGCGAGTATTGCCGCTTGCCCACCCACGCTTCCCTTTTCGCTTTCCATATTGATCATATCATCAGCATAAAACACGGTGGGGAGACCAAATCGGGAAACTTGGCACTCGCCTGCCAAATCTGCAACATCAATAAAGGGACGAACATCGCCACAATTTTGGACGACCCCTTGTCGCCCGTTAGGCTTTTCAATCCTCGAGTTGATTTTTGGGAGGATCATTTTGAGGCTGATGAAATGGGAGAAGTCCTCCCGCGCACCGCGATAGGCCAAGCCACCATCAAAGTATTGGATTTAAATCACCCAGACAGCATCATCGAGCGGCGGGAACTCATAAGGTTGGGGCTTTTCTAACTTCTGTGTGGAAGATGCCGAAGGCAAGTTGAGTTTCGTCAGCCCGGCGGCTGGCTGGCCGAATGGGATGGGGGTGAAGTGAGGATGAGGGAGCGCGTGGTTCAGGCTGCTAAAGTTTTCAAAAGCCTCGTAGTTCTGCACCTATTCCTTTGCGCCGTACATTTGACCCCACCCAACCCTTCGCAACACGCTTCGAAGTATTTTAAACAATGACCGCCCCCTCCGTCAGCGACAGTTTGCAAAAAAACACCCGCGCCTTTGGCGCGTGGGCATGGGCCGCGTTTTTCTTTTTCCACTTGAACATTCTTGTCGCGCAGGGAAATGTCACGTTCGAGGCCGAAATAGCGGCCAAAGAAGTCGTGGTGGGCCTGCCATTTGAACTGACGTTCACGCTCAGGAATGCCGATGGCAAACGATTCGCCGCGCCCGATTTTTCAGGATTCAAAGTGGTCTCAAGCGCAGAAACCCTCAGCGGAGGTTTCTTGAAAGGGCAGGCAACGACCTTTCAAAAATGGTCGGTGGAACTGACGGCCAGCAAACCCGGCACCCACACCATTGGCGCAGCCACCGTTTCGGCAGGCGGGCGCACGCTCCGCACAAAACCATTGGCCGTCAAAGTTTTGCCCATTTCCGCCAGCAGCAAAGGCAACGTGAACGTGCCGCCCGGAGCGGACGACCGGGTTTTCGTGGCTGCCGAATTTGACCGCAAAGAAGTGTATGTGGGCCAGCAACTGACCTGGCGCATCCGGCTCTACACCCAACTTTCGGTGGATGGCTATGACATCATCCAACTCCCCGACTTCGAGGGCTTTTTCTCCAAAGAAAAAATCCGCTACGACAAGCGCGTCGAATACCTCACGCTGCGCGGCAAAAAGTACGCCGCCCGCACGCTCCACGAAGAAGCCCTCTTCCCGCAACAAACGGGCGAACTGAGCGTGGGCGCAGCGCGGGTGAGCGTGGGCATCGAACAGCCCGGCGCGCAAGGCTTTCTTTTTAGGCCAAAGCCTATGGGCTTTCAAACCCAGCCCATCAGCCTCCAAGTGAATGCCCTGCCGCAGCCCCCGCCAGCAGAATTCACCGGCGGCGTGGGCCAGTACGAGTGGGAGGTGGTGGCCGACACGAATGCGCTGACGACCGACGATGCACTCACTATCACAGTGGAAGTGAAGGGCAATGGCGATACCCGGCGCTTCGCCCCGCCAAAAATCACGGTGCCGCCAAACTGCGAGATTTTCGAGCCGCGCATTTTGGAAGAAGAGGAATACGAAGGCGAAACCGAGATTTTGCACCGCAAAAAATTCGAGTACGTGGTGTTGCCAAAAGACACCGGGATGCAGGAAATCAACCCCGTGCTGGCGTATTTCGACTCGGACAGCAACCGCTACTGCGAACTCCGCACTGCCCCCATCCGGCTTGCCGTGTCGGCGGGAAAAAACTACCAGCCGCCAGGCCAATTGCCATATACGCCGCTCGCCGAACCTACCATTGCTCAGCAGCCACATCTGTTCGACAACATGGAAGCCTGGCTTCGCTCGCCCCTGTTGTGGGGCATTTTGGCCTTGCCTTTTCTCCTGCTGGCTTTGTTTCTTTTGCTTAAAAAAAGAAAACCCAACCCCGAATTCGGAATTCAAAATGTGGAACGCAGAATCCCGAACGTGCCGCCGCCCAATCAATCTATCAACCAAGCAAGCAATCTCTCTTCCGCCCACCAACGCTATGCCGATGCTGGCCGCTTGCTGAGCGGCGGCGACCCGCACCGATTCTACGCCGAACTTTTCAAATCGCTGCAAGCATGGCTTTCCGCTCGGCTCGGCCTACAGCCCGCGCAGATGAACGACGCAGACTTGAGCGCGCTCCTCCTTCAGCGCGGTGCCACGCCCATCCGCACCCAAGCCTTGTTGTCCGTTTGGCACACTTGCGAGCAAGCCATCTATGGCGGCCAAGCACGGGAAGAGCAGATGGAACCTACTTGGCAAATGGCGGGGCAGGTGATGGAGGCATTGGAAAGGGAAATAAAATAGAGCCTGTTGGGGATTTTCTGCCGGAAAGAAAATCCCCAACAAGCACTAAGCCTTGCTTTCCTACTTTTGCCCCCAATGCGGCTGGAAAATCCGCCGTTTTCTTCCCATGCGATTCAGGATTCTCGCCCCTTACTACTTGCTGCTTGCCACTGCCACTGCCTACTGCTACTGCCTACTGCTACTGACCGCCTGTCAACCGCCCGAGTACAACGAAAAAAAAGAAGTCGAACCCGGCAAGGTCAACCTCGACCTGCGCAACAAACGGGTGCAACTCCTCTACAACCTGCGCGACCAGCGCAAGACCGACAGCCTGCTGCTTTTCCTGACTGACCGCGATGTGATGCTGCGCTACCTCGCCGCGCTTTCGTTTGCTTCGGTGCGCGACACCAATGCCATTGATGCGCTCACGCCGTTGCTCAACGACCCCGCAGAAGACGTGCGCGTGGCGGCGGCTTTTGCGCTGGGACAAATCGGTTCGCCCAAATGCGAAAAGCCGCTCATTGAAGCATTTATGTCCAAAGATTCGCTCTCGCAGCATCAGCGTTTCAATGCCGTGGTGCTCGAAGCGGTGGGCAAATGCGGCTCCCGAAAAAGCCTCCGCCAAATAGCATCGGTGACCACTTACCTGCCGACCGACACGCTTCTGCTCGAAGGCCAATGCCGCGCCATCCTAAGATTTGCGCTCCGCGACACGGTAGAGGCTTCGGCCACACAACGCATGGTCGAATACGTCGGCAACGAAAAAATCCCCGAGCCGGCCCGCTTGGCAGCAGCCTACTACCTCGCCCGCGCCAAAGACATCAAACTGGACAGCACACAGGCAGTGACCATTGCTTTGGGCTTTGTGCGGGCGTTCAATTCGCCCGAAGTGCGGGCGCAGATTGCGCTGGCATTGAGCAAATCCAAGACCAGCCCGGCCTTCGGGATGCTTTCAAAAGTGATAAAGACGGAACAGGATTGGCGGGTAAAATGCGAGATAATCAAGGCTTTGGGCGAATGCGACTACGACACGGCAAGGGTGCTGGTGGCCGAACGGCTTTATGATTCAAACCCTCACGTGAGCCGCGCAGCCGCCGATTTTTTTGTGCAAAACGGTGAGCCGAGAGACGGCGAATGGTATTGGCGGCTGGCGCGCGACAACCCTTCGTGGCCCATGCCGGCGCAAATCGCGCTGTACCGCGCGGCAAATAAAAACCTCTCCTTCCGAGCCGATTCCACTGCGAAATCAGATGTGAACTGGCGCTTGAAACAGATTTTCCAGCAGTCAAAAAACCCCTACGAGCGGGCGGCTTGCCTCCACGGCTTGGCCGAGCACGGCAGGAATTATTATTGGATTCACCAGTATGGATTCAACGACCCGGCTTCGGCGGTGAAGGTGGCAGCAACGGAATCTTTGGTGACCGTGATGCTCCGCCCCGATTTTTGGGCGCATTTTGGAGAGGCTGCAAAAGGCACTCGCCGCACGCTCCACAACTACGCCCGCGAGGTGGTAGCCAATGGCGACGCGGGCATGATCGGCGCCATTGCGCCTGCATTTTCAAAAGAAAACCTGCTCAACTACCGCGAATTGCGCGACTCCACCCGCCTCGAAGATTTCCGCGCAGCATTCGCCAAACTCAAAATGCCGCGCGACTACGAGGCCATCGCTGCGCTCGAAAAATCCATCGCTTACCTCGAAGGCCGCCCCGAACCGGCCATGCCGACGATACCGAAAAACCACCCGATTGATTGGGAGCGGCTGCAAGTGGTGACACAGCAAGCGGAGGTGACCATCCAAACGGCCAAGGGCGAAATCGTGCTGGAACTTTGGCCGCAATGGGCGCCTGGCTCGGTCGCCAATTTTGTCGAACTGGCCGGCACAGGGTTTTACAACGGCAAGGTTTTCCACCGCGTGGTGCCCAACCATGTAATCCAGAGCGGTTGCCCGCGCGGCGATGGCTCTGGCGCCTTGGATTATTCGCTCCGCACAGAGATTGGGCTGACGTGGTACGACCGCGCCGGGCTGCTCGGCATGGCCTCGTCGGGGTTCGACACGGAGGGCACCCAGTTTTTTATCACACATTCGGCGCGGGCACACTTGGACGGCAAGTACACCATTTTTGGGCGGGTCAAATCGGGCATGGAGGTGGTGGACAACATCTTGCCCGGCGATGTGATGGAGAAGGTGACGGTGAAATATTAGCACGCCGTGATTTAAGTTTGAAAACACTAAGGGACTAAGAGGCACTAAGGGTTACATCTCTAAACCCCCTATTAGCCTTAGTGTCCCTTAGTCCCTTAGTGTTTTCAAAAAATTTGAACGCCGTGTATTAGCCGTCGCGCAGCATCTTTTTGAATTTCTCCGTGGCGATGGCGCGGTGGCTGATACGGTTTTTCACCTCGTCGCCGAGTTCGGCAAAGGTTTGGTCAAAACCGTCCGGGACAAAAACGGGGTCGTAGCCAAACCCTCCGGTGCCTTGTTTTTGCGTAGCGATTCGGCCTGTGCAAATGCCTTCGAGGAGCGTTTCTTTTCCGTCATAAGCGAGTGCGATGATGGTGCGAAAACGGGCGCGCCGGGAGTTTTTCCCTTCCAGGTTTTTCAAAAGCAGGGCGATGTTCGCGTCTGGGTTTTTATCTTCGCCAGCATATCGGGCGGTGTGTACGCCGGGCGCGCCGCCGAGGGCTTCCACCTCGAGGCCAGTGTCTTCCGAAAAGCAATCGAAGCCATATTTTTCCCGCACATAGCGGGCTTTGAGGAGGGCGTTGCCTTCGAGCGTCGGTTCGGTTTCTTCTATTTCCTCGTGGCAACCGATGTCTTTCAGGGTTTTTATTTCAAAACCGGGGCCGAGGATTTGCTCCACTTCGCGGGCTTTGTGGGGGTTGTTGGTGGCGAATACGAGTGTGGGCATATCTTTTTGTGGATTTGTTTCTGCCTAAAGGTTCATGTTCACAGGAAGGATTCTGGGCATTTTCGCGGAACGAGATTTTCCAGTTTTAAAAACTTGGAAAGCCCTGACCAATGGGTATTCCCCTTTCATCCGCCAATCCGATTCTTTCATATAAATTTTTCAAACCACTGGCATAGGTCGGCGTACCCTTGCCCCCGGATAAAAACTGCTGAAAGCAGGCTAACTGTAACAGTATCAATATGCAACAACTGTCAAAAACCTTCGCGCTCGCCGCTGCGCTCCTCTTCGCCACTGCCGCCCATGCGCAAGAAACTTGGTCGCTCGAACGCTGCATCCAGTACGCGAAAGACAACAGCATCACGGTGAAACAAGCGCAGGCCAGTGTGCGCACCGCCATGCTTTCGGAGCGCCAAGCCAAGGCTTCTCGGCTGCCCAACGTGAGCGCAAATGCCAATGTGGGCGAGCAATTTGGCCGCACGATTGACCCCACCACCAACCAATTCAGCACCGTGGCCACAAGTTACAACAGCCTTGGGATAAGCGCGGGGATAAACCTTTTTAGCGGCGGGCTTATCAACCACAGCATCAAGCAAGCGGGCTGGGACCTCAAGGCCGCTACCGCCGATGCCGAACAATTGGTGAACAACCTTGGGCTGCAAATCGCTTCGGCTTACCTCAGCATCTTGCTCGGCGAGGAGCAGTCGGAAAATGCCCAAAAGCGCATCGCCCAAACGCAAGACCAACTCAATGTGACGCAGAAACTTATTGACGCCGGCACGCTGCCCATGGCAGACAAGTACAACATCTTGGCGCAACTTGCACAGGGCGAACAGGCTGCCGTGCAGGCTCGAAACAGCGTCGAACTTTCCTACCTCAGCCTCAAGCAACTCCTCCAACTCGAACCTGATTTTGATCTCCAAATCGAACGCCCCGACGTTCCGGTACCCGCCGATGCAAATCCCGATGCGCTCGCGCTCTCGCCCGTTTACCAGACTGCTGTGGGTACGCAGGCAAGCATCCGTTCGGCAGATTTCCGCGTGAAAAGCGCGCAGGAAGGCATCGCGCTCGCCAAATCTGCCTACTACCCTAGCGTTTCTGCTTTCGCAAATTTGAGCAGCAGCTACTCTTCGCAAGCGCGGGATTTCAACAACCCAATCGTTGGCGATGAGGTGCTGGGCAAGCCGGTGGTGCTGAACGTGAATGGGGTGGATTTGGAAGTGCGGCAGTACGAGCCGTCGTCCATTGTGTTCCCGAAGGTGAATTACTTTGATCAGATTGACCAAAACTTTGGACAAGGCATCGGTGCCAGCATCAACATCCCCATTTATCAAAATGGCCGCACCCGCCTCAATGTCGAGCGCGCCCGACTTGGGGTGCTGACGGCGCAGATGCAACAAATCCAGACCCAGCAGTCGCTCAAAAACGACATCCAGACTTCCATTGCCAACGCCCGCGCTGCCCGCCAGAGCCTCGATGCGGCGCAAAAAACCCTTGATGCCACCGACATCGCTTACCAAAACACGGTGAAGCGCCACACCCTCGGCACCATCAATACGCTTGACCTGACCACTGCCCGCAACAACCGCGACATTGCTGAAAACGACCTTGTGGTGGCGAAGTACGATTATGTTTTCAAACTGAAAATCCTGGACTTCTATCTGGGCAAGCCGTTGAGCATGAATTAGCCGTTGAAGTCGAACCTCGACTGTTTTCCTCAAATAGAAAACGGGCTGCCTTCTTTCGAAAGCAGCCCGTTTTTGTTTGCAGTTGTTTGTAAAGCCGACGCAAAGTGGTTTTGAACAAAACGACCTGTCTTTGGCAAGAGGCCTAATCAGTCTTCGCTGTCGTCCTCGTCGTCCACAAATTTGGACGCTGCGGCAGTGGCGGTTTTTCCGGTTGCGCCTGCGGCGATTTTCTCTTTGATTTTCAATTCTAATTCGGCGGCTTGCTCGGGGTTGTCGAGCAGGAATTGCTTGGCTGCGTCGCGGCCTTGTGCGATTTTCGCGCCGTTGTAAGCGTACCATGCGCCGCTTTTTTGGATGACATCGTATTCTGAGCCGAGATCAATGATTTCGCCTGCTTTGGAGATGCCTTGACCAAAAATGATGTCGAACTGCGCCACACGGAAAGGTGGCGCGAGTTTGTTTTTCACCACTTTCACCTTTACTTGGTTGCCCACCACATTGCCGTCTTTGTCTTTCAGGGCCGCGCCGCTCTTGCGGATGTCGAGGCGCACGGAAGCGTAGAACTTCAAAGCGTTGCCGCCCGTGGTGGTTTCGGGGTTGCCGAACATGACGCCGATTTTTTCGCGCAACTGATTGATGAAGATGCAGCAGCAGCCGGTGCGCCCGATGTTGCCCGTGAGTTTGCGCATGGCTTGGCTCATGAGGCGGGCTTGGAGGCCCATTTTGGAATCGCCCATTTCGCCTTCGATTTCGGAGCGCGGCACGAGCGCCGCCACGGAATCTATCACGAGGATGTCTACCGCGCCGGAGCGGATGAGGTTTTCGGCGATTTCGAGGGCTTGCTCGCCGTTGTCGGGCTGGCTGAAGAGGAGGTTGTTCACATCCACGCCAAGGGCTTCGGCATAGAAGCGGTCAAAAGCGTGCTCGGCATCCACGATGGCCGCGATGCCGCCTGCCTTCTGGCACTCGGCGATGGCGTGGATGGCGAGGGTGGTTTTGCCGGAGGATTCTGGGCCGTAGATTTCGATGATGCGGCCTTTGGGCAGGCCGTTGCAGCCAAGCGCTACATCAAGGCCGAGGGAACCTGTGGAGATGGCCTCCACCTCTACGGCTTGCTTGTCGCCGAGGCGCATGATGGTGCCGCGCCCGTAGGTTTTGTCGAGCCGGTCAATGGTAGTTTGGAGAGTTTTGAGGCGTTGTTCTTTATCGTCTGCCATATTGTGGGTGGATTTGTTGGTGGGTGGATTGGCTGATTTGGTCACCAGCGGTTCGGGCAAGGCTTTGGCTTTCAATATTTTGAATAGATTTTAGAACTTGTTTTTCAAAAATTTGTGGCACAAAAATAAACAAAATGTTTTTGTGTAAAACATTTTGAGGGGAATTTTTGAAAAAATCTTTGCCCGTTCCTTCGACCACGCAAATGTAATTGGCTGCAGCAAAAACAAATGTGCTATTTTTGAGCATAAGCAGGGTGTTTTTGTGGATGCCAAAATCTCTTCGCCTGCGCGCCTACTTCCAAGCACGCGCCAGTACATTTGCCGCATTCACCGTTGACTACCATGCTGAAGTTCCTATTGCTTTCCCTCGCTTTCCTCGCCCTGTTTGCTTTGGCCGAACTGCTTTACCGCCGGTTCAAGATGCAGGCCGAACACAGCCGCAAACTCGTCCACATCGGCACGGGCCTGCTCACGCTTTTGTTCCCCCTTATGTTGCGCTCGCATTGGGAAGTGCTTTTTCTCTGCGCGGGTTTTGCGGGGATACTTTTCCTCAGTCAGCGGTTCGGCTTGTTGCCTTCCATCAACGCCATAAAACGCCGGTCGCACGGCAGCCTGTGCTATCCTTTGGCGGTGTGGGCATCGTTTTGGGTGTATGAAAAAATGGCGCAAAAACCCGATCTGGACATCCCTGCCATCCATTACTTCTATGTGCCTGTGTTGGTGATGGCACTTTGCGACCCGGCTGCCGCGCTGGTCGGGCGGCGTTGGCCGATAGTCAAGTTCAAAGTCGGGGCCGGCACCAAATCCCTTGCGGGAATGCTGGCTTTCTTTGGGGTGGCGATGCTGCTGACCGCAAGCCTGTTGCTGGCCGCCCAGCCGGTAGACGCGCCTTTGAGCCGGGTGCTTTTTGTCTCGGCGGTCTTGAGTCTCAGCACTTGCCTCACGGAGGCGTTCACGCCTTTTGGTTTGGACAATATCACCATCCCGGCAGTGACCATTGGGACTTTGCTTCTGCTCGAAAATGTCTGAAAAACCACTTTCCATCAAACGTTTTGAGGACATCGCCGTGGTGAGGGAGCGCGGGGTTCAGCCCGCGTCATCACTTTCCATCGAACGTTTTGAGGCCATTGCCCCTTGGCAAGCCTGCCAACAAGACTTGCTAAAAAGGCTGGGAATCACCAAGCCCTCCGCCGTCGAACAGGATTTTTTCCATTGTGGGCTTGCGGTTTTCGGGGATGCCGCAGAAGTGTTGGCGGTCTGTGTGGTTTACGACAATCCGGCCTTGTTTTTCGAGGGGAAACCTGCGGGCTGCTTTGGAAATTTTGACAGTTTGAACCATCCAGAGGCAGCTAAACGCTTGCTCTCGGCAGCAAGCGAAACAGCTGCCGATCTTGGAAAACCCATGCTCATCGGCCCTATGAACGCTTCGACTTGGGGCGAATATCGGGTGGCCGTCAATGCTTTTGACTACACTTATTTGTTGGACGTGCAGCACCCGCACTACTACGCCGATTTGCTGCGGCAGGCTGGCCTCCAACCCATTGGCCGCTACGTCACCCATTTGGACACCGATTTGCTGTACAATCAAGACCGCCTGATGCGGGCAAGAAAACTGCTCAGCCCCCTCCATCTCACATTTCGAAACATTGACCTTGAAAACTACGATTTGGAATTGGATAAGATTTATGCTTTCTGCATGGCCTCTTTTGCCAGCAATTACTTGTTTACGCCTATTGAAAAAGGCAATTTTAAATCAAAGTATTTGCCGCTAAAAGCGTTCCTCCGCCCAGAATATATCGTGCTGTGCGAGGACGAATTGAGGGCGCTGCGCGGGCTGATTTTCGCCGTTCCAAACTATAGCGATGCGCAACAAAAAGGCATGGTAATAAAGACCATCGCAAAAAGCCCCAGCCCAAAGTTTGCTGGGCTGGCCACCATTTTGGGCGCGATGTTGTACGACAAAATGAAGGCCGATGGCTTTCAATACGCGCTCCACGCATTTATGGAGGAGCACAATGGCTCGGTAAATTTGTCGCATTATTTTAGCGGGAATGTGGTGAAGCGGTACGAACTTTTTGGGGTTGGAATTTGAACAGACGTTTACTAAACCTTTGAGGTTTAGTAAACGTAGTGAGGTGCCCCGTTGGTCAATCTATTTGCACCACATCACTACGCTGAATGCCGATGCAGTGCCAGATGGCGAAGTGGGGTCTCTGCGGCGTTGTTTCCAAAATGCAGATGAACAAGGGCTTCGCTGGGACGAAGAAATCATCCTCAACGAGCCAGCCCAAAGACGCAGATTGACGATTTTCAACCTGATAGGCTTCCCGATGCAAGCCGAGGGGTTGGCTACCGACCAGATTTACGAACCGATTTCGGGAGGCAAAACCAGACTGACCTTCGCGGTATTCTTCCAATCGCCCCCTTCTTTCTGGACGACGTTTAAGACGTTCCTCGGGGCTTGGAAGATTGAGGATATTTTCAGGCAAAATATGGACAACATAAAAGCCAATATTGAAAAACAACAACGAAAATGAATGTCTTTCAAATTTTCCAAGCGGCGGCAGCGCAATACCCGGGCAATGTAGCCATCATTGAAAAAGACAAACAAATCACGTTTGGCGCATTGCTGAACGCAGTCGAAAAGACCGCCGCGCAAATGAAAGCCGAGGGCTTGAAGCCGGGCGACCGGGTGCTGGTATTTGTCCCGATGGGCATTGACCTGTACCGCATCGTGCTGGCCTTGTTCAAAATCGGGGCGACGGCGGTGTTTCTGGACGAATGGGTGAGTTGGAAGCGCATGGAACTGTGCTGCGAACTGGCCGATTGCAAGGGGTTCGTCGGCATCTGGAAAGCGCGGGTGATGGGCTGGTTTTCAAAGCCGATTCGGCAAATCCCGATAAAGCCCCGCATTGCCGGCTACGCGCATTTTGCCGCCGATGCCGAGACGTTCCCCGCCGCCGCCGAGCATCCCGCGCTCATCACTTTCACCACGGGAAGCACGGGGGTTCCGAAAGCCGCGCTGCGCAGCCACGGTTTTTTGCGAAAGCAATTTGAAGTGTTGCAGGAGGAAATTCAGCCCCAACCGGGCGGCGTGGACATGACCGTGCTGCCCATTGTGTTGCTCATCAATCTGGGCGCGGGCGCAACTTCCGTGATTGCCCAATTCAAAGCCTCGAAACCTGACGCGCTCAAAGCAGGAGACATTGTTCGCCAAATTCAAACTCACGGGGTTCGCCGCATCACGGCCTCGCCTTTTTTTGTCAGAAAACTCGCGGAACACTGCATCGAGCACAATCTGCGGCTCGGCTTCGTGGAAGCCATCTTCACC
This sequence comes from Saprospiraceae bacterium, assembly GCA_046155725.1. Classification (GTDB taxonomy): domain Bacteria; phylum Bacteroidota; class Bacteroidia; order Chitinophagales; family Saprospiraceae; genus M3007. The sequence continues at coordinate 22,578 of JBJXFT010000151.1, forward strand.
GGCGGCGCGCCCGTGTTCCCCGTCGAAGCGCAAACGCTGCGAAAAGCATTTCCCGGCGCGGCCATCCTGATTGCCTACGGCTCCACCGAGGCCGAGCCCATCAGCTTGGTTTCAGCCGATGAGGTGGCTCAAGCCTCCGGGACGGAGGTTTTGGAGGCACTTCCCGTGGGCAGGCTCAACCGCCACGCCACGGTGAAAATCATTCCCGTCACGGACGGGCCCATCCAATGGCCCGCCGCGCAACCCTTGCAAGAAAGCCCACCTGGAGCTGTCGGGGAAATCATCGTTTCGGGGCCGCACGTGTTGGCGGCCTACTTCAACAACCCCGAAGCCTTGCGCCGAAACAAGATTGTCGCCCCCGATGGAACGCTGTGGCACCGCACGGGCGACAGCGGTTTTTTGAAAAACGGAGACCAACTTTTCCTCGCCGGTCGGTGCAGCACCTTGTTTGAGCACCACGGCAAATTGATTTGCCCCTTCCTCTACGAAAGTTGGCTGCAACAATTGAAAGGGGTAGAAATGGGAACGGTTTTGAGCCGAAACGGCGCGATGCTCTTTTGCCTCGAAGCGCAAAGCGGCGCGGATTTGAATTTGATTCGGCGGGCGATTGCTGGCTTGAACATCCCCGTATTCAGCGTACAGTTCCTCGCCAAAATCCCCAGAGACCCACGGCACCATTCGAAGATTGACTATGCGCGCTTGTTAGAGATTTTGTAAAACCTTCCTGCCCTGTTCACGCCTCGCGCGCTCCCTCACTCACCACTTTATCAACTCCATAAGTTTCTTCGCGCTTTGGGCATTGGAAAATTCCGTTTCCAATACCGTGCGGCGCTCTGCTATTTTGCCCTGCTCAAAGGGCGCGTTTATGAGCGCCTCGATGGTTTGGCGTATGGCGGGGGCGGAATTGCGGAGATAGCAAAGTTTGGCGAGGCCAGTACCGCGCACGATATGCTCGTTGACGATGCAGAAGCGGCCCCGGAAAAGGGCGTTGATGAGTTTGAGTTTTATGCCCGATGATTGGAACGAAACGAGGAGGTTGATTTGAGCATCGGCCACTAAGCTGTTCATCTGCGCATCGTCGGGGTTTTCTACGAGGCGGATATGCTCATGCTGGTCAACAAGTTCGCGCAGGCGGTCGGAGGGAGCCATGCCCGCCACCACAAAGGGGATGTCAAAATCCGAAAACACTTCCTCAATGAGCCAAATAGCGGCGCGTTCGTTGTCGGGCACACTCAGTTTGCCATGGAAAAGGACATACTCGCCGCGCCCCAACTGGCATTCCACCGCAGCGTGGGGGTGGAATGCGGGGATGTAGTGCGTGTTGGCCTTGAGCGCGCGGTAATAGGCTTCGTCGGTGCTGGAAATGGTGATTATCTCGTCGGCGTGCAGCACCACTTTCGGCTCTATGCGCTGGAGTTTGATGCTCTCTGCAAAGTAGTAGGCTTTCTCAAAAGGCTCGGTAGCGGCGGTGAGTTGGGAGAGGCTCTCGTAGTACTGCCATTCGATGTTGTGCATCCGAAGGAGTTTTTGGCGGCTGCGGAGGCGGGGGTGCCAGATGAGGCCTGCCGTGTGCATTCCCTCAAAAAGGATGGGGTGGCGGTCTTTGCGGAGGCGTTTGAGGAGGGCGCTGCTCTGGCGGGTGCGCATGATAAACGGCAGCAGGCTGAGTTGGTAGAACAAAGAGCGGCTCCGTTTGTAGTAATAGACCTCGTGGCAGTATTCCGCCAATTCTGGCTGAGGGCCACGGTCGCCGTACTGATAGCAGTGCAAGATAACTTTTACGCCTTGGGCATGCAGGGCTTTTATCTGGTTGAAGATGACGATGACCCCGCCGTAGTTGGCGGGATAAGGGATGTCAAACGAAACAACGTGAAGGAACATGGGCTGGGCTGCAACTTTTGGCCGCCATTTTCTGCTGCGGCACAGCAAAGGTAGAATGTTTTTGGGGGAGGGAATATCTTGGGCACAAACGGAACAATGGAGGGGCAGCCCCTCGGCTGCAACAGTTAAAATTTTGCGGGCAAAGGCGTTTCGCTACAAGTTAGGGCGGGTATGTTTTGGTGGCTTTTTATCTTTGAAAAAAATATTTGCGCCTTCTCTTGCTTAACGTTTTGGGGTTCGCATACCTTAGAGAAATTTTTTGACCCACATTCGTTCACTAAACTTTTTGCTTATGAACATCACTTTCGAGGAACTCCGCCGCATCAAACACTCCCTGCCCCACGGCAGCGTGTCCCGAATCGCTCAAGAACTCAACTTGGAAGAACAAACCGTGCGAAACTACTTTGGCGCGCACCAGTACAAAGACGGCCAAGTGGTGGAATGGCACCTCGAACCCGGCCCGAACGGCGGCATCGTCCACTTGGAAGACACCACTATTTTGGAACGCGCTCAGCAAATCCTTGCCGAGCACAGCGCAGCACACTAACAAAGACAATTTTCAAACCCACCCACACTCATTTTTGCAGTATCCCGGCCCACTTTTGGCGCGGGAACATTAAAAGGGAAACCGGCCTGAGCATCGCGGTTTCCCTTTTCTTATGGGCGCAAAAAAAGAAATCCCTCACTGTTAGCAGCGAGGGATTCTAACCCAAACAAATAAACACAAAAACTACTTGCTGCAATTTTAGGGCGAATTGCCGGGAAACGTCAAGTTTTTGCCCGTGTTTTTTTAAAAAATTTTTAGCGGCGATTGGGCAAACTCCCCCAACCGCAAAATTTTGCCCGACAGGGCTGTTTTTCTACCAAAAAAACATTTGTTTCCAGCAGGCAAATGCACCGCAAACCCAAGCTGCCCTACCTTAGCCGCTCATTGTTTTTGAAAAAACCCGCCATGCGCACCATCAAATTCCTCCTTGCCCTCCTCCTTACCGCGCTCCTCGTGTGGCAACTCGCGCGCCCGCAGCAAGTGGGCGACAAAACCATCCCGCCCCTCGGCGCATTCCTCAACCCCTTCTCCGGCTTCTGGGCCAATGCCGAACCCGCCAAAGGTTTTTCTGCCGAAAACATCTCGCTGCCCGGTCTCAAAGGCAAAGTGCAGGTGGTGTACGACGAACTGCTCGTGCCACACATTTTTGCCGAAAACCAAGAAGACGCCGCCCGCGTGCAAGGCTACGTGACCGCACAGCACCGCCTCTGGCAAATGGACATCACCATCCGCAAAGCATCGGGCCGCCTCTCGGAAGTGCTCGGCGAAAGAACCCTCCGGCTCGACCGCATTGCCCGCCGAAGGGGAATGTTGCTCGCCGCCGAAAACGACCTCGTCGGTTGGCGCAAATCCCCCCAAACCATGACCCTGCTCCAAGCCTACACCGACGGCGTGAACGCTTGGATGGACCAACTCTCGCCCGCCGACTGGCCCATCGAATTCAAATTGCTCCACTACGCGCCAGAACCTTGGTCGCCCATCAAAACCGCGCTCGTATCCGAAGCCATGGCCGAAACCCTCTGCGCTTGGGACGACGACCTGGAAAACACCAACACCTTCGCCCAATTGGGCACCAAAACCTTCAACTACCTCTTTCCCGAATGGAACCCCAAACAGCAGCCCATCGTGACTGACACGGCGCAATGGACAGACTTGCACCCGCTGTTGCCACCGCCATTTGTGGCAAGCGCCACCAGTGCTGCCTTAGGCTTTTTTGAGGAAAATGAGCCAGACCACCCATTCATGAACGACGGCCCCATCCTCGGCAGCAACAACTGGGCCCTGAGCGGGCAGAAAACCAAGTCGGGCAACCCAATCCTGTGCAACGACCCGCACCTCAGCCTCACCCTCCCGTCCATCTGGTTCCAAGTACAAATCCACACCCCCGATGCCAACACCTACGGCGTTTCGCTGCCCGGTGTGCCGGGCATACTCATCGGGTTCAACCAGGACATCGCTTGGGGCGTCACCAACGTGAGCCACGATGTGGCCGACTGGTACAAAATCCATTGGGCAAATGCCGAGCGCAGCAAATACCGCTTGGACGGCGAGGAAAGGAGCACCCAAATCCGCTACGAAGAAATCGGCGTGAAAGGCCAAGCCACTTTCCGCGACACAGTGCGCTACACGGTTTTCGGCCCCGTCACCTACGACTTTGAACCCCAAAACCCGCTCCGCGACTGCGCCTACCGTTGGGTGGCGCACGATGTGCCGCAGCGCAGCGCGTTCGAGGTTTTCTTTGGCCTCAATGCCGGGAAAAATTTCGAGGACTACAAGGCCGCGCTCTCCGGCTTCGATTCGCCCGCACAGAACTTTGTGTTCGCCTCCCGCACCGGCGACATCGCCATTCAGGTGCAGGGAAAATTCCCCGTGCGCGGCCAACAGCAAGGCCGCTTCGTGCAAGAAGGCGACCGTTGGGCCAATGCCTGGCACAGTTTCATCCCTTGGGAGCAAGTGCCGAGCATGAAAAACCCGAGCCGGGGATTTGTCTTTTCGGCCAACCAAAACTCCACGCCGCCCTCGTACCCTTATTATTACCTCGGCAACTTTGAAGACTGGCGCAGCCGCCGCATCTACGACCGCCTCGAAGCCATGACCGGCGCCACGGCGGACAGTATGAAAACCATGCAACTCGACAACTTCAGCCAACGCGCTGCCGATGCCCTGCCCACTATGCTCCGCTTGCTCGACCGCGCGCAACTCGACGCGGAGGGCCTGAAAATGGCCGACGAGCTGGCCGCCTGGGATTTCCGCTACGAACCCCAACTGCTCGCCCCTACCCTATTCGAGCTGTGGTTCGATTCGTGCTACACGGCTACTTGGGACGAAATAGCCGCCCTCGAAAAACGCGGGAAAAGCCCCCTCCACACCGATGATTTTGCAGCTGCCAAAAATCAAAAAATCGAACTGCTGTACCCCGATGCTTGGCGCTTTATCGAAATCATGCAGACCGATTCGGCCAGCGTCTTTTTCGACCACCCGGCCACGGCTTTCCGCGAAACCGCCCGCGACATCGTGCTGGAATCGTTCAAACTCGCACAGGAATATTTCAAGCAAAACCCCGAAAAGCGCGTCGCCTACGGCGAGGCAAAAGGCTTTGTGCTCAAACACTTGGGCCAGATAGACGCCTTCAGCCGAATGGACTTGAAAATAGGCGGGCACCGCACCGCGCCCAACGCCGTCTCGAAAAGTTACGGCCCATCGTGGCGCATGATTGTCGAACTCGGCGATGTGGTGCGCGCGCTCGGCGTGTACCCCGGCGGCCAATCCGGCAATCCCGGCAGCCGATTCTACGACAACATGGTGGAGGCTTGGGCGAGCGGCAATTACTACGACCTGCTTTTCCTCCAATCGCCCGACGAAGGCGGGGAAAAAGTGCTGGGGCGGCAAGTCTTTTCTCCTTGATATTGCATTGAGCGTCTCACTCAAAGTGAGACGCTCAATATCAAAGCACTCAATTTCTATGAAAAACACACTCTACACCCTCCTTTTCATTTTTCTGTTGGGCAATCTGTGCCGCCTCGGGCTGCCGTGGTGGAGCCTCGCGCCCATTGCCGCCCTTGCGGGCTGGCTGTTCGCCCGGAATGCTTGGAGCGCGCTGGCCGGGGGATTTCTGGGCGGGCTTTTGCTGTGGCTCAGCGCGGCTTGGCTCTCGGACAGCGCCAACGGCGGGATGCTCTCCGCCAAAGTCGGCCAACTCTTCATGGGCATCCAAAGCCAACATTTGCTGTGGGCCACCGGGCTGCTGGGCGCATTGCTCGGCGCATTGGGCGCACTCACGGGCTGCTGGGCGAGGCAGATGCTCGTGCAGCCCAGCAAACGGCGAAATTATTTGCAGGAAAGGAGGCGGTGAGTGCGCAGATTTAGAGCCTATCCGAAAACCGCTCATCAGCTGACGGAGCTCTGCCGGAAACCCCACACAAAAGATTCCTCCTCGTCTGGTAATGCAGCAAGAAAGCCCGCTGGCTCGGCGCGTCCAAAAAAGAGCGTTGTATCAAGGTTTCCACCAACGGCTGGCGAACCAGAAAGGGCTGCAGCAATTTCTCGATCCGCCTTTCCAATACCCCGATTCGTTTGCCAAAAGCACGAAAGTCATCGGCGGATGCATGCCCCGATTTCCGCCAAGTGTCTGCTTTAAAGCCATCGGCGAACAGCCCTTTGTCCAGAGCAAAATAAGTATCGTCCACATGGATGCGCGTGTTGATGAGGTCATACGCCGGGCTTAGGATGTGGTCGCCTGAGGAGGTTTCCAGCAGCGCAAAGTTTTTCAGGTGTGCATCGCCATTGGAGAAGGCGTAGTTGAACAGCACCAGCGTAAAAAACTTCTCGATTTCCACCCGCCAACTCGGCACAAAGCGCTGGATCAGCAGCCCCATCTCCTCATAACTGTAGTTGTATTTGAAATCAGCGTCAGCAGTGTCCGTGGTCTTTCCAGCCAAAGAGGCAAAATCTTCCATGCCCCACTTCGAGCCATCGGGTTTGACTTCAAATCGCCGGGTGAGGTAAGCGGGGGTGCCGTCCCGAAAGAACACCAGTGCGTTTTCGGCCACGTTCAGCCCGTACACCTGCCGGGCGATTTGCATCGTGAGGTGTTCATTGGCCGGGACTTGGTTGACTTTTTTCAGGTCGCGGGGGATCGGCTTTAAAATGTACCCGCCAGTTTCGCCTTCCTTTGTTAATCGCAGCACGTTCTTCTCCAAGACCATGCTTATCTTTTCTTGTACACCGGAAATAGAAATCCGTTTGCGGTTTTCGAGAAACTGCCCGGCCACCTCCTCGTTTTGCTGAGGAGCGTCGTAAGGCAAAACAGGGCTGACCTTTCTGCCATCAAAAAGCCTGCGCAGACAAGCCGGGCTGTACGCAGAAAAGCCTTCCGCCAGTGTTCCGGGGCAAACGATTGGGACTTTGGACAATTGGACATTAGACATCGGACGGCTCATTTGTAGGTTTTACGGTAACTGCACCAATGGTATCTACCTGAGCGGTGGCCAGCAATAGCCCGAAACTGTCCGCCTCGTCGAGCCGCCACTGCCGGGTTTGGAGCGCCTTGTTGCTGCCCTCGCTCAGCATATTGAAAAAAAACGGGAACAAACTCTCGCTCCGATACTCCTGTTGGCGCTTGGGCAGCGTGAGGCTCACGGCGGGCTTGGTTTTGTCTAAAAGCCAGGCATCGTCGTATCGAAAGACGTAGCAATCACGGCTTTCCTCCGTTAGGCGGGCGGCCGGTTCGCGGTTGTAGAAAACGATGGCACTGCGCATGGCATCACGTCAAGGTTTGTTTCACTTCCAATTTGATTTCGAGGCCGAGCACCTCCACAATTTTGCGCAGGGTGCTCAAGGTCGGGTTGCCTTTGCTGGTCTCCATGGCTTTCAGGGTGCGGAGCGCCACGCCCGACAGTTCCGAGAGGTGTTCTTGCGTGATGCCGAGCGTTTCGCGGCGGGCACGCAGCACGAGGCTCAATTCTTCTTGGTGCATTATGATGCTCTTTTGGGGGGAAAGATAGCGTACTTGTGACAAACTGCACAGGAAAAGAGCATTAAAACGCACTTGTCATCCCCGATGAACCGG
>JBJXFT010000154.1:0-11990 GCA_046155725.1 Saprospiraceae bacterium
AAAATGAGCCTTTTTCGACCCGGTGTCCTGCATGGTCAGGAAGTCACTGATTTGTTCAACTATGCCAACGAGCACAATTTTGCGCTGCCCGCCGTCAACGTCATCGGCACCAACTCGGTGAACGCGGTGCTGGAAACGGCGGCGGCGGTGAAAAGCCCTGTCATCATTCAATTCTCTCAGGGCGGCGCGGCGTTTTTTGCGGGCAAGGGCCTCTCTAACGAAGGCCAGCGTGCGGCTATCCTCGGCGGCATTTCGGGGGCGCAGCACGTACACGCGCTGGCAGAAGCCTACGGGGTGCCGGTCATTTTGCACACCGACCACTGTGCGCTGAACCTCCTCCCCTGGGTGGACGGTTTGCTGGATGCGGGCGAACGTTTTTTTGAGAAAAACGGCTTCCCGCTCTACAGCAGCCACATGCTCGACCTTTCGGAGGAGCCACTGCACGAGAACATCGAGATTTCGGCCCGATACCTCAAGCGCATGGCGCTGTTGGGCATGACGCTGGAAATCGAGCTGGGCGTGACGGGCGGCGAGGAGGATGGCGTGGACAACTCTGACGTGGATTCTTCGCGGCTCTACACGCAGCCGCACGAGGTGGCGTATTCTTACGAGCAGTTGAAAAAAGTCAGCCCGAACTTCACGGTGGCGGCGGCCTTCGGCAATGTGCACGGGGTGTACAAACCTGGCAACGTGAAGCTCCAGCCCGTGATTCTGAAAAACTCGCAGGACCACATTCGGGAAAAATTCGGCCTGGCGGAAAAAACGCCCGTGAACTTCGTTTTCCACGGCGGCTCCGGCTCGGCGCAGTCGGAAATCCGCGAGGCCATCGAATACGGCGCGGTCAAGATGAATATTGACACGGATATGCAGTGGGCGTTTTGGGACGGGGTGCGCGGCTACCACGATGCCAAGCGCGGCTATCTGCAAGCCCAAATCGGCAACCCCGACGGCGACGACAAGCCGAACAAAAAATATTACGACCCGCGTGTGTGGCTGCGCGAAGGGGAAAAAACCTTCGTGATGCGGCTGCGGCAGGCGTTCGAGGATTTGAACTGCAACGGTAGAGCGTAAGGAGTTTCAAGTCAGCAAGTTTCAAGTTGGCAAATTGCAAGTTGCAAGGGAAATAAAAAAGGCTTGGCAGTTTGCCAAGCCTTTTTCTTTGAAACTCAAACGGCGACTCACTTTCCAGATTCTATTGGAATCCAGATTCGTTTGCCGGGGATGAGGTTTTCTTTCAAGCCGATGTCGTTGATCAGGGCTATTTCGGAAGCATCTACGCCATGCTTTTCAGCGATGGTCTGTATCGTTTCTCCTTTTTTGACAAGGTGTTGGAAGGAGTGGGGGTCTGTGGGCGAAGTGCCTCCCTTCTTTACCAACTTTTTCTTGGGCTGGCTGGTTCGAATCACGTCGTCGTCGCTCCGATCGTCATCATTGATTGGTGAGCTTGCTTCTGGTTTTGGGTCAGGTTCTGAAGCATCGTCATCAAGGATGCTGTTCCTGCGTTTCTGCTTATAGCGAGAAGATTCAGCCGCAGCACCCGTTCGCCGATCCAAATCGGTTTCAGAACCGTCTGCATGAGTGATGAAAGAATTTGAAGGATAAGCAGACGTAGGGTTTGGTTTTGGCCTTGCAGCACTGCTGCGTTTCTTTTGTGCGGGCCCTCCGGTATTTGGGGTTCTTCCTTTCTTCGCATATCTATCAGCCGAGTAGGTGCTTGGCTTTTCCAAGTCATATTCCACATCGCTCCGCCTATCGGCATAATTGTATGGGTCATAGCCTTCGTCTTTCACGCCCGAGCCCCTATCGTCCCACTCATCCTTCTCTTCGTCTTCTTCGATTGGGATCAGGAATGTCTTGCCTGGCACGGGTTCTTCTTTGGCCTTTAGGCCATTTGCTTTGGCAAGCTTGGCGGCATCTACTTTGTATTTGGCGGCGATGGATCTGAGGGTTTCGCCTTGCTTGACGAAGTGCTCTTTGTAGAGTTGAACTTTTGCAGATTTTGAATTTCCTTTTCTGTCTGCATCGTCTTCGTAGAGCGATGTTTCTTCGTAGCGGTCATCATTATTGTAATCCCTTTCGTCGTCGTAGCCGTACTCGACAGCCTCAGGTGCGTCATCGTCCAGTATGCGGCGCGGTTTTGGGCGCCCACTGGAGCTTTGACCGGTACCGGAGTTTTGCTTTTTCACCACAGGCTTCTTTGCCGCAGCGGGCTTTTTGATCAATTTGCCATCTACGCTGCAAGTGCAATCGGGGATGATGATTTCTTGGCCGATGCTGAGCGGTTCGTCGCCTTCGAGCGGCATGGTGTTGGCCATGCGGATGCACTCCTCAGGGCAGCCGTACATTTTGGCGATTTTCAAGAGGTACTCGCCCCTACGGACGGTGTGGATGCGGGGCGGGCGGCTGCCATCCGTTTCTTCTTCGGGGTCAAAATATTGGTAGTCATTCTCGTCAGTATCTCCATCGGAATACACAATGGGGCGGTTGGGGTCGTAACTTTTCTGCGCAGAGGGCTTGGTCGTTTGTGCCTTTACGGTGGGGCGTTTTTTCTGCGCTGCTACGCCTTGTGGCGTCACAAGTTTCCCTTTTGGCTGTGCTTCTTCTTCCGTTTCATCATCGGGCTCTTTGGCTTTCGTGCCTTTGTTGGCACTTTGTTTCTTTGCGTTGGCGGGCGGTTTTTTGAGCCACAGTTTTTGGCAGACTTCGATGCGGTCGGGGTTCTGGATTTTGTTCCACTGCATGAGTTGCTGCGCCGTCACTTTGTAGGTGCGGGCAATGGCGCTGAGGTTTTCGCCTTTTTGCACGATGTGGGTGCCCGGCTCCCAATCTTCGGCGCACTGGATGTCGCCTACGTTGGAATATTCCGCAGGCGTTTCTTCATCTTGCTCTTTCTGCATGATGGAAGATATTTCTTTGTCGGGGTCCACACTTTCGCGGCCGTACTGTGCTGGCTTTTGGTTTTTGGACATCGCAATCTTCTTGGTCGCGCCTGCGGGGCAAGCCTCGGCGATAAAATCGTCGAGCACCTGGCCGTTCACTTTCACCAATTGGAGTTCGTTTTCCATGGCTTTCGAGGCGCTGGTGCCCGTGCGGTCGTTCACGATGCCGATGCTGGGGATGAACTGCAAGTCAGCGCGAATTTGCCCTGACTTCACGGGTTCGCAGTGAAAGGAAAACTCTGTCAGGCAGTTGTTCAGTTTTGCTCCAGAAAAATAGGCCGCCGTAGGCGAGCCGGTCACGGCGAGGTTTTGCTCGTTCACCATGCGGAGCGAATCGAACTGAAAAGAGCTCTGGTAGGTGTGCACCCAATACCTCGAGCCTTTTCGAGCCACCAGCGTGGCCGATTCCACGGGCATCAGCCAGTAGCCGCCGCTCTGTCGCTGGAACACGATGAGCATTTGCTGCGTCTCCCGGTTGATGCCCGCCACGAAAGCGTCGTCAAGGTCCAGGTTGCGGCACGTCACCGTGCCTTCGGGCAGTTCGGGCGAGTAATGCCCGCCTCCCGAGGTCATAAAGATGTAGTGTTCCTGCACGTTGGGTTTCATCGAATAGGCCCATACCGAGTTTTCGCCCTTCAGGTTCGGGTACGAATAGCGGTATTCCAACTGGTTCATGCAGTCGCGGTTGAAAAGGACGTACACCACGTCCTGGGCCGGGAGGATTTGGAAAGCGAAAATGGCGGCGAGCGCGAGGGTAATCTGTTTCATGGCAAAGACTTTTGCTGGTGGAAAGGGTATTTGAATTATAAAATTTCCTGCAAGGTTATGGCAGAATTTTGAAAACACGTCCTGAAAATCAGAGAGATGACAAAATTGCTTTTGAAAATCGCAAACAAACGCTTCAATCCGCCTATTTCTTGCTTCGCAAACGCGGGGTTTCCCACGTTTCAAAAACCTCCAAGCCTTCCTACCTTCGCCCCATGTCCAGACCACTCATCCTTGTCACCAACGACGACGGCATCGTAGCCCCCGGTATCCGCGCACTTTTGGAAGTCGCTGCCGAGCTCGGCGAAGTCGTGGTCGTCGCGCCCGATTCGCCCCAAAGCGGCAAAGGCCACGCCATCACCATCCACGAGCCGCTGCGCCTCAAAAAAGTCAACCCATTCCCCGGCATCGAAGCATGGGAATCTTCTGGCACTCCTGTGGACTGCGTGAAACTCGCCAAACACGTTGTGCTCAAAGACCGCAAAATAGACCTCTGCGTGTCGGGTATCAACCATGGCAGCAATGCCAGCATCAACATCCTCTACTCCGGCACCCTCTCCGCAGCCATGGAAGCCGCCCTGGAAAACATTCGAAGCATCGGGTTCTCGCTGCTCGACTATAGTTTCGAGGCGGATTTCGAACCGGCTAAACCCTGGGTGCGCCGCGTTATGGAATTCATGCTCGCCCGCCCTTTCCAGAGCGGCCAACTCCTGAACGTCAACATCCCCAAGTTGCCCGCCGACCAACTGCGCGGCCTCCGTATGTGCCGCCAAGCCGATTCGCGGTGGATAGAAAAAATGGTGGAAGGCCGCGACCCCAGCGGACAGCCCTACTATTGGCTCAGCGGCGAATTCAAGAACAGCGACCTCGGCACCGATACCGATGTGTGGGCTTTGGAGAACGGCTATATTTCCGTCGTGCCTTCCATGCACGACCTCACCAACTACCCCGCCATCAAAGCCCTGAAAGATTTGGAAAACCAAATAGCCTGAATCGCTCAAGTTCATAGTTCATCGTTCAAAAAAAATGTTTCAACGCGACGAAATCTGGGTCGGCCTACTCTACGGCCTCCTCCTGCCTGCCGCAGGATTCCTCTTGCTCTACAACGTCTTCTCCGTCCTCGAAATAAAAGGCGCGGCGAGCGGCGCAGGCTTCTCCGAAAACTTCCGCGAGCGCACGCTCGCCGTGGTAGCCATCGCGCTCAACCTCTTTGCGCTCAACCGTTTCCGCCGCCGTCGTTGGGATCGCGCCATGCGCGGCGTGGTCATTGCTACTTCCTTGCTCGCATCCGTGTGGCTGTTCCGTTATGGGCTGAAATTGTTTTGAGCGCTCCCTTACGCCCCCTCACGTACTCCCTGATATGATAGCACCCACACCTCCTCCGCCCTACTACGCCGTCATTTTTACTTCCACCCGCACCGGGGGCGATGCCGAAGGCTACGCCGAAATGGCCGAGCACATGGCCGCGCTCGCCGCTCAGCAGCCGGGCTACCTTGGAGCCGAATCGGCGCGAGATGGGCTGGGCATCACGGTGTCGTACTGGGAGAGTCTCGATGCCATTCGCCAATGGAAGGCCAATGCGGAACACCTCGTGGCGCAGCGATTTGGCCGCGAAAAATGGTATTCGGCCTATAAGACCCGTGTGTGCAAGGTGGAGCGCGACTATGGGTTTGGGGAGTGAGGGGAAGGATCGCTACTCCGGCTTCCAGGTCGCGCCGAAATCTTCCACCAATTTGTTGTCGTACAAATCTGCTTTCTCAAAAAGGTTGTGGAGCATCGCTTGCCCGGTTTCCTCGTTGAGATACCGGTCAAAGATGAGGAGCGAAAGCACGATGTCTTGCTCGTGCACGCTGAGCGTGAGCGCCTCGTTGGTGTAATTTTCGCGCAATAGAAATTCGTAGAGCGGTTTTATGTCCTTTTTGGGAAGTTCGCACAGCAGCGCGTCCGCAGAAATAAGCCCCGATTTGTCGTGGTAGGTGATGATGATGGTCGCGCTCCCTTGCTTTATTTCCCAAGCATTGGGGCCAGAACGGCTCAGTCTCACATCGTGACCGATTTGGCGGATGAGGCCTTCGATGGTTTTGGCCGACCCGGAGGGTTCGTATTCGTCCACCGTAGAAGGCAATTCAGCCTTATTGCCGCAGTGGGCGCAGTGTTTGTTCTCCACCGTAGCCTCGGTGAGGATGTTGAGGCAAGCGGTGCATCGGCTGGCGTTGTCAGAATTGGCTTCCGCAAATTGGCCGAGCGTTTCATGGAGAAACCTGACCGGCAGCGAGAAGCCCGTGTTGTCGCCATCGCGCATCACGAATGTATTGATGCCCACCACTTCGCCATCGGCATCTACGAGCGGCCCACCGGAATTGCCCGGGTTGAGCGCCGCATCAATGTGTAGGTAGGGAATACCGTTCATCAGCTCGGCAGTGTTGGAAACGATGCCGCTTTTCAGGGAAAATTTGAGACCGAAAGGGTGGCCGATGGCCATCACCGCATCTCGTTCGCGCATGGTTTTGGCAGTGCCGAGGGTTATTTCCGGGAGCTCCGCGCCATTGTGGGGGCCGTCGAGAAAAGCCAAGTCGTATTTCGAATCAATGTACCGCACCCGCGCCAGTTGTTTTTTGAACTTGGCGCCTTCGATGACCACCGCGCGATTCCCCTCCACCACATGGTGGTTGGTGACGATAAGCCCATAGTCGCGCAAGAAAAAACCAGTGCCAGTGCTGTAAGGCGTGGCTATCTGTACAATGGTGTGCCGGTAATCTTCTACAAAATCGGGCATACGAAAGGATTGTGGTCGGCGAAGGTAAGGCGGGGCGTAGGTTTGCGCAGGCTTTGATTTTGGCAATAAAAAAGAGGCGATGCCCTTCGCAGGGCATCGCCTCTTTTTGTTTTCCGAACAAACGCTCTTTACCGCGCCACCGTCACCTCCCCACTTCTTTTCACGACCGAGCCATCAATCAGCCGGATCTCTGCATACCAGACGTACACGCCCGGCAGCGCATTTTGCCCCCGATGCCGCCCGTCCCAGCCCGAGCGCTCGTCGTTCAGGGCCAATGCTTTTGATTCAAAAACCAACTCCCCCCAACGGTCGTACACACGGAACAAACCCACGGCCAGCACATGGGCGGGGTTTCCAAAAATGGCCAGCCAATCGTTCTGCCCGTCGCCGTCAGGCGAGAAAACGTTGGGCACGTACGCCCCTTCGCTCCTTTTGATGCGCAGCCTCAGGCTGTCCGAAGCCTCGCAGCCGTCGGCATTGGTCAGCAAAAGCATGTAGGCAATCTCCTCCCTGGCCGTTGCCACCGGGCTGGGGCAGTCGGCGCAGTCCAGCCCGATCGGCGGCGACCAAGCATAGGCGAACACCCCCGATTGGTTCACCGTCACAGGGATTGGATAGGTGTCGCCCACCGCCAGTTCCGGCGACGGCCCCAAGTCCACCGCCAGCGCGGGAGGGTCGGCGAGCGCGAACGCAAAGGTGGCCGTGCAGCCCGCCGCGTCCGTCGCCACCACCTCCCAATCGCCTGCCGGGAGGCTGCCGAACACCGGCACATCGGTCGGCGCCCAGCCGTTCAGGCTAAACGAGAGCGGCCCGGCGCCTCCAGAGATGCTTGTCAATTCGACAAACCCCGTGCTGTCGCCGTGGCACAGCGGGTCGCCCGCGAGCCACTCGGCCACCATGGGCGGAAGTTCCGTCACCGTGGCCGAAGCCGTGGCCGTGCAGCCGTTCGCGTCCGTCACCGTCACGGCATAAACCCCCGCCGCCGAAACTTCCAGCATCGCCGTGCTTCCCCCGCCCGCCCAAGCATAGGCGGCAAAAAGCCCCGTCGAGAGTACAGCCGAGTCGCCGTCGCAAAGCGAAGTGTCGCCCGCGACCAGCGGGGCGGGGGCCGGCAGCAGGCCGAGCGCGAGCGTCACCGTGCTGTCGCAGCCCTCGGGCGTTTGGAGCGTGGCGGCGTAAGTGCCGGGCTGGGCGAGCGTTTTGCCGCCAAAAACATATTCCCCGCCAGGGCAGATGGAGGCCGAGAGCGCGGATTGCGCCGGCGGGCGCACCGTGAGGTCGAGCCGCAGCACCGTGTCGCAGCCCGCCGCCGTCTGGAGCGGGACGAGGTATTGGCCGGAGGCCGAAAAAATCTGCCCGCCCACGGTGTAGTCCTTCCCGTTGCAGATGCTGACGCTCTGCGAAACCGTGTCGGGCGGCAGCACTTCCAAATCCAAGAGCGTGGCCGTGAGGCACCCGCCGAGCAGCACCGTGTCGGCATAAACGCCCGACGCAGCATAGTTCTGGCCGAGCCACGCGAGGGTTTGGCCGCTGCAAATACTCGTGTCGAGCGAGAGCGATGGGTAGAAAAACGTGAGCGCGAGCCGCAGCACCGTGTCGCAGCCCGCCGGGGTTTGCAGCGCGACGAGGTATTGGCCGGAGGCCGAAAAAGTCTGGCCGCCCACCGTGTAGTCCTGCCCGTTGCAGATGCTGACGCTCTGCGAAACCGTGTCGGGCAGGCGCACTTCCAAATTCAAACTTGTGGCCGTGAGGCACCCGCCGAGCAGCACCGTGTCGGCAAAGATGCCTGACGCAGCATAGTCCTGGCCGAGCCACGCGAGCGTTTGGCCGCTGCAAATGCTCGTGTCGAGCGAGAGCGATGGGTAGAAAAATGTGAGCGCGAGGCAGTGCGTGGAATCGCAGCCGTTCAGACCGGCGAATGTGGCGCACACCGCAGTGTCGGTGCTGAAAGTTTGGCCGCCCCAAACGTAGGGCTGGCCGTGGCAGGGCTGGGCGGAGGATTGTATTTGGGCAGATGGTTTGAGCGTCAGGGTCAGGCTGTCGCGGAATCGGCAGCCGTTCGCGCCCGCGAACTCGGCCCAGTAAAGGCCGGGCTGGGCGGCGGCAAAACTGTTTGCGCTGCTGCCGTCCTGCCAGAGTGCCGTGCCGGGAGCGGCGAGGGCGAGCGGCAGTTGGTGGGCGCAAGCGGCTGTGTCTTGGCCCAGCGAGAAGGCGGGGAGGGGCCGCACCGCTACTGTCACGAAGGCCGTGTCCGCAGGGCAGAGGCCGTTGCCCACGGTGTAGGAAAACGTGCCGGGCAGGTCGGCCTGCGGGGAAAACACGCCGCCCGCCAGCGGGGGCGACCACGCGCCGCCTGTCGCGCCATTGGGCGCGAGCAAGGAAAAAGGCGGTGCGTCGGCGCAGACGGCGAGAGCCGTGTCTTGCCCCGCCGAGCGCAGCGCCTGCACGGGCAGGTAGGCGTAGGAAGTATCGCTGCGCCCATCGGATGCGTAGGCTATGATCTCCACGGTGCGCAGGCCGGGCGTGGGCGATGCCGCGTCGTTGTGCCACCGGGCGCTGCGCAGGGCGGCTTGGTAGTCGGCGTTTGCCGACACGAGCGCGGTGCCTGCGGCTGCGGCCAGCGTGAGCCAGCCGGTGCCTTGCCCGCTCGCGCCGACCGCGCCGGAAGCCGTGGCGGTGAGGTACTCGAGCGGGATATCGGGCGCGGGGGCGAGCAAGCGCAGCCGAATGGAGTCGGTGCGGTAGCCGGAATGGTAGGTGGCATCGGTGTCGGACACCATGAGCGCGCCGGGGGAGCAAAGCGGGAGGGACTGCCAGTCGGTGGGGGGGGCAGCGGAGGAGGTGTCTGGATCGAGGTGGAGGCGGATGGTGCAATCGAGTAATGCAAATTCGTTCATTGCAATGCCGTAGGCTACATAAGGCATATCGCATAAAATATTTGCCGCCAAAGAAGGGAAATTCAGTAGGTAAACAGAGGTATCATTCGTCCCATAGGTGAAAGTGCTATCACAGCTTATCTGCTCGGATGCCATGCTACTCACTGGGATAGAGCCGATATCAACTATAGAAGCTGGGGACAAATTAATTTGAAACAATCCATCTGGTGAAATTGCGTATAAAATACCATTGCTAAAAGTCACGTCGTAAAAAGCAGGCCCCGGTGTCAATCCATGGTCAATTCCAATGTCTGTTTGTATCTCGTAGGTATACAACCCCAAACCACTTGCCCCGTAAAGAACGTTGCTTCCATTACAAACCAATCCTATTAAAGGAAATGGAGGGGAGTCTAATAAACTCAAAACACCATTTTGTGGATTAATCTCTGCAATAGCCGGCCCACTCGCATTGCCAAACAAACTGACATAAAAATTGCCGTTCGGGCAAATAGCGAGATCAGAAACAATCAATGGGAAGCCAATGCCCGAAGTGTCTATTTGCACGAGCGTAGTGTCGTGGCAAGTGTTTACGTTGAAGCAGTTTAGATACCATTCCCCAAGGTGTGCCAATGGAACAGGATTACCCAGAAATGGCTCATTGCGCACATAGTAAAAGGTTTGACCGAGGCACGAATGCCATACACCGAGCAGGCAGCCGATGAGTAAAATCAAGCGTGGCATTGCAAAACAGGTTTGGAATGACATGAAAAAATCGGGCAACAGCATTTCTTGCTGTTGCCCGACCAGGTTGTTGTCAAAATCAAATCTTGACGAAACGGAGGTTTTGGATGCCAAACCTCGTTTGAATGGATGCTGTATAGATGCCCGATGCTTGCGGGATGTTGTCCAAAACGAGGCTGTTCGTCCCCGCTGACAGCGTATAGCGTTGCTGTTGTAGTACCCGCCCTGTATTGTCAAAAATGGCAAGGGTTGCTTCGTCTGCTTGGGGCAGCGTTACTTCTATCTGAGCAAATGTGCTCAATGGGTTTTGGCTTGCCAGTTTAGCGGCAAAAAGAAGGTTGGCCTTTTCAGTCTCGATTTCGAGCTTGATAAAAGAAGGAGAGTCTTCTTGGTCATTAAAGATTATCCGATAATCCGGGTTGTTGGGCTGCTGAATCAAACCTTTGAGAGAAGGAACGTCCTTCTTTGCTCGTATGTGTGCATACGCTATCACTGCCCTTTCTTTCAAATCCTCTCCTTCGAGTTTCATGGACATCCATGAAAAGTGGGCAGAGTGAGTTTTGGTGTCAGACAGAATGTTTGACATTACCATATCCTCATTCGATAGCATTCGGCTCTCTATGGACAAGAGGTCAAAGTGTTCGGCATCAAAATCAAGTTGCATCCCCCAAAGCGTAGCGTCAGATAGGGCTTGTGTTAAAATAGGAATTACCAACTCTTGCCCAACCTGCAGGCTTCGGTCGGACATAAAAAATGAATGGTTCGACTCGTATTGCCCTCTGCCTTCGGATGTTTCATCTATTAGGCTAGTACCGCAATCAACGCAAGTTCCATTAACATCTCCTCGTTTAACCCCAAAAAAGTGATGGAAGGTTTGGTTGCCATTTAGCAAGGGTGTTGTGATGGATGAAGGGATGAGGTTCATATCACCTACTGGTGGGTCATTAGGGCCTCCGATTTCGCTCAAAGGAGCAAATCTCCATGGAAGCCACCCTAAAGGCACATCAAGTGGCAAGCCATTTAAGCACTTCCACATATTGGCGACATCAAACGTAGTGGCGAATCCATTTCCATTGAAATCCGCAGCCAGCTGTTTTGCTAAAGTCGGGGATTCTCTTCCTAAAATCAAATCCCTTGTCAGAAGAATATCTTGGTAGTTTACTCCACAACATTCTGGCCTTGGTTCCGGAGAACCCGCTCCAGTTTTTGACGGCGTAATGATGTATGCGTATTGGCCGGGGGCATCAAAAAACGTATATGGTGTAGCCGCAAAAAGTTGCGAGGCAGGATAGGTGGTGCTGGGAAAACAAGGAGTTGGGGATGGCGAAACGCTAACGGTTATTCCCGGTATGCTACCACCACCGGTAGAACAATCTGCCCCCAATACTTTTGAAATGAAGCCTCCCAATGTAAATCCATTGGGTATAACCTGCGAGGCTGACGCAGGAGAAATGGGTATCCCAGAAAAACCCATCTCTATGACGATGCCCGAAGCACTTACCGCAGCAGTAGTACCCGGCTCTGCGCGGAAAAGGAGCGTGACCAGTGGAGAATAGTCTGTGGCAAGGGAGAAGGTGTTGCTGCCGTTGGGATTTTTGAGAATCGTCACTCCTGTATTTGAGAAATTTACGGAGAACTCATTCGCAGGATCCGTAAAATAGGGATCAATGACAGAAAGTGCGGGGTCAACGCACACGGCACCGCCGGAAGCAGTGACGCCTATGTTCAAACCTCTGGCTGTGGCGATGGTGTTGCCATCCCACGAAATGACGCACTCAATATGTCCGCTGGGAAGGTTTTGGATGGAGAGAACGCTAAACGCCCCTGCTTGGGCATTCCCCACCACACTCTGCAAAAAGAGCAACATGGCTATCGCAAGTGTGTGTGTGTGTG
>JBJXFT010000158.1:0-3353 GCA_046155725.1 Saprospiraceae bacterium
GGATACTTCGCATCCGCCGCCACCGGTGGCCTGTCGAAACCTTTCATCAAGAGGGCAAGGAAGATGGACTGGACAAGTTTCGCCCTTTGAGGCGCGGTGCAAAAGTCGTATTAAAATCGTGGGTTGAAAAATTCGGGGCTGCTCGCCTGGCTCAGGGAGCCACTTTGACAAATGTCTTCGTCACCGAAGTTCGGCCTATTTCCAATTGCAAAAAGTAAACCCCTTCGGGCCAATGGGCGAGTGCCAATTGCCAATCGTTTCCGCCGAGCGCGGCATTTTCGAGGGGGAAAGTGTGGCGCAACTGGCCGAGCGCGTTGAACACTTTGCCAGAGATTTCGGTGTCGGCGGGGGTTTGGATTTCGATGTTCAAAACATCGGAAGCGGGGTTTGGGAAGAGTTGGACGCCCACATTTTGCAGCAAATCGCTTGCGCCCAAAACCACGCCCGCACCAAAAGCGCGGTGCGAATAGCTTTCAAATTCTCCGCCTGTGATGAGGGGCGTGACGGGGTTGTCGAGGTTGTAAAGTTTGTAATAGCCGGTGCCAAAGTCACAGCACATCCCATCGCCGTAGGAATCGCTGAAATGGATGGAGTAGCAGCCGTTGGCGGGCAGTTCGAGCGTGTCGCGGATGATGGTGAGGTCGGGATAAATGCCTGGCCCCATGGGCGGGCCGAGCGGGAACTGGCCCCCGCCGTTGGGCCCTACCTCCTCGTTGCCGCCGTATTCGAGCACCGTTCCCAAGTCGTCGCGCACTTCCCAGTAGATTTCTTCGCCGTAGCTGTCGGTCCTGATTTTGAGGAGGATTTGGGCGGTGCTGAATTTTTGGGCGTTGCTGAAATTGTCGTTGCGCACGTTGTTCGAGAAATCGTTGTCGCCCGTGCCGTTGTTGATGTTCGTGATGGTGGTTTTGAGGACTCCCACGCCGCTAATGCTTTGATTTGCAAATGAAATGGGGGCTTCGCCGTAAGTGGGCAGGTTGCCCGACCATTGGAGGGTTTGCACCACGCTGCTGTTCCATTTCAGTTCGATGTTGGCGGCGGTGAGGGGCGCGGCGCCGAGGTTGGTGAGAGCAAAACTGGGGGCGAGGTTTTGCGCCCCGCACAGTTCGCGGAGTTCGGTGCCGGGCTTGTACTCGAAAATGCCGGCGTTGTTGGTGCCAAATTTCACGGGGCATTGGCGGGCTTTTTCCCAGAGGTCTTCGGCGTTGAGCGGGTTGAGCTCGGAGGTTTTTTTGTTGGGGCAGATGACAAAAATGGTGGGGAAGTAAGTGATTTGAAAAGAATCGGCGATGGCCGCGTTGTCCAAAATAGGGTAGGGCGTGCCCGCCACATAATTGCCCGCCGAGCCGCCGTTGCAGCCCCCTGGCCCATACAGACAGTTGAGATTGGTGTTGGGGTCGCCTTCCACCCAGAACACGCGCAGCCGGTCGTCGCCCGCAGGGCCGTGCTCGGCGTAGAGGTCTTGCATGGCGTGGCTGGTGTGGTAGGCCCAGCAGGAGGGACCCCAAGTGGCGCTGATTTCGAGGGCGACGATTTTGCCCGAATCGAGCAGGTCGTACAGATGGTGGGTTTGCCCCGTGAGGTCTTGCGCCGTGAAATCGGGCACTGCCGAGCCATCGGGCAATTGCGCAGAAAGGCGCAGCGCGAGGGCAATTGCCCCAAAAAAAGTCAGCCGTTTTCTCCAGTCCATTTTGCTAAAATTGTCCGATTGGGTACAAAACCGTAGCGGCCAACAAAATTAGGTAGGGGCAAAGGGCGGTAGGGTGTACCTTTGATTAATTATTTCACTTACCTGCTAATGCGAGACATTTCCATCATGAAAAATCTACTCTCTACCCTCTTTTTCGCTCTTTGCCTCACCCAACTGGCTTCCGCCCAATCTCTTTCCACTTTTGAGGTGACGCCCAACCCTTCCGACACCGTTACCTCTGCCGACACCTACGACTCCGGTGCGCACGGCCACATTCACAACACCACGTCGAACGCCATTATCGTCACATGGGAGCGCACCGAGGTGTTCCTTTCCCCCGGCGTCACCACAGCTGTCTGCGACCCAAACCTGTGTTGGGCCGACTGGATCGGCAGCAAGACTTTTGGACTTGACCCGAACATGGGCGGCCAGCTCACGGTTCATTTTTACAACTCACTCTTGCAAGCCTCCTCTGGTATCGTGCACCTCAAACTTACCAACGAAAACAACGCTGCCGATACCATGACTGCGGTGTACACTTACAACTCGTTCACTTCTGGCACAGGCGAACTTCCGGCACCGAACGTCCGGCTGTTCCCCAACCCGACCGCGGATTTTTTCACGCTGGAAAACGCTGCGGAGGTAGCCTCGCTCCGGCTTTTCACCCTCGACGGTCGCGAAGTGGCACGTTTCGCGGCTTCGCCAGACAATCGCTATTCTATCGCAAACCAGCCGGTGGGCAACTATGTGCTCTCGTTTGAAGACAAGAACGGGCAGCTTTTCCAAGCACTGGAGTTGCAGAAGCGGTAAAGCGTACGAGAAGATATAACCAAGTGTGGCAAGCCTGCGCCTAAGGCTTGCCACACTTTTTTTGCCTCCTCCAACACTTTTTTATTTGAAATACTTCCGTTATGAAAAACTTCTCTTTTGCCCTCTTTATCGTGCTGAGCTATGCGCAATGGATTGCTGCACAAGCCCCTTCTGCTTATGCAGTTTATCCTAACCCCTCTGATACGGTAACTGCACTTGATATTGAGACTTCAACGGCATTTGCTCAAATCAAAAATCTTTCCACCGACTCTATATTTGTCAAGTGGGCGCGAAACGTGATCTATGTCAGCCCAAACGTTGGCACAGCGGTATGTGATCCAGACCGGTGTTGGTACACAAGCACACAAACGAATACCTTTGGAATGGCGGGCAATTCGGTCGGCAACCTTTATGTATCCTTTTTACACCCTATTAATCAAGCAGCATCTGGAATCGTACATCTCAAACTTAGCAACCAGAACAATGCTGCCGATACCCTCATGGCGGTTTATTCCTTTAGCACGCTCACGGGGACAGGCGAATTGCCCACGCCAAACGTCCGGCTTTTCCCCAACCCGACGGCAGATTTCTTTACGCTGGAAAACGCTCAAGACGTAGCCTCCATGCGCCTTTTCACCCTCGACGGCCGCGAGGTGGCGCGTTTTGTGACTTCGCCGGGCAATACTTATTCCATCGCAAACCAGCCCGTTGGAAACTATGTGCTCTCGTTTGAGGACAAGAACGGGCAGCTTTTCCAAGCGCTGGAGTTGAATAAACGATAGCCTTTGGAATCAACTTCCCGAAAGTTTAAAACTTTCGGGAAGTTCTCAACAGCCGCGCAGCCACGATGATT
>JBJXFT010000170.1:0-6972 GCA_046155725.1 Saprospiraceae bacterium
AACATTAAAAAGTCGCAAAGAAGCCGTTGCGCTTTACTTCCCGGAAACAACCAATCTGCTTTTTGCTCACTGAGTAAGGTCGAAAACGAGCCCCATGGCAATTTCAAAGCCCAAAAATCGGGGTGCAAGTAAACCTCGTCCTTATGGTTCCGAGCCGCTACTACCGCTTGCCCGTATTTTTCAACGTCCTCGGTGCGGTCTTGGGTCAAATCTTGCCAAGCAAAACTCTCCAAATGGACGAGCAAGTGGGATTGGTAAGCAGCCATGTCATCGAGGTTGGGCTTGTTTCAGTTTGATGAGTTCTACTAAGTCCTGCTGAGTCTGGTCGAAGAAACCTGTCGGGAATTTGGTCAAGTCGCCGGAAGCAGTAAGCCCAATCTGTTGTATCTCAACGCTTCCAGTCTCCTCATTTCGCTGAAAAAAGTTGATGGCGACATCATCGGGCTGTAAAACGCCCTTCATTGTGGCGATGCGGATGCCGTTGATGACGTGCTCGCTATGGGTCTCAATGACGACCTGAACACCCGATGCGGCCACTTTCGCCAAAAATTTCCCGATCTGGCTTTGTCCCAGCGGGTGCAGATGTGCTTCCGGGTTTTCCACAATGAACATGGAGCCTGATGCTGCCACCAGCCCGTTCACGATGATGGGCAGCACATACGACAACCCAAAACCGACATTGGTAGGCTTGCTGTCGGCGAAATTCACTTCGGCAGTTTTGATACCCCTGATCAGGTTTGCGTCGTCAAGCCTCGTGCCCGGCGCGATGTTTTCGAGCCACAAGCGGCTTTGATGCACCAAGTTCCGAGCCTGAGCAGTGTCAAAACAGCGTGCTTCAGGAATCTCCATGGTTTTGTTTTCCCCGATAACCTGTATGGCATACTCGCCTTGCCAGCCTGCATGGGGATAAGGCAAATCGCCAACTTCGTGACGAATTCTGGGGCCGATGCGCTCGGCATTGAGATAGTAGAAATCAGAGTGGCGCAAAGACAGGTGTGGCTCCACAGATATGAAGGGGTTTCTCTCTTTGACTTTGACTTCTCCAAAATCTATGGAACTGCACAGAAGCGAATAGGCTTCCTCTCGAGTTGGCTTTTGGAACACTGCCCGAGAAGCTATACCCTCTTTGTTTGATAAAAGAAATACAATCTCGTCACCAAGTGCATTTCTATTCAATACCTCAGAGGCGTTCCCCAAATTTAAGACAAAGGGGCCGTTAAGTGGAATTTCCTGGCCTGCAACACCTTCCAGATTAGTACTGTGGAAAGATTGAAATTTTTCTACAACAACCCGACTCAGCAGGAGTGCCTGCACCACCGACGATTTGCCTACGGAGTTGGCACCGGCCAGCACCGTCAACTGGCCTAGTGGCACAGATTGTTCTTCGAAGCACTTGAAGTTCTTGATCGTGAAGGTGAGGTTCATGCTGGTTGGAGCGCTTGAGGATGAAGGTGTGCCTGCACAATGGCTTCCACAGACTTGAATACTTGTTCGATGATGAGCCGGTCGTTCGTGCGGTTGGTGATGTTCTCGTAAAATGCTCCTTTTGAAGCGAGTTGTTCGGCTTGAATACGAGCCAAACTACCTTGCTCGCCGCCCTCTCTCTTATCGCCGTCGCTTAAAATGACTGTCCAAGTGGTGAAAAGCGACTTGTTGATGGCTTGCCGGTGCGCTCCGGGGAGGAGGTGATTTGGTAGGCATTTGCGAAAAGCATACTCGCCAAAGAAGTGCTGGCAGTTGAGCAGTGCGGTTTGAAAAGCGCGGGCAATGGGCTGCAAATCCTTTTCCTTCATGCCGTTTAGCACGTCCACCAAATCATTGAGGAACGCGGTCATATTCCCGGTGTACTCTAAGCGGTTGCGGCGCGCTAGCCAGAAACCTATGAATCGCAAGGCCAGTTCTTGGTCGTCCATTCTGATCTCAGAGATGCTGCCACAAGTAACCTCCCGAAAAAGGTCGTTGTGTACCATCTCTTGGAGCATTCGGCGAGTAGTGGGAGTGGCTACACAGTTGCGTATCTCTTGGTTGTTCAGGTGTTTCCCGCCCGTGTTGATGCGCTTGAAAATGTCAAACTTGACTTGTGGTGGTGAACTGGATTCAATCACATTGACAACCAACTGTGTGCCTTCAATCCGCCGCACCATAGGGGCTGGCAGGGCTTTCGCAGCAAGAATCCCTGCATTTTCATCGGCTTTAAAATACCGACCATTAAATTCCTTGCCCAATCGTTCGACCCCTTTGATGGCGAACCCGTTGCTCATGTACTGCCGAATGGTGGTCAATCGCTGAAGACCGTCCACCACATTGAAAGTCAGGTCAATATTTTCAGAAAAGTAGAACAGTGGGAGCGGTAATCCCAAGAGGAGGCTCTCGATGAACTGGCTTTTTTGGGTGTTGTCCCAGACAAAATACCGCTGAAACTCTGGGTTTAAGTCAACAGAACTTTCTTCCATCATGAAAAACATTTCCCGGATGGAATAAAAGTCGCGCCGCACTTTGATCTTGTTCGGGTCGTAAGGCGTGGGTTCTGATTCGTCAGAAAAGCCCTCTTGCTCCAATTCAGATACCAACGATTCGCGGTACACCACTAAGGATTCTTGGATGCGCTCGACCAGTGCCGCCCGTTTGGTCGTGATGTTGGGCGAAGCCTCCACATTTTTTGCTAAGCCATCTTTTTCATAAAACCACGCCCAAACCTCCTCATTTGCTGCCGCATACAAAGTTCCGACCCATCGCTGTCCTGTGCCATTGGAGGTGGCATCTTGTTGGAATTGAAGCGCGTATTCTTGGCTACCTACGTCAACTGTGACTTTCATAACTTGGAACGGTATGTTTAGGCAAAGGTAAAAACTCGCTCAAAATTTTCCTCACCGCCCCAGATGCACCAGCAGCACGCTCACATCCGCAGGGTTTACCCCCGAAATACGGCTCGCTTGGCCGATAGTACGCGGTCGGGTGTGCGCAAGTTTTTGCCGCGCTTCGATGCTCAAGCCGTTGATGCTGGCATAGTCAAAGTCAGCGTGAAGATGCAGGTCTTCGAGCCGCAGCATACGCGCCACCATTTCCTCTTCCTTCTTGATGTAGCCGTCGTACTTGAGGCTGATTTCGGCCAGTTCCACAAACTCCTGATCGTAGGGCGCAAGGAAACGGGCGAGCTCGGGCAAGGCTTTTGCCAAGCCGGGAGTGTCCACCTGTGGGCGCAAAAGGATGTTGTGCAATTTCGTTTTTTGGCCAATCGGAGCAGAATCCACGCTTTGCAAATAGCCGTTCAGTTCGTCGGGATTCACGGAGGCATTTCGGAAAAAAGCGTCCATCTCGGCAGCAGCCTGGTTTTTTGCGCGAACGCGAACCATCCGCTCGGCGGCACCGCGCACACCGATGTGGTGGGCAATGGGTGTGAGGCGCAGGTCGGCGTTGTCTTGCCGGAGCAAAATCCGGTATTCAGCGCGGCTGGTGAACATCCGATACGGCTCCTCCGTGCCCTTGTTCACGAGGTCGTCAATCAGCACCCCGATGTAGGCTTCCGAGCGTTTCAATACAAGCGGAGCTTCATTTTTCGAGGCCAATGCAGCATTCAGCCCCGCCATCAGGCCTTGACAAGCAGCCTCCTCGTAGCCCGTGGTGCCATTGATTTGCCCTGCAAAAAATAGGTTTTTTATCAAGTTGGTTTCCAGCGTGGTTTGCAACTGCGTAGGCGGGAAATAGTCATATTCAATGGCATAGCCGGGGCGGAACATTTTGGCGTTTTCCAAGCCAGGAACTAGCCTGAGAGCCTTGTACTGTACCTCTTCGGGAAGCGAACTGGAAAACCCGTTGATGTAAATCTCCACGGTGTCGCGGCCTTCCGGCTCTACGAAGAGTTGGTGGCGGTCCTTGTCGCCGAAGCGGTCAATCTTGTCTTCTATGCTGGGGCAATAGCGCGGCCCTACGCCTTGGATGCGCCCGTTGAACATGGGCGATTTGTCGAAGCCCGTGCGCAGCATATCATGCACCTGCTGGTTGGTGTAAGTGCTCCAGCAGCAGAGTTGATTTTCCAAAACAGGCGTGTCGGTGTAGGAGAATTTGCCCGGTGGGTCATCGCCATCTTGGATTTCCATTTTGGAATAATCAAGGCTGCGCCCGTCGAGGCGCGGGGGCGTGCCGGTCTTCATCCGCCCAGCCTCAAAGCCGAGTTCCACCAATTGTTCGGTAATGCCGCGCGCCGCACTTTCGCCAGCCCTGCCTCCACCAAACTGTTTTTCGCCGATGTGGATGATGCCGTTCAGGAAAGTGCCGTTCGTCAGCACAACCGTTTCGCTTTCAATCTCTATGCCCATGCTCGTGCGCACCCCGCGAACCCGCCCGCCCTTCACCAGCAGCCCGCCCACCATTTCCTGCCAAAAGTCAATGTTCGGATGGCTTTCGAGCATTTGCCGCCATTTTGAGGCGAATGCCAGGCGGTCGCTTTGCGCCCGTGGGCTCCACATGGCGGGGCCTTTGGAGCGGTTGAGCATTCTGAATTGCACGGCAGTATGGTCCGTCACGATGCCAGAGTAGCCGCACAGCGCATCTACTTCGCGCACGATTTGGCCTTTGGCCACACCGCCCATGGCAGGATTGCAACTCATCTGCCCGATGGTCTGCATATTCATGGTGGCCAGCAGGACTTTGCAGCCCAAATTGGCAGCAGCAACGGCTGCTTCGCAACCCGCGTGGCCCGCGCCCACTACTATCACGTTGTATTTTGGAAACATTTTTTGATACATTTTACCGCCCCACCATATCCTCTGGCCGCACCCACGCATCGAATTCTTCCGCCGTGAGGTAGCCCAATGCGAGCGCTGATTCTTTCAACGTCAGCCCTTCCTTGTGTGCTTTTTGTGCTATTTCTGCTGCTTTGTAATAGCCGATTTTAGTGTTCAAAGCCGTCACGAGCATCAGCGAGTTGTTCACGTGCTTCGCTATATTGTCGTGCATCGGCTCTATGCCTGCGGCGCATTTGTCGTTGAAACTCACGCAAGCCTCGCCGATGAGCCGGGCGGAGTGCAGGAAGTTGTAGATCATCACCGGCTTGAACACGTTGAGCTCAAAGTGTCCGTTCGAGCCGCCGATGTTGATGGCCACGTCGTTGCCCATCACTTGGGCGGCCACCATTGTGAGGGCTTCGCATTGGGTCGGGTTCACTTTCCCGGGCATGATGCTGGAGCCGGGTTCATTGTCGGGGATAAAGATTTCGCCGATGCCGGAGCGAGGGCCAGAGGAGAGCATCCGCACGTCGTTGCCGATTTTCATGAGGCTGACTGCCACGGTTTTCAATGCGCCGTGCGATTCCACAATGCCGTCGTGGGCGGCGAGCGATTCGAATTTGTTGGGCGCGGTCACAAACGGGAGGCCCGTCAGGGCAGCAATGTGGCGGGCTACATTTTCAGAATACCCTTTTGGCGTGTTGATGCCGGTGCCGACGGCGGTGCCTCCCAGAGCCAGTTCGCTCAAGTGCTCGAGCGAATTGCGGATGGCACGAAGGCCGTGATTCAGTTGCGCCACATAGCCCGAAAACTCTTGCCCCAGCGTGAGCGGGGTAGCATCCATGAAGTGGGTGCGGCCGATTTTTACCACGCCCATGAATTTCTCGGACTTGGCTTGCAGCGTATCGCGGAGTTTTTCGATGCCGGGTATTGTGACTTCCACCAGCATTTTGTAGGCCGCAATGTGCATGGCTGTGGGAAAGGTATCGTTCGACGACTGGCTCTTGTTCACGTCATCGTTGGGGTGCACGAACTTCTGCTCGTCCATAAGTTGGCCGCCTTGCAGTACATGGGCGCGATACGCAATGACCTCGTTGGCGTTCATGTTGCTCTGAGTGCCAGAGCCGGTTTGCCACACCACGAGGGGGAACTGGTCGTCTAATTTTCCGGCCAGCACTTCGTCGCAGGCTTGTGCGATGAGGTCACATTTTTCTTTGGGCAGCACCCCGGCCTCGAAGTTGGTGAGCGCGGCGGCTTTTTTCAAATAGGCGAAAGCGCGGATGACTTCAATGGGCATCCGATTGGTTTCGCGGGCGATTTTGAAGTTCTCGATGGAGCGTTGCGTCTGTGCACCCCAATAAACTTGGGCTGGCACCTGCACTTTGCCCATGGTGTCTTTTTCTGTCCTATAGTCCATTTCTATGGTGGAAATTTAAAAAACGTGCCGTTCGGCGTGATAACTGGAGCGCACCAAGGGGCCGCTCTCCACATATTTGAACCCCTTGGTGAGTCCGATTTCGCGGTATTCAGCGAAGGTGTCGGGGTGTACAAACTCGGCGACTTCGAGGTGCATCTTGGTGGGCTGGAGGTATTGGCCGAGCGTAAGGATGTCGCAGCCATTGGCTACGAGCTCGTCCATGGACTGAAAGATTTCCTCTCTGGTTTCGCCGAGGCCGACCATGATGCCCGTTTTGGTGCGCTTGCCATGGTCTTTGATGCGGCGTATCTGTTCGAGGCTGCGCTCCCACTTGGCTTGGGGGCGCACCTTGCGGTAGAGGCGCGGCACGGTTTCCATGTTGTGGCTCACTACTTCTTGGCCGGCGGAAATCATGCGCTCCAGTGCTTCCCAGTTGGCCTTTGTGTCGGGGATGAGCGTTTCGATGGTGGTGCCGGGGCAGCGTTCTTTGATGGCGCGGATGGTCTGGTGCCAGATTTCGGCACCCCTGTCTTGCAGTTCGTCGCGGTTGACGGAGGTGATGACGGCGTGCTTGACTTTCATGAGCCAGATGGCTTCGGCCACGCGCCGGGGTTCGTCGGTGTCGTATTCGTTGGGGCGGCCCGTTTTTACGGCGCAGAAGGAGCAGGAGCGGGTGCAGACATTGCCCAATATCATAAACGTGGCGGTACCTGCGCCCCAGCACTCGCCCATGTTGGGGCAACTTCCGCTCTGGCAAATGGTGTGGAGTTTGAAATCGTCCACGATGTTGCGCACATGGCGGTAGTTCTCGCCCATGGGCAGTCGGACTTT
>JBJXFT010000180.1:0-32756 GCA_046155725.1 Saprospiraceae bacterium
TCAAGACTGGTCAGGGAGAGAAACTGCTTAGGCTTTTTCAAAATGTCTTCGTAGTTCATCAATGCGTTGTTTTTGTCCCCGCACATGCGGGAGCGTCAACTTAAACACTTTTTCCTCATAAGGTCTAGTAAGGGACACAAGGCTGAGGGGTTTTTTTTAAAACACTAAGGAAGTAAGGGGCACTAAGCGTTACACCGCCAAGACCCCTCTCCGCCTTAGTGTCCCTTACTTCCTCAGTGTTTTAAAATTATATCACGGCGTGTTTGGAGGGTAAAACCGCACCTCCACAATGCGCAGGCGGTGCTTGTTGCCCAATTTCAATTTTCGGGGCTTGCTCAAAAACCAGCCTGTGGCGAGCGATGCGGCTGAAATGGCGTACAACTTTGGAGCATCCACCCCTTTGTCCTGATAGCCAAACCGCCCGATGGTGGTAGCCAGCGTGAGCGTTGCGCCGAGCGAGAACACTGCGCCGCCCACAATGCGACAGATGGGTTCTCGGCGCACTTTTAGGCTGTGGATGTCGGAGAGTTTCACCGCAAAGTTGTCGAGCATCAACGTGTTCGATTCGGGCAGGATGTCCGTGATTGTTCGCTCGTACCAGTAGTCTTCTTCGCCAGCCAGCCGAAAGCGGAGGGCGTCGCCGATGTAGAGTTTGGTGGTTCGGGCGCGGTTGGCGCGTTCGATCAGGAGCATTTTTTGGCCGAAGGCCGAAAAGAAAAATGTGGCAAAGAGGAGTGTAAGAAAAAGGCGCATGGTCAGGATTTTTTGGGAAGGAACGAAGAACCTTGGATTTCGCGGCGGAGGGTCTTGACAAACTCAGGCTTTGCAATTGAAGCATTCCTTACCGGACAGAATCCCCTGTCCTCGTATTTCCACGCACCGACCGCGTATAAACCCCTGATTGTTTTTTCCCGGTATTTCTACGCTTAACTTGTTTTGGTCTCTCACTGACCTTTGCTCCTGTATTTGGGCTTGTTTCGGTGGCGTTTTTTTGGAGAGAACAAAATGCTGCCAAGTGTCAAGCCCACCCACACCATCTTCTCTATTTCTTAAAAAACGTTCGCCATGAAAATTTCACTGATCCTTTCTTACGCGGCCTTTTTGCTGATAGGCGGCACCATCGGGTACATGGTCGGCATCTCTTCCGGCAAGCCCAGCAAGCCAACACCGCATGACTCAAACTCCGTTGCGGCTGAGCCAAGCCTGTCTGCCGGAACTCCAACCGCTCCAACGGAGGCGACACCTGCCCCAAGCGAGCCGGTTGCTGATGCGCCTGCCGAAGGGGTGCCGCCTTCCAGCACTCCGGCTGCCGCCACCACAAAGCCAGCCCCTGCTCCAGCAGGGACATTGCCGGATGCTGACCTGTGTTTTACGGGCGATGAACTGGGCGCTTTGCTCACGCAGTACGCCGAAGGAATCGAAGCCCAAAAACTGTGGTACGATCCCGCCCTGATGCAAGATTGCTCTGGGATATTCTTCCGGCTCCTTGAAGAGTTTGCCCAAAAAAGGTGCCCTGACTATCCGTACCCCAGCCCGAAATCTGCGCGACCATGTCGTTTGATCGCGCAATGGTTTTTTGAGCACAAGAATTTTTCGCTGATCGAAGACCCGATGGAGAAGCGAAACCTGATAAAGCCCGGCGCAGTAATGTTCTATGGCCGCCCAGGGCAATCGTTCAAAAACATGACCATTGAGCGGATGTGCGGCAGTTCGGGCGCGATCTTCCACGTTGGGGTGGTGACCGCGGTAGAAAAAGATGCGGAAGGGAATGTGAGCAAGTACACCTTGTTTCACGGCCGAACCACGGGGACTTTTGCGAGCCGCACCTATTATCACGGTGTGGACGGGCCTTCCAAGCGAGGCCAGCCGATTCTCGGCGTGGGCAGCGAACAGTGGGTTGGCATTTCTTACCTTTTTACGCCCCAAAGCTGAATGGCGCGAGGTAAGGAACGGGTGAATAAAAGGCGAAATGCCGGGGTGACTTTGAGTTCGCCCCGGCACTTTGTTTTATTCGGTGGCAATGGCCAACTCATATTCAATCTCGTCATTTTCCAACTCCGCTATCTTGACAAATCCAAGTCTTTCGAGAAGCCTTATCGCTTTGTCATTTTCTTTGGTCGTGATGGCGAAAATGCGTTTCAAACCGATGGTGTTTAGGCCAAAATGAACAGCCAATTGAATGGCTGGCGCCATAAACCCTTGCCCCCTAAATTGCGGCAATAAGATACAACCCAGTTCGCCAGCGCCTTTGTCCAATCCACGATAATACCCGCAAGTCCCGAGGATGGCATTGCTTGCCTTGTCCGCGATGCCCCAATGGATCGAACTGCCGTCCTTGTAGTTCTGATTGATTTTTTCCTGCATTTCTGCCGCTTGTTCTACGTTTTCGGCTTTGATTGAGTCGTAGCGTGAAATTTCCACGATGTCTTTAATGTCAGCATTCAGAATTTCGCGCAGCAAGATGTTGCTGCCTGAAAGGTTTGGGAAAGTGTCGTAGGGTGGCAGGTTCATGATGTATGAATATTTGGGCGAGTTGTCGTTGCCGAAGCAGTTTAAAACCCAAAGTTACATTTTCACCCATTTCGCCACTTGTTGGAATCCTTCGGCAGCAATAGAGAGGAAGTAAAAACCAACAGGCAAGTTTTCAAAAGCCGTCAAAGGCAAGGTGTTTCCCCCTTCAAAAAGGTGGGCGTTGGCAGAAACTCGTTTGCCATCCAGACTGCTTGCCCAAACCTCCACATCCATTTCTTTTGTAGAAAAAACGGACAGCACCGCTTCGCCCAGCGAGGGGTTAGGCTCGATTTTCATTTCAGAAAAAATGGTCTCTGGCTCGGAGGCCGCCACGCTTGGGTCCGTCACCGTGATGCGTACCCGGCGGATGTTCTCTTTAAAAACCACCACCTGTGGGATCACCACCAGATCATCGGCTTGCACCGTCGTGGTTCCGCTCTGAAGGGTGTTGCCTGTGCCGACTTCCTTCACCGACCAGTTCAAAACTTTCCCGGTGGAGGGTTTGAAAATTTGCGGGCGACGGATGGCGACATCGGCGGTGAGGCTACTGTGCGGGCAGTTGTCGTTGGTAAAAACGGCGTTCGATTCGAGCCAAGCCACGACCGACCACCCGCCGATTTGCTCAATCGCGCCAATATCTTCCCAACGATGGTAGCCTCCCCAAGCGCCCCAGTTATCCCCATCTCCATTGTTGATGCCGATGAGGCCCGTGCCGGGGTCGTTGTTTTGCGGATCGAGGCGATGGTTGAAAAAAGAAGGGAAGGATTGGTCGCTGCGGAAACGCGCCTCGGCAAAACTTACATTGTCAATTGCAGTTTGCTGCGTTGGCGGCGGGCCGTTAGCCCAATGGTCATTTATATTGGGGAGTGACTCCCAACCGTGCCCCCGTTCGCTCCACATGTTTTGCACGCCGATGCCAAGGGAGTCAGCCTTTCGGTAATTTTCGACGACGTAGGAGTCCCAGCGCATCGTGCCGTTGTCGTCGTTTTTGCCGTGCCAATGGCGGATGAGGGGGAGGTCGCGCGACGGCGAGCAATTGTCCAAAAGATTGAAAAGCTGGAGCAAGTGGACGGTTTCGCCCACCCGGTTTTTCAAGTTGGTGGGATAATTGAGCGTTGGCTCGCCAAAGGCTGCTTCGTTGTCGCCCGGTGCCGGGCCACCGAAACCGTTGTTGAAAATAGTGGCCGAAGCATAATGTTTGGGAAAGCATTTCATCATAGCCGTCGAACCAGCCGAACCCATGCTGTGCCCTTGAATCTGTATTCGCGCCGGGTCAATATTGAAATGATTGAGGAGCCACGAATCAATCCACAGATACCGACGCTGTGTGTAATTGATGATAGTGTCCACGTTGGTCGGCGCGTTGTCAGGGGTGAACGGGTCGTAATTTTTGCGCCAGCCAAAATGCCACGAGGCATTGTTAGGATTGGGCTGGTTTTGGTCGTGCCACCCAATGAGGTCGTCGTTGTGTGCCAACAGGATTCCCTCCACGGGTTTAATATTGATTTCCGGGCGGCTGCCAGCCAACGATTGACGGGCAATATTGCCGCCGCCGTGCAGCCAAACTGACATTGGGAAGGGCTTTGTCGTATCCAGCCCGACTGGCGCGGAAATGAAGAAAAGGCTCGGCATCCCATTTTTAGCCGCGTTGGCCATGACCGGGAAATCCGGGCGGTTTTCCCATTGGTATTGCCGCCCGTCGGCCCACATCATGAAGGCAAAACAGGCAAAACCGGGCGCAAACGGCGAGGGAAACGTCGCCTGCAAATGGCATTCGACCGGGTCGCCCGATGGGTTGTACTGGAATGGGGCAGCGGTCGGGGTGATGTTTTGCCCGGCTGTCACGGCGGTTTCACTGTCCGCAGTCACTGAAAAAAACAGCGAACCTGCCTGGTGCGGCGTGAAGACGAAAAGCCCCTCGTTTCCCGCCAACTGGTATTTGCCGATACCCGAAGGGCTTGGGATTCGGGGCGTTGCGGCTGTGTCAATTTGTTCTTTGAGCGCTGCGCAGACATACTCAAGTTTGTGCAGCCGCCCCACAAAGACGGCCTCGTTGGTGGAAGAGAACGCGCTGGGTTTGGCGTACACCGCGTACCAATCTGGCAAAGGGGAAGACGTTTCCCATACGACCCATACTTGCCCGTCGGCGTACCAGGCGCGAACATTGGTTTGGGCTTGGGCGAAATTGGAAATCAGGAAGAGAAGAGGAAGTAAGAATTTTTTCATGGTGGTAAAATTGCCTTGAATGATTAAGTTCGGGTTTATGCTTTACAAATTTGACGGTGAAACAAAGGCCACTTTCGACCTTTTACTTTAGGCAGAGTTTAATGGCCCTCATGTCGTACCTTATGGTTGTTCGAGGATTTTTATCGCGCCTTGAAAAGTTGTTTTGATGCCGGTGCAGGAAAATGAAAAAGACCGCCACGAGCAGCCTTGGCGGTTTTTTTTGGAGCGATTTTGGGTATAAAGCAATTTGGCAACCTTGTTGACAATCAGTTCTGATATATCTGGCTATTTTCGCCTCAATGTTTGGGCCGAAATTCTCTTAAACCAAACGCTTAATCTTCTGAGAACAATCATGGCGAAGAATCACTCCATCCGGGTCTTTGTTGTGGAAGACGACCCTGTTTACCAGCGCCTTGTAAAGTACATTGTCGAGGCGGATGCTGATCTTGAAGTCAATGTTTTTGCCACAGGGAAAGACTGTCTGGACAATTTGACTTTGAGGCCAGATATCGTTTCGCTCGACTATTCCCTGCCCGATATGACAGGAGAAGCGGTGCTGCGCCGGATCAAGGATTTCGACCATGAAATCGGCGTAGTCATCTTATCGGGCCAGAAGGATATCGGCACCGCCGTGAAACTGTTGAGATCTGGCGCTTTCGATTACATAATAAAGGACGATGAGGTAAAAGAACGCCTGCGCAACGCGCTTTCCAACCTCAAAGAAAAGATCAAGTTGAAAAGAGAGGTGGATACGCTCAAGGCCGAATTGGTGGAGAAATATGATTTTAGCAAGCACCTGATTGGCCAAAGCCACCCGATGCTCCAGGTGCAAAGCCTCATCGAGAAAGCGGCAAAATCCAATATCAACATATCCATTCAAGGCGAGTCGGGCACCGGAAAGGAGGTGGTGGCTAAAATTATCCACCACAATTCTCCCCGCCGCAAAGGCCCCTTCATTGCACTCAACATGAGCGCGATCCCCAAAGACCTGGTGGAAAGCGAATTGTTTGGCTACGAAAAGGGCGCGTTTACCGGTGCGCTGGCGCGCAAAAAAGGACAGTTTGAATTGTCGAACGGCGGCACCTTGTTTTTGGATGAAGTGGCCGACCTTGATATCAGCACGCAGGCCAAATTGCTTCGTGCTTTGCAGGAGCGAGAGTTCATCCGAGTAGGCGGCGAAAGCCCCATTCCTTTTGATGCGCGCCTCATTGTAGCCACCCATAAAAACCTCGCCGAAGAGGTTCAAGAAGGTAGATTCCGCGAAGACCTCTACTATCGCCTGTTAGGGTTGAGCATCAAACTCCCCGCATTGCGCGAGCGCGGCAACGACATCCTTCTTTTGGCAAAAAATTTTCTGGAGAAATACGCCAGGCAAAACGGCTCAAAGCCCTTGGAACTTTCCAAAGACGCCAAAAACAAACTCATGTCCTATCCTTTTCCGGGCAACGTCAGGGAGCTGATGGCAGTGATGGAACTTGCTTCCGTGATGGCAGAGGGCAAATACATTGAGGCCGAAGATTTTCAATTTGCCAGCATTGGAAAAGGATCCGAATTCCTCCTTCAAGAGTTGACAATGGAAGCCTACAAAAATCAAATCATTCAATATTATCTCAGCAAATACCAAGACAACATTCAGCTCGTGGCCGACAAATTGAACATCGGCAAATCCACCATCTACCGATTCCTACAATTCAAAAAGTAATACTACAACCAAAATCACTTCTTCATGCTAATAAAATCCAACTCAATCCCGGTCATTGTTCAGCACATCGAATCACTCCAACCTGCTCAAGGGGATGTGGTTATGCTGCTTGTCGCCGACGAAGGAATGCCCGATATCCCTGTGCTCATCGAAGCATTGAACGAAAAAGGCATCCCGTTTTTTGGCGGGGTCTTCCCCGGCCTGCTTTATGGGAAACATCGAATAGGAACGGGGTGTATTATCCGAAAATTCAAATGCTCGATGCCTCCATTTTGCGTGACGGGTATTGGTTCAACCCAACTTTCGGGGCTTCCTGATAAGGATGCTACGGCACATATAGACAAGGGAACAGCGATCGTGCTGCTCGACGGCCTTTCCCCCAACATTTCGCTTTTTTTGGAAAAACTGAACAACCTGCTCGGCGAGCAATGCCACTTTATGGGAGGAGGAGCTGGCTACGTCAGTTTTACCCAACACCCCTGCGTGTTTACCAAAGATGGTTTTGAGGAAGATGCGGCGGTTGTATGTGTGCTCGACAAACAAATAACCCTGGGCGTTCGCCATGGCTGGGAGCAGTTGTCGGACCCATTGGTGGCTACCCAGATAGAAGTGAACACGATCATCCAATTGAATTGGGAACCGGCCATAAATGTCTATAACAAGATTGTGGAAGCAGATTGCGGCATAAAACTCAACAAAGAAAACTTTGCCGAAATCGCTCAAGCCTACCCCTTTGGGGTCTTTCGCGAAAAAGAAGACGACATCGTGCGCCATCCGCTTGGCATCGGCGAAGACGGCTCCATCAGCTGTATCGGCGATGTTCCGCCCAATACCGTGCTGCACGTGCTGAAAGGGAGTCGCGAGACATTGCTCAAGGCGGCCCGAAAAGCAATTACGGACTGCGGGGGGGCAAAAGGCTTCCCGATTCAGGCAGAATGCACTTTTGTGGTGGATTGTATCACCCGCGCCATCGTGCTTGAGGAAGAATTTTCTGACGAGTTGAACATTATCCGAGAAGGCTTAGAAATAAAAAGCGAGGAGCAGGAGCCTTTTGGAGTGCTGAGCTTGGGGGAGATTTCCTCTTATGGAGACGGGCTGTTGGAGTTGTTCAACAAGACCGTCGTGATCGGTACAATTTATTCTTAAACTATTTGAATCATGCTTTTCAAACCCAGCTCGATTCCACTTATTCTCAAACACATTGAGTCGCTCCAGCTGTCAGATGGAGAAGTGGCCATGATACTTTTTGGTGAAAATGGCCCGCCCGACATTCCGGCACTCATTGAAGCCTTGAACAGCAAGAACATCCCTTTTTTTGGCGGGGTTTTCCCGGGGCTTATCTATGGCAATCATAGCACGGATGAGGGCTGCATCATAAAGAAATTCCGAACGCTGCTCCCTCCTTTTGCTATGACGGGCATAGCCGGAACGAATCTTTATAAAATGCCCTCTCCGGCCTCTACAGCACACATCGAACATGGAACCGCGATAGTTTTGCTCGACGGGCTTATGCCAAACATCTATCGTTTTCTGGAAAAACTAAACGAGTTGCTTGGTGGGCAATGCAATTTTATTGGCGGCGGGGCAGGCTCTATAAGCCTCAAACAACAACCCTGTGTTTTTACCAAGGAAGGTTTTGAACAAGATGCCGCGGTGGTATGTGTGCTTGACAAACAGATACACCTCGGGGTAAGACATGGCTGGGAGCAATTGGCAGGGCCCTTGGTAGCCACACAAACAGAAGGGAACACTATCCTACAGTTAAATTGGGAAAGGGCCATTGATGTCTATAACAACATTGTTGAAAAGGACTGCGGCATTGAACTCAACAAAGACAATTTCGGGAGCATTGCCCAAGGTTATCCTTTTGGAATCTTGCGCGAAAAAGAGGACGATATAGTGCGCGACCCTTTGGCCATTGGCGAAAACGGGGCCATCATTTGCATCGGCGAAGTGCCTACCAATACGGTGCTGCACGTGCTAAAAGGAAGCCCCGAAGCACTCCTCGCTGCTGCTCGCAAAGCCGTAAACGACTGTGGCGAAAAAACAGGCCTGCCAATTCGGGCCGAAGGGACATTCGTGGTGGATTGTGTGACGCGCACGCTTTTCCTGGACAAAGAATTTTCCAAAGAAATGAACCTCATCCGCGCAAACTTGGTGGTGAGCATGGAAGAACAAGAACCCTTTGGGGTGCTGAGCCTAGGTGAAATATCCTCTTATGGAGACGGGCTTTTGGAGTTGTTCAACAAAACCATCGTAATCGGCACATTCTATTGATAATCACTTGGCCATGACAGACAAGATAAAGATTATTCAGGACATTTCTTTGTTGTATGAACTATCCTTATCTGTGGGCAGCTCGCTTGACCCGCAAGAAGACTGCCACAGGTTCCTCCGCACATTGATCAGTCGGAAAAGTTTGAACTTTGGTTCCGTTTGGCTGAACCGTGTCGGGGCAGGCGGCGCAGCCTTTTGCGACCTGTTCTATATACACCCAAATTTCCGAGAGGGCAAAACCTCTGTGGCTTTCAGCCATTTCATCTTACAGGCATTGGCGACCAAGCCCTATTTGAGCATATCCAGCCAAGACCCTCATTTTGGAGCGGTAATGCACGAAAAAAAAGTTGGGAAGGGTTCTTATGCCATTTTTAAACTGGGCGATTTGGGGTTTTTAAAATTGTTCGCATCGAACCGGCCCACAGGCTTCGACGAAATGGAACTGGCCCAATTGAAGCAAGTGGTTGACAAACTCAAAATTTCGCTCGACGGCTGTTTTGCCCACATACAATTAAAAGAAGAAACTGAAAACCGGCTGGTGGCAGCGAAAAAGATAGAGCAGTCTCGGGTCAGGATGGAAACCCTAATCGCCAATTTGCAGGCAGGGATATTGCTGGAAGACAGTGAAAGAAAAATCGC
The DNA here is from genome assembly GCA_046155725.1 of Saprospiraceae bacterium. Classification (GTDB taxonomy): domain Bacteria; phylum Bacteroidota; class Bacteroidia; order Chitinophagales; family Saprospiraceae; genus M3007. The sequence goes on from JBJXFT010000180.1 coordinate 9,356, forward strand.
GCTCGTCAACCAAGCCTTTTGCGACATTTTTGGTATTCCGGTTCAACCAGAGCTCTTGGTGAATACCGATTGCTCAAAGGCAGCCGAACACTCCAAACACCTTTTCAAAGACCCGGAAGGCTTTTCAAACAGCATTGACGAGGTCCTGAAAAACAGGGTGCTCTTAAAGAGCGAGGTTCTTTTTATGGTCAACGGCAAGGTGCTCGAACGCGACTATGTCCCCTTGTTCTCAGGAGACGAATACCAAGGACACCTATGGCAATACCGCGACATCACGGAGCGACAAAATGCGCAACAGGCCATTCAAGAGAGCGAAGAAAAATACCGGGGAGTATTGGAAAACATGGAATTGGGGTTGTTGGAAGTAGATTTGGAGGAGAACATCCTTCGCACAAACAATGCCTTCTGCCAAACACTGGGGTATCGCACAGAGGAATTAATCGGCCACAAAACCGAGAAGTTTCTGACGGAGGTTTCCAAAAAAACCATCGCAGCGCGCTTGGAAGAATTAAAAAAAGGCCAGCCAGGGGTTTATGAACTGCAAGTCAAGAGAAAAGACGGCACACTTATTTGGTTGCTGGTCAGTGGTGCTCCGCTCAAAAACCCGCAAGGCCAAACGATCGGCTCTATTGGCATTCAATTCGACCTCACCGAGCGCAAAAAACTCGAACAGGAGTTGGCCGAGGCAACCATGTCTGCCGACCGGGCCAGGCTTGCAGAGCGACAGTTCATTACCCACATGAGCCACGAAATCCGCACACCCATCAATGCCCTTATCGGGATGACGCACCTATTGTACGAAACTCAGCCAAACGAAACGCAGAAAGAATACCTCAATGGCCTGCGCTTCTCAGCCGACAGTTTGCTGGGCATTGTCGACAACATACTCGACCTTTCAAAGATTGACGCAGGCGAAATAGAATTTGAGCAAAAACCTTTTGACCTAGACTATTTGTTAAAATCTTTATTGGGTTCGATCCATTTCAAAGCGAAGGAAAAAGGCATTCAAATTGTTGAATCCATAGACCCAGCAATCGAAAACCTTGTAATCGGAGACCCTACCAGAATCAATCAGATTTTGACAAACCTTTTGGGCAACGCCCTAAAGTTCACCGAAAAAGGAGTTGTAAGCCTTTCTACAAAATTGCTGCGCAAATCAGACGGGCAATACCTCATAGAATTTCGGGTACGCGATACGGGCATCGGCATACCTGAAGACAAGCGGGAAACGATCTTTGAATACTTCAAACAGGCTGATGTCCAGATCAATCGAAAGTTCGGAGGCACCGGCTTGGGGCTTACCATTGTCAAGCAACTTGTGGAAATGCAAGGGGGCTCCATTAGCTTGGAAAGCCAAGTAGGGGTCGGGTCAGATTTCATCTTCATGCTGAGTTTTGGCGACTCAGGCATTCCACTATCAGAACAAGCCTTGCCCTCCGAAATGTTTAATCAAATCCGAGACAAGCAAATCAGTGGCCTGCACTTCCTAATTGTAGAAGACAACCTCTTGAATCAAAAACTGATTTGCAAAACCATGGAAACCTGGGGCTGCACCTTTGATGTTGCAAACAACGGCTTAGAAGCTTTGGCAAAAACGGAAGCGCAACTTTTTGATATTATTCTCATGGACATCCACATGCCCCATTTGGATGGCTTCGAAACGAGTGTGGCGATCAGAAAAGACAAGAACAATCCGAACAAAAACGTCCCCATCATCGCGCTCACCGCAGCCGCCATGCCCGAAGAGAAAAGGAAAGCCTTTGAGGCGGGCATGAATGGTTTTCTCACCAAACCAATTTCCCCAAAAGTGCTACAGGAACAACTGCTCTACGCCATCCAGAAAAACGGTGCAGGCAAATTGCCTGACGAAAAACGGGACCTTTCGCCAGCCAGCAATAAAAATCAGATAGACCTAAGTTATTTGATGGAATTGAGCAATGGTGACAAGGAGTTCGTGAAAGAAATAGTTGATACATTTTTGAGCGAAACACCCCCATCGCTTACTAACCTGAATACCCTGCTCAAAATTAAAGACTGGGAGAGCACGAGCAATCTCATGCATAAAATGAAGCCCAATTTTGCCATGCTGGGCATGACACAGCTCCTGCAAAGAGCATCGTTTATCGAAGACGCGAGCAAACAGGGCTCCGTAGACTTCCCTCAAATTTCCTTGGCGGTTTCACAGTTGATTTCAGAAACAAACAAGGCACTGGACCTTCTCCAGGCGACTATACCTTTTGAGATTGGGAAGTAGGCCCTTTCTCGTTTTTGGTAAAAAATTCCCAAAATGAAAAACATGATTTTAATAACTATGCATTAATGCCTGAAAAGAAATGCTTGAAAAATTGGCACAGATTTTAGCCTATCTACTTTGGAATATAATGAAGCAGACATCCGAGGCATTTTTTACTTTTCTTTTTAATCCAGAATCAGGTGAGATGCACACCATTTTTTTGAGTACCTGTCAAAAACGAACGCTATAAATTGCCCATTTTGGGGTTCGTTAAGTAATCAAAATCAGAATTGCATTTATTCTTCCTACCACTCCCCCATTACACGCCTTTTTGCAATTGGAGGGCTATCCCGCATGGTAGCCCTCCTTGTTTTTTAGCCATATAGCTCAGGCATGCACTTCTTTTCGAGTTACTTTTGCCCTCCACAACGCAGCGCAAAAATGTCAGTCCAACGCAACGAACAAGAACTCATCAAGCAAGTGCTCAACATTTTTTCCACCCAATTGGAGCAAGGCGGCTTTCGCAAAACGCCCGAGCGCTTTGCCATTTTGGAGGAAATCTACAAGCGCACCGACCACTTCGACGCCGAAGCGCTGTACATCCACATGAAAAACCGCAGCTACCGCGTCAGCCGGGCCACGGTGTACAACACGCTCGAGCTTTTGGTGAATTTCGACTTGGTGAAGAAGCACCAATTTGGCCGCAACCTCGCGCAGTACGAAAAATCTTATGGCTTCAAACAGCACGACCACATCATTTGCGCCCACTGCGGCAAGGTGGTGGAGTTCTGCGACCCCCGCGTGCAGCAGATAAAAGACATGGTGGGCGAACTCCTCAATTTCAAGATCACGCACCACTCGCTCAACTTCTACGGCGTGTGCGGCTCGTGCCAAAAAGAAATCGAATTCGGCATTGTGCGCACCCAGCCCAAGTCTGCGGAAGACGAGCCTGGTTGGGGCGACTAAATGTGGGGAGCGGCTTTCGGCGATGCGCAATCTGGCAACTGCTCCGCAATGCTTCGCGCCGCACCGCCTACATTCTCCCTCGAAATCCTACTTTTGCGCACCTTTTTTCAGACAACGCAAAATGCAGGAGCAAGACACCATCGCCTCGACGACCACCCCTCGGCCACTTCCCGCTGCACAAAAGCCCGGCTTTTTCGAAAAACTCACCAACTGGGAGCTCTGGCCCGCCACGGTGCTCTATGCCCCGCTCGCGCCCATTTGGGCCTGGTATTCGCTGCGCGCCCGCTCGTTTTGGTTTTTCACCCCCTCCAACCCTACCATCCCGTTTGGCGGCTACGAAGGCGAGCGAAAAAGCGAGGTGTACCCTCAAATGCCCGACGGCTACTACCCGCGCACCATTTTGGCAAAGCCGGGAGAGGATTTTGAAGGGCTGAAAAAACGTATGGCCGACGCGGGCTTCCAGTACCCATTTATCGTAAAACCCGACGTGGGGCGCAAGGGGCTGCTTTTCCGAAAGATTGACACCGAGGCGCAATTGCTGGAATACCACCACTACTGCCCGATGGATTACCTCGTGCAGGATTTGGTGGACCTGCCCATGGAACTTGGCGTTTTCCACGTCCGCCACCCAGCCAAGCAGCAAGGCCAGATAACCGGGATCATCCTCCGCGAAGCACTCGAGGTGTGGGGCGACGGTACCGCCACGCTCCGCGAACTCATCGAACGGCACCCGCAAGCCAGCAAACGCGCCGAGGATATGTGCCGCAGGCACGAGGACAAATTGGGCTGGATACCTGCCGACCGCGAGCGCTATGTGCTTTCCTACGCCATCAACCGAAGCAGAGGAGCGCGTTTGCACAATCTCACGAGCGAAGCCGATGCCGAACTGACGGCTTTTTTTGACAAAATCAGCCTGCACAGCGGAGCGTTTTTCTGGGGCCGCTACGATGTCAAGTGCACTTCCATCGCGGATCTGAAGCAGGGGAAAAACTTTGCCATCCTGGAGTACAACGGCGCGGGCGCATCGCCCAGCCACATTTACCATTGCGGCATGAGCCTGTGGCAAGCGTACGCGGAGCTGCTGCGCCATTGGCGGATGCTCTACGAAGTGAGCGCTTGGAACAATGCGCACGGCCATCCATATTGGCCGTTTTGGAAAGGCTTGCGCTACCTTCGCGCCGTCAATCGCCACCTCGACCTGTTGGACCAATACGATTAACCACCCCTCATGAAAAGCATCTTCCGGGTTTTCTATTCTGGAATGTCGATCAGTTTTTTAGGCTCGATAGTCATTGGAACTATCGGGCTTTCTGCTATGCAAATCAGCCTCACGGAGGGCATCAGGCCGGCTATCAATTTTTCAATCGGGAGCATCGTAGCGGAGGTGATCTATGTGCGGTTGTTATTGGTTGCCCTGGAATGGATCCAGAAGCATGACCGCATTTTCAAAATATTGGAATGGGTGACGGTTTTGATCGTGGTGATACTGGCCATCGGCAGTTTCAGGGCAGCGCTCGGCCATCACGGGGCCAGAAATGTGCTGCTCTCTTATACCATGCACCGTTTTTTGTTGGGCCTCAGCATGCGCGCCATTAGCCCTGCTTCCGTGCCGTTTTGGTTGGGCTGGAGTGCGGTATTGCAGACCAAGGGCATCTTGCAGGACAAGAAAGGTTTTTACAACGGCTACTTGCTGGGCATCGGCATCGGCACATTTGCGGCACACTGCATTTTTATTTTTGGCGGGAAATTGGTCGTTGAAAAATTGGACGCGAGCCAAGAAGTGATCAATTTTGTCATCGGCTGCATCTTCTCCGTGACCGCAATACTCCAGACTTGGAAAATTTGGAAGAAAAAAAAGCAGCCAAAAAAATGAAGTCATGAATTGATGGAGCCATGAATTGAACTAATCGGTTTGGAGTAGTTTAGATGGTTTGGTTTAGAAGACTTGATTTTGATTGTGGGGCCTCTCACCCTCTCACCCTCTCACATCTCTCACCCCATGATAGGCATAGTTGGCGGCATAGGGCCCATGGCGGGCGCCGACCTTTACAAGAAAATTATAGAAAACACGGTGGCCAGCACCGATCAGGAACACCTGCCCGTGCTGATGGCTTCCATGCCCAACGAGATTGCCGACCGCACGTCGTTCCTGTTGGGGAAAGTAACCGAAAACCCCGCCCACGCCCTTGCAAAGATCATTTTGCTGCTCGAACGCGCGGGCACGCGGCGCATCGGGATCGCTTGCAACACCGCCCATGCCCTGCCCATTTTTGACGTGATGATTTCCATTTTGAAAGAAAAAGGTTCGCAGGCAGAAATCGTGAACATGATTGACGAAACAGTGCGCGCCATTCAGTCGCACCCTGCCGGTATTCGGCGCGTCGGGCTGCTTTGCACTTCCGGCACTTACAAAACCAGAGTTTACCAAAGCCAATTGGAAGCGGCGGGGCTGGAACCTGTCTTGCTCGATTTTGAGCAGCACGAGGCCATGCCACAAAGGGCGATCTATGAAATAAAAGCGGCCTCCACCAATATCCCCCAAGAGCCTATTGACCTGCTGAACACCGCCATCGTTATGCTCAAAAACCTCGGAGCACAAAGCATCGTACTGGGCTGCACCGAGCTGGGGATGATAGAAGAGCGCCTCGATTTTGACGGCCTCACCGTTTTCAACCCCAACTTGATACTGGCCAGAACGCTCATCAAAAGGGCTTTTCCTGAAAAATTGAAAGCACCTGTGGAATAGGCAATGCGCCTGCCTGCCGGTAGGCAGGGAATCATCGCTTCATCACTCTATCGCTTTATCACTTCATGACGAACTGGGGAATCATCGGACTCGGAAAAATAGCCCGGCAATTTGCCGACGACCTGCGGCTGCTGCCCAATGCCCGGCTGCACGCCGTGGCTTCCACTTCGCTCGAAAGGGCCGACGCATTTGCCGCCGAATTTGGCGCAGCCCACGCTTTTGGCCGCTACGAAGACCTGTTGCATTGCCCCGGCGTGGATGTGGTGTACATTGCCACGCCCCACCCTTTTCATTGCGAACACACCTTGCTTTGTCTCGAAAGCGGACTCCCGGTGCTCTGCGAAAAGCCTTTTGCCATGAATCTCGCCGAAGCCCGACGCATGGTGGCCGCCGCCCGGCGCAACCGGGTTTTCCTCATGGAAGCCCTCTGGACGAGGTTTGTCCCCGCCATCGAACACGTTTTTGAACTGGTGGAGAAAGGCGAGATCGGCGAACTGCACACCATCAAAGCGGACTTGGGTTTCAAAATGCCCTTCGATCCGGCTTCGCGGAGATTCAACAAGACTCTCGGCGCAGGCTCGCTCTTGGATTTGGGGATTTACCCCGCCTTGCTCGCGCTTTCTTTTTTTGGAAAGCCCGAGCCTGAAAACATCTGCGCCGCCGCCACCTTCACCGCCACCGATGTGGACGAATCCTGTGCATTTACTTTTCAATACCCTAAAGGCCGTCTGGCTATTTGTCATTCCACCATTGCGGCCAATACTTCACTGGGTGCACACCTGTATGGCACGGAAGGCACTATTTTCCTGCACCCTCGCTGGCATCACACCCAGAAAATCACTGTCTCGCGCTACGATTGCGGGCAGGAGTCGTTCCGAGATATTGACCTGCCTTACGCCGGGCGTGGTTATTCTTTCGAAGCCGCCCATGTGGTGCAATGCCTCGAAAACGAAATGCTGGAAAGCGATGCGGTGCCACTCGATTTTACGCTCGACCTTGTGGAAACCCTGGACACCATCCGGGAGAAGGTAGGGCTGGAGTATTGAGCGGTGGTTTGAGGGAGCGCGGGGTTCAGCCCGCGTACAATTAGAGAAATAGGTTTGGTGTCTTGAGCGGGCGATTTGCGCCCAAGGCCACATACCACGTTCCCTTTCGGCACGTTTTTGGCGGGAACGGCTGAAAAACGCAGAAAAGGGTCGGAAAAGGCTGCTACTTTTGCACGCCGAAATGCCCCCCTGACGAGGGGTGTTTTTTTGCCTGAAACCATCGGGCATCCTTTTCAATCAGAATCTCATCCAAGACCAAAATCCAAAATTTCGATTTACATGAACAAACTATCGAGAATCTGCGCGCTGCTCGTTTGTGGCGTTTTGCTGACAAGCCAAACCTCGTTCGCCCAAATGCGCGGCTGGGAGTTGGGCGGCTGGCTGGGGGCCTCCAACTACTTTGGCGATCTGAACACCAATTTCCGCGTCAACCGCGTCCACCTTGCGGGCGGGCTGGGCGGGCGCTACAACCTGAACGACCGCCTCGGCGTGCGCTTTGGCCTGAATGCGGGGAAAATCAGCGCCTACGATTCTGACTCCAAAAACATTTATGAGCAGCGCCGCAACCTGCATTTTTGGAGCACCGTCGCCGATGCCACCGCTCAATTTGAGTTCAATTTTTTCCCCTACGTGCATGGCCACCGCGAGTATTTCTTCACGCCGTACATGTTTGCAGGGCCTGCTTTTTTCTGGTTCAACCCCAAAGCCGATTTGGACGGCACGACGTACGACCTGCGCGAAATGGGCACCGAAGGCCAGTTCCGTGGGGAAGAATACAACACCGCGCAAGGGGCTTTCTCCTACGGAATAGGTTTCAAAATAGACCTTTCGTACCGTTGGAGCCTCGATTTTGCGCTGAGCGGGCGGAAGATTTTTACCGACTATCTCGATGACGTGCATGGCACATACGCGGACATCCGCGACATCCGCGCGCAACGCGGCGACCTTGCCGCCGCACTGGCCGACCGTTCGGGCGAACCGCCCCTTGGCCTTCCCGGCCGCCAGCGCGGCAATGGAAAGAACAATGATTCGTACGCCATGGTTGGCGTTGGGCTGAACTATTACTTTGGGAGCATCCGTTGCCCAGGTATTGGTCGGTGATCGGTGTTTGCGCCATACCTTTGTGCATAAAAATCGCGTATATGCTGCAAGAAAGATACATAAACCCGTTTACAGATTTTGGATTCAAAAAAATCTTTGGCGAAGAGCTGAACAAGGATTTACTGATTGATTTTCTGAACCAAATCTTGCCGCCCCAACACACGATAAAAAACCTGTCTTACACCAAAAACGAACATCTGGCGCCTGCACCAACCGAGCGAAAGGCAATATTTGACCTCTACTGCACCGCCGAAAGCGGGGAAAGGTTCATAGTGGAAGTGCAAAAGGCAAAGCAAAATTATTTTAAGGACCGCAGCGTCTATTATGCTTCTTTCCCTATCCAAGAACAGGCAAAGCAAGGTGTTTGGGACTATCGCCTTTCCCCAGTTTACACAGTTGGGATATTGGATTTCGTTTTTGCGGACGAGGCCGACGACAACACCGTTATACACACAGTACAGTTGAAAGACCAAGATTGCAAAGTGTTTTATGAAAAACTAACGTTCATTTACCTTTCCCTGCCGAATTTTACAAAAGAGGTGCATGAGTTGGAAACCTTGCAAGACAAATGGCTTTATGTGTTCAAACATCTGCCAAACTTAGAAGACAGGCCTAAAGAGTTGCAAGAACGGGTTTTTGAACACCTCTTTCAAGTAGCAGAGATTGCCAAATTCAGCAAGACAGAACGAGATGCTTATGCAGAAAGCATAAAACATTACCGCGATTTGGCCAATGTGATGAACACTGCGATAGAGGAAGGAATAGAAAAAGGAAGGGAGCGAGGGCGAGAGGAAGGACGAGAGGAAGGACGAGAGGAAGGACGAGAGGAAATGGTATTAATGGCGCACAAACAAGGACGGTCAATAGAGGAGATTGCAGCGTTTTTAGGTATGCTGCCCACTAAGATAGAGCAAATCATACGCAAAGGCAGCTAAGAGAAGAGGGGTGCCCCAAAGCCGGTCATCCAACGCATACTTTTTCAAGGCCGAACCCAAGCCCAACAAACACTCAAATTCAACCAACCTCGCCGCCTGCTCTTGAGACATTTTCTGCCACACTTTATTCAGGAAAATTACCGGAACGACATCCTGCAAGGCAGCTTGCGGGCGTGTACCATGTTCGTTGATTTGAGCGGCTTCACTCGGCTCACCGAATCGCTCATGGCCATAGGCCCCGAAGGCGCTGAAGAACTTTCCGATGTGCTCAACCACATCTTTCAGCCCACGGTAGAGTTGGTGTATCAGCAGGGCGGGTTCATCCCTTATTTTGCGGGCGATAGCTTTACCGCCATTTTCCCGACTCAGCCCCCGTTCTCTTCCGAAGAGGTTTTGACGCGCACGCTCTACACCGCCCGCGCCATCCTTTCGCGTTTTGCGCAAGAGCAAAAAGACCCGGAGTCCATCCTTTCCGCGCACAACATCGGCATCAAAATCGGCCTCTCGGAAGGCGAAGTCGAATGGGGCATCGTGGGGCATCGGCGGAAAGCCTACTACTTTCGGGGCGACCCGATTGACGGCTGTGCGCAAGCCCAAACCCGCGCAAACAGCCTCGAAGCCGTGACCGACGCGCAGTTCCTGCGCCTGCTCGACCCCGCTATTTTTGAAGCAAAAGACTTGGGCGATGGTTTTTACAAGTTAACGATGAACGAGGAACGAGGAACGAGGAACGAGAGCGTTCATCGTTCCTTGCCAAAGCCGGACGCTGCGACAACAGCCGAATTTTTGCCCAGAGAAGTTTTTGAAAACCAACAGAGTGGCGAGTTCCGCAACGTGGTGAGCGTGTTCATTTCCTTCGATGGGGTGCGCTCGCACGAATCGCTCGACCACTTCGCCTCCATCGTGCTCGACCAGAGCGAAAACTTCGGCGGCTACTTCAAAGAGATTGATTTTGGCGACAAGGGCGGGGTGATGTTTTGCTTGTTTGGCGCGCCCATTTCGTTTGAGAACAACACCGAGCGCGCGCTCGAATTTGTGGCCGCCGTGCGCGATGACCTTTTGCAACTGACCGAACTCACCGGCGCGCGCTATCGCGTGGGCATGGCTTCCGGGCAAGCGTTCACAGGAGTGATCGGGAGCGCCGAGCGGTGCCAATATGCTGCCGTGGGGGCACGAGTCAACCTCGGCGCCCGGCTGATGATGAAGGCCGAATGGGGCGAGGTGCTGAGCGACGAAAGCGTGTCGCGCAACCGAAATTTCAAATTCAGTTACCGGGGCGACGGCCACTTCAAAGGTTTTGAAAATGCACTGCCGACCTACCTTTTGACGGGCCGGGATTTGGCAGGAAAGGCCAGTTTTTCGGGCGACAGTTTTGGGCGCGCCGAAGAACTGGCGCGGATTTTTGAGTTTGCACAGCCCTTGCACGAAAACCGCTTTGCGGGCGTGGCCTACATTTTCGGCGAAGCCGGCATCGGCAAAAGCCGACTGAGCTACGAACTGCGCCGCCGCCTCCGCGACACGATGGCCGTCAGTTGGTTTGGCTGCGCCAGCGACCAGATGCTGCGCAAGCCCTTCAACCCCTTCATCTATTTCCTCAAAAACTATTTTGACCAAAGCCCAGAGAACACGCTGGAGCGCAACAAGGAACTTTTCGAGCAAAATTTCCTCGAACTCCAATACGAACTGACCGAAAGCCAACACCCCGAAGCCGACACCGTGCGCCGCGAAATAGCGCGCACCCAGAGCGTGCTTGCCGCCATGGTGGGCATCAGTTACCCCGGCTCGCTGTGGGAACAACTCGATGCGCGGGGTCGCTACCAAAATAGCCTTGCCGCCATGGCCAACCTTTTTGTGGCCGAATCACTGCTCCAGCCCGTGGTGATAGAACTCGAAGACGCGCACTGGTATGACGACATGAGCCGCGAATTTTTGGCGCAATTCGCTCGCCGGGCACGGGCTTACCCACTACTGTTCTTAGTCACGAGCCGCTACGAGGACGACGGCACGCGGAATTACGTCCTCAAGAAAAACCTCTTGGAAGAAATCGGTACGCCGTTCTGCGAAGTAGATTTGAATTTCCTGCAAAACGACGAATTGAAATCATTCGCAGAGGCTCGGCTGGGCAGTGCCATGCACCCCGACCTCTTTGAACTGCTGCTCCGAATGACACAGGGAAACCCCTTCTACGTGGAGCAAATGGCCGAATATTTCCGCGAGGCGAACTTGCTGAAAACAACCGACGAGGGGGTGTTGCAACTCAAAAACGAAGACCTCCAAATCGCAGATTCCGTAAAGGAAATCATGATGGCGCGGATAGACCGCTTGAGCGGGCTGGTGAAAGAAACCGTGAAAGCAGCAGCCGTCATCGGGCGCGAGTTCGAGTTGCCCGTGCTTTCGGCAGTGATGGCGCGGCAGGAAGATTTCATCCGGCGCAATGGCGACCTCGATGTAGTGCTGCGCGAACAAATCCAGACGGCGGAAAAGTGGCAAGTGTGGTACGCGATGAACGAACTTCGCTACATCTTTCGGCACTCGCTGCTCCGCGAAGCCGCTTATGACATGCAGTTGCGCACCCGCCTGCGCGAACTCCACCAACTCATCGCAGAGGCCATCGAACAACTGTACCCCGATTCGGAAGAGCGCTATGTAGACCTCGCTTTCCACTACGCCGAGGCCGAAGAGGAGAAAAAAACAAACAAATACCTCGAAAAGGCTGCCCGCTACGCCCAACGGAATTTCCAGAACAGGCAGGCCTTGCAGTTCTACCACAAGTTGATTGCCAACTTACTGAGCAAGGAAAAGGAAAACAAAAAAGTCATAAGGCTCCTGCTGCGCAAAGGCGCGGTACACGAGTTGGTGGGCCAATGGGAAGAAGCCGAAACGGACTACCGCGCCGCGCTCAAACGCGCCCAAGCACTGAGCGATTGGCTGCTCATCGGGCGCGCCAACCGCCGCCTCGGCCAATTGCGGATGCTTCGCGGCGATTATGTGGAAGCCAAAAAACACCTCGACGTGGCTTCCACGTTCTTTGATTTTGCCAAAGACCCCGTCGGCACGGCCAAGACTTATGGCAATCTCGGCACGCTCTTTTTCCGGCAGGGCAGTTACGAATCCGCCAAAAGTTGGTTTGCCAAAGCCATCGAGATCAACCGCGCCAACGGGCGCGAGGCCGAGAACGCCGCCATCGTAGCCAACCTCGGCCTCATCTTCATGAACCAAGGCCACTACGACGAAGGCATCCGTTGGCTCGAAGAACAACTCGACATCGCCCAACGCGCGGGCGACAAGCAGGGCCTCACCACCCTGTACACCAACCTCGGCATCATCAACCTCGAAAAAGGCTCGCTCGACTCCGCCCTCCTTTGCCTCGAACGCGGCCTTGCCCTCTCCGAAGAACTGGGCAACAAACTTTTTATGACCATCTGCATCGGCTCCATCGGCTCCGTTTGGGAGAAAAAAGGAGACTACACGAAAGCCATGCAGAACTTCGAGCGCGACCTCCAACTCGTGCGCGAACTGGGCGACAAACAGGGGCTCGCCATCGCTTCCGGCCTTATCGGCGACCTGCTCTCGGTGATGGGCGATTTTGACCCGGCCATCGAATACTTAGAGCAAAACCTCGCCCTCAGCCGCGAACTCAACTACAAAAAAGGCATCGCCAAAGCGCTCAATACTTTGGGCGACACTTGGTTTTACAAAGGCGACTACCCCCGCAGCATCCGCTATTACAACGAAGCCATTGACCATGCCCGGGATATGGGCAACCGCCTCGTGCTGGGCTATTCGCTCATCGAAAAAGGCTTGGTGCACATTCAAGCCGGAGAGGTGGCTGCCGCCCGGCAATATGTGGAAGAAGGCCGAGACATCGCCCTCGCGCTTGGCAACGGCGAACTCACGTTCGGGGCCAACATCCTCCGGGCGCAAGTCATCATCGCCGAAGGCAACCGCGCCGAAGCCATGCGCCAACTCCAACAAATGCTGAGCATCGTTCGTACCGAGCGCGAAGAAGCCGCCGTACATTTCGAGTTCCGCCGCGTGGCCGACAACCCCACACCGCACCACCTCCGCGCCTTGGCACTTTATCGCGCCATGTACGCCCGCACCCCGCAATACATTTATAAGGTGCGCTTGGAAGAACTGGAGCGCGAACACTAAGAATGCGGCAGCCAAAAAACAGACTATCAATTTTTCTCACTGTTTTAATATTTAAACTGACGGCGTTCCGGGGAAAAAAAGGAAATTTGCAGCCCAAACAACAGCAGCAGTTCAAACCAACAACAATCACCGCTTTCAATGGAAGAAGAAAAAAAGCGCCGTCCGCGCCTCTCCAAGCCGGACACGGATTCATCGCTGGAAGAGCGAACGAAATCCGATCCTTTTGAAGACCCATTTTCCGACAATCAAGACAAACCTGTTGAGCGTCCTGACAAACCTCGGGACGGGGGCAGCTACGAGCGCAAACCGTGGCAAGACCGCAGTCAACAAGGTGGCCAGCAAGGTGGCGGCAACTACGAACGCAAGCCGTGGCAAGACCGCAGCCAACAGGGTGGCCAGCAAGGTGGCGGTCAGCAAGGCGGTGGCGGCAACTACGAGCGCAAACCGTGGCAAGACCGCAGCCAAGGCGGCCAACAAGGTGGCGGTCAACAAGGCAGCGGCGGCAACTACGAGCGCAAGCCGTGGCAAGACCGCAGTCAGCAAGGTGGCCAACAAGGTGGCGGCCAGCAAGGCGGCGGCGGAAACTACGAGCGCAAGCCGTGGCAAGACCGCAGCCAACAGGGTGGCCAACAAGGTGGCGGTGGAACCTACGAGCGCAAGCCATGGCAAGACCGCAGCCAACAAGGCGGCGGCGGTCAACAAGGTGGCGGCGGAAACTACGAGCGCAAGCCGTGGCAAGACCGCAGCCAACAGGGTGGCCAACAAGGTGGCGGCGGAAACTACGAGCGCAAGCCGTGGCAAGACCGCAGCCAAGGCGGCGGCGGCAACTACCAACAGCGCGGTGGTGGCGGCGGCTTCGGCGGTGGCAGAAAGCCCTTCCGAAAAAAAGATGATTTCTATGTAGAGCGCAAACCCAAGCCCGGGCTGCCCAGCGGCGAAGGGATGCCACTGAACAAATACTTGGCGCACTGTGGCCTTTCGTCGCGCCGCAAAGCGGTGGAATATGTGGAAGGAGGCAAAGTCACCGTCAACGGAGAACTCAAAAAAGAACCCTTCTACCGGATTCAGCCCGGCGATATCGTCATTTGCGACAACAAGCTGATGAGCGTTCAAGAACGTCAAGTGTATGTGCTTTTGAACAAGCCCAAAAACGTGATCACTACTACTGACGACGACCGTGGCCGCCCCACAGTGCTCGACATCGTAGACCCGAGCTTCCCCGAACGGATATTCCCCGTAGGCCGCCTCGATCGCGACACCACGGGCCTCGTGCTCCTCACCAACGACGGTGAACTGGCGCAAAAACTCACCCACCCCAGCTATGCTGTGCAGAAGCAATACCGCGTCGGCCTGCGCCGTGGGCTTACGCAAGCAGATTTGGAGCACATCGAACGAGGAGTGGAACTCGAAGATGGCCTCATGGAAGTCAACTGGATTCGCTTTTCAGAAGACCACCCCGACCGCGATATTGTCGAACTCGAAATCTCTTCGGGCCGCAACCGCGTGGTACGCCGCTTATTCGAGGCTTTAGGCTACGAGATTTTCAAACTTGACCGCTTTTACTTTGCGGGCTTGACAAAAAAAGACCTCGAACGCGGCAAATTCCGCGAACTCACGCAGCGCGAGGTCATCATGCTCAAACATTTCACCGGTCACCCGTCCACAGGCAAAAAGAAAAAAGCCGAGGAAGAAGGCACTTCAGCAGAAGAACCTGACAACATTGCAGAGGCTCCTGAACAATGATCCTCGTCTATCTACCTGCGGAAGTTTCAAAAACCTACAAGGTTTAGTCTTTCAAAGGGTGGCAAATCAGGGCGCGAGCCGCTCTATTTGCCACCCTTTTTCTTTCCGCGTGTAAAGAATCCGGTCGTGCAAACGGCTCGGCCTTCCCTGCCAGAATTCGAGTGCGTCGGGCTGCAAGCGGTAGCCGCCCCAGTTGGGCGCGAGCGGCAGTTTTTCCAAATTTGCAAACGCTGCTTCCAATTCTTTTTGCCGGTTTTCCAACGCCGCTCGCCCCGCCACAGCATGGCTTTGCGGGCTTGCCCATGCGCCGATTTGGCTGCTGCGGGGTCGGCTCTGGAAGTAGGCGAGCGATTCTTCCTCGCTTATTTTTTCCACCCGGCCTTCTATGCGGATTTGCCGCTCCAAATCGAGCCAAGTGAAAAGCAGGGCGGCCCAAGGGTTGACAGCAAGGTTCGCCCCTTTGCGGCTTTGGTAGTTGGTGAAGAACGTAAAGCCTTGGTCATCAAAATTTTTGAGCAAAACAGTGCGGGCGCTCGGGCGGCCATCGGGCGTGGCCGTGGCGAGCGTCATGGCATTGGGTTCGCGGATTTCACTGGCTTGGGCTTCTTCAAACCAACGCGCAAATTGCGCCACCGGGTCGGGCAGCACATCCGTTTCGGAGAGCGATTGGCGAGCATAATTTTGGCGGAGCTCGGCGAGATTCATGTGTGAGAAGGGTTCACTCGTGTTAAGCGGAAGAGACTATGCCAAGGCAAAGCCTGTTTGCTGCCGGAGATATGGGGAATGAAACCCCAAAACAAGATCGTTTTGAGAAACGCCTTTTTCCATGAGTTGTGTGGCGACAACAAGGTTGGTGCCATCGTGCTGGAGCCAAACTTTGCCGTTGGGCTTTACGTCAATATGAACATAACAGCCGTAGGTTCGGCTTTCATTGCTCCACCCATTTGAATACAGGAGGTAATGGCCACGCTCGTCGTCAATTATTATCTGTGTCTCAATGTCTTCGAAAGAAGAAGAGCCGAGTTTGCCGATGTCTTCGACGAGGTTTCGAGCGATTTTTTTGTAATTGGCTATCTTATCCATTCTACAATGATTTCGTTTATTGGATCGTATATCAAGACTTTGATAGAATACCGCTTGATTACTTTCCGAATGTAAGGCTCTTCTAAAAAGTCCTCCAAAAGCCTACTTGGTAAGCCAAGAAAAAGCTCCCTTTCGGGGTCTTTCTCCTCCAAACCTGGCAAATAAAAAAGGTATTGCCCAAGTGCGCTGTGAAAGTCAAGAATTTGAGAAAGTCCCGAAAAAGACTTGATTTCTACCGCAATCTTTTCCTTGCCCTTTTCGGCCGCGATGGTTTTCTCCTTTTCTGCGCCCAAGTCTATGTAAACTTTTGTTTTCCCAACAGGGATGACAAACGGGTCGTGCGTTATCGTCCAGCCGCTTTTTTCGAGGGCATTTCTTACTGCTGAGTGGAAAGTGTCTTTGACGGGCATAAACGTACGGTTTGTGCAAAGATACTTGCTTTTGCTCACGGGCTTTTCACCCCGCCTCTTTTTTCCCAAAGGGAAAATCTACCTTTGTGGCGCAAAAATCGGGGATTGAAAAGCAAATTTTCAAAAGCATTTGCAACACAACCCAATCAAAGCCTACCAGCCAAACCCCGTTCATAGTTCATAGTTCAAAAAAAATGGCATACCTCTTCACCTCAGAATCCGTTTCCGAAGGACACCCCGATAAAGTGGCCGACCAAATCAGCGACGCCATCCTCGACGAGTTTCTCCGCCAAGACCCCCACTCCAAAGTCGCCTGCGAAACCCTCGTGACCACCGGCCTCGTCGTCATTGCCGGCGAAGTGCGCTCTTCCGCTTATGTGGACGTACAAGAGGCTGCCCGCCGCACCATCGAGCGCATCGGCTACACCAAGGCTGAATACCAGTTCGACGCAAAGAGTTGTGGCATACTCTCCGCCATCCATGAGCAAAGCGCCGACATCGCGCAGGGCGTGGACGTGGGCAAAAAAGAGGACGAACAAGGCGCGGGCGACCAAGGCATGATGTTCGGCTACGCCACCAACGAAACCGAAAATTATATGCCCCTCGCGCTCGACCTCGCGCACCTGCTCCTCCGCGAACTCGCCGCCATCCGCAAAGAAGGCAAGCAGATGAAATACCTCCGCCCCGACGCGAAAAGCCAAGTCACCATCGAATACTCGGACAAGCACGTGCCGAAAAAAATAGACACCATCGTTATCTCCACCCAGCACGACGACTTTGACGAAGACGGAAGGATGCTCGCCAAAATCGCCTCCGATGTGCAAAAAGTGCTGCTCCCCAGGGTGAAAAAGAAACTGCCCAGCCGCGTGGCACGGCTTTTCACCGCCGATGTGAAATATCACATCAACCCGACGGGCAAGTTCGTAATCGGCGGCCCGCACGGCGACACGGGCCTCACGGGCCGCAAAATCATCGTGGACACTTACGGCGGAAAGGGCGCACACGGCGGCGGCGCATTCAGCGGCAAAGACCCCTCGAAGGTGGACCGCTCGGGTGCTTATGCCACTCGCCACATTGCCAAAAACCTCGTTGCCAGCGGCTTGTGCAGTCAAGCCCTCGTGCAAGTAGCCTACGCCATCGGAGTAGCCAAACCCGTCGGCCTCTATGTGAACACCTACGGAACCTGCAAAGTGAAAGGGCTGAGCGATGGCGAGATTGCGCAAAAACTCCTCCATGTTTTTGACCTGCGCCCAGCAGCCATCGTGCGCCGCTACGCGCTGAAAAACCCGATTTTCTCCGAGACGGCAGCGTATGGCCACTTTGGCCGCACACCCGAAGAGAAAACAGTGAACATAGGGCTCAACGGCAATTCGGAAACCCGCATCGTGGAAACTTTCACTTGGGAAAAACTTGACGCGGTGGCCGATATCCAAAAAGCGTTCGGCCTGTGACAACGCGGATTCCGCTGATCGGGCGGATTTGCGCGGATTTTGATACAATGGAACACATCCGCGCAAATCCGCCTGATTGGCGAAATCCGCGTTTCAAAATCCGCTTGATCGGCGAAACCAGAAGAAATAAAAAGAAAAAGAGCCCCAAACGCAGGTAATCCCAAAACTGCCTCAAACGGCAAATACTGAACCCTATCAGTATCTGCCGTATTTTTGTACCCATAATTTAGGTTATGCAGTTCGTAGATATAAAAAATGATATCGCTTTTCGGAAGATTTTCGGTAACGAGAAAAAGTCCGCCCCGCTCATTTCCTTTCTGAATGCCGCTTTGGAACTGGAAGGGGACAAACGCGTGGTTAGTATCACACTCACCAACCCAAACCTTTTTCCCCGCATCGCCGGAGAAAAGGCATCCATCCTCGATGTGCGGGCAACCGACCAAGCAGGAAGAAAGTTTGTGGTTGAAATGCAGGTCGCCGAAAAAGACGGCTTTGACAAGCGGGTACAATACTACCTCTCACGAGACTACTCTATGCAGATAAATAGGGGAGAGGATTACCCTTTATTGAACCCCGCCTACTTTATTGGGATACTTGATTTTGAGTTCAGTAGAAGCAAGCACTACCATACCCGGCACCTTATTTTGGACAAAGCAACCAATGAACACCTGTTAAGAGATATTGAGTTTTCATTCGTAGAGTTGCCAAAATTCCTGTTGGAAATGAAAGAATTAATAACTCCGATTGATAAATGGGCATACTTCATCAAACACGCTGAGGAACTTACCTTCATTCCTGATTATGCCAACGACGATGAGGGGTTGAAAGAGGCATTTGTAGAAGCGGATAAGCACAATTGGTCAAAAGACGACCTGATTGCTTATGACAATGCTTCGATAGCGGAACAAGATGAACGAGGGAAAATTACAGCAGCGGAGAAAAAGAAGGCAAAGGAAATTGCAAGAGAACTTAAAAGGAGCGGGGTTGATAAAGAGATAATAAAAAAATCAACAGGGCTTTCGGATGATGAAATAGATGAATTATAGAATCGCCGAACAAAGCACTCAATGCCTATGCCCGCCAGTGCCCCACCCGCAATCCCAACGCTCCGACGAGCACAGCGCAAATCCGCCTGATCCGTGAAATCCGCGTTCCTTTTCGAGACCCACGCCCAAGGCAAGCTCCTGCTCACGGGCGAATACTTTGTGCTCGATGGCGCAACGGCACTGGCCATGCCCGTCCGTTTCGGCCAATCATTGCGCGCAGAAGAATTTGGGGAAGCTGGGCGGCTCGCATGGGTCAGCAAAAACCCCGATGGCACGGCGTGGTTCGAGGCGGAATTTGAACTGCCGAGCCTGCGCGCGCTACAATTCTCTGACGAAAAAACAGCCGAAACCCTTTCGGCCATCCTCCTTGCCTGTCAGACCCAACGCCCGCATTTTTTTCTTGAAAATCAATCGCTCCGCGTGGCTACGCAAAACGATTTCCCCCGTGAATGGGGGCTTGGCACGAGCAGCTCGCTCATCGCTGCACTGGCGCGCTGGGCAGACGCAGACCCTTACAAAATCTTGTCGGACACGCTCGGCGGCTCTGGCTATGACATTGCATGCGCCTACGCCGATGGACCCATTCTGTTCCATTTGGAAGGCCAAACGCCCAAGATTGCGCCCGCCCTTTTTGCGCCCTCCTTTTCCCCCCAACTCTATTTTGTCTTTTTGGGGAAAAAGCAAGACAGCCGCGCCGGCATTGCCCGCTACCGCGAACGGGCGTTGAAAAATCCCGAAACGGTATTTGAAACGACCCGCTTGACGCATCGGTTTTTGAACGCCAAAACGTTGGCCGAATTCGAGGCGGTCTTGCTCGCGCACGAACTTTTGGTGGCCGAAGCCATTGGCCTGCCCCGCGCCAAAGATTTGTACTTCCACGATTTTTGGGGCGAGGTGAAAAGCCTCGGGGCTTGGGGCGGCGATTTTGTGCTGGCTACCAGTGAGCGGCCAGAAGATGAAACGCGCCTATATTTTAAGCAAAAGGAGTTCGAGGTTTTTTTGCCGTGGCGTGAAATGAAAACTTGATACCTTTTCCCAAATTTTGAACAACATCCAAGTCATGCAAAAAACACTTCTGCTCTTACTGCTCGCTTTTTTCCCCATTCTCCTTTTGGCGCAGCCGCGCTTCCGTGCGGGCGCGGTGCTGGGCCTCACAGCTTCGCAGATTGACGGCGACAACTCGGCGGGCTACAACAAATTGGGTTTTCAAGCGGGGCTGCGCGTCATAGCGCGGCTCAAAGAGCGCACGGAAGCCAGCATGGAAATCCTGTTTTCGCAGCGCGGTTGCCAGAACGAACTCATCCCGCGCGACTACACGCCCAACCCTTTCGCCCTCACGCTCAACTACATTGAGGTGCCGCTGCAATGGCATTTCAAAGATTGGCTCATCGAGTACGAAGATGCCTCCCTGAGCTACTACAAGGTTTCGTTCAATGCCGGGCTTTCCTACGCCCGCCTTTTCAGCACGAAGGTGGACGAGGAGTTTGAATTCCTGAACGCGGTGGTGCCCGACTATCTGAAAAAAGACGACCTGAGCATCGTGCTGGGGGCCAATTTTTTTGCCAACCGCCATCTCGGCTTCACGGTGCGCTGGAACCGCTCGCTCGTGCTGATGTACGACCCCCGCAAGCACGACTCCCCTCCCACTTCCAAAAGTTGGAACGGCCACTGCCTTTATTTCCAAACCGTGTATCTGTTCTGAAACGCTCAACGAACCACCACCTTCCGCTGCGCCACCCCGCCTTCGCCCGCCATTTCGAGCCAGTACATTCCCGCAGGCAAATTGCTCAAATCAATTTCGAACAAAGCATCGCTCGCAAGGGCGCTAAACTCGCGGGTTTGGAGCGTTTGGCCTTGCGCGTTTTTGATAGCAACCCAAAGATGACCGCCAGCGAAACCTTGAATGTCGAGCGAGACCGCGCCGGCGCTCGGGTTGGGGAACAAGCGCAGCCCCGAAGCCCAAGCGGGCAGAGGCGCAATGCCGCTTTCTTCTTGCACCACCACCGTAACAGGTACGCGGTCACTCGGGCATTCGTAGCCATAGAAATCCACTTCCCAGTTGTAGAAATAATAATAGCGCACAAGGCTGAGCCTGGAGCTTTTGATGCTCACCACGTCCGCTATGTCATAAGGAAACTCGCAGCCTTGGTTGCTGCGGCGCAATTGTGGGCCAGAGGTGCCGATGCTGCTTTGGTTCACCGTTTCGTCGGTCGTGAGCAAGAAGTCAGTGCCGATGGGGACATCAAAATTCAGGTCAATGACAGTGGTGCCGGTAGGGATGTTGACGGTTTTGGTTTGCAAAACATCGCCGTTCGAGGCACGCAGGTCAATTTTTCGGTCGCCGGCTACGGCGGTAATGACCTTTGTTTTTGCCAAAATGAAAGGCTTGAAACAGTCGAAAATCAGGCCGTCGTTGTAGTTGACATCGCTCGTGGCCGTGCCTTGGTGGTTTACCATTCCCACAAAATCGTTGGGCATACCATAGACCGAAGTGTTGGTGACCCAGTAGGTGGTGTTCCCCGTGAGCGCGGGTGTCAGGAGCGAATCGTTCACCGCGAGGTTTATTTGCGCCGTCGGCGAATCGAACCAAGTGATCTTGTCGCCTATGGCGACGAGCGTAGCGGATTGGCCCACCGAAACCGTGTCGGGCACAACGATTGGCAACGGCGCATCCAGCATATACATACTGATGGGCACCGAACTGAACACGGCACAAAGCCCTTGCGCCGCCACGCTGTACTGGCCGCTTTGGCTAGCAGCGATGCTCTGCGTGGTCGCGCCCGTGTTCCAGAGATAACTCGTCGCTTCCGAACAAACCAGCACGACCTCGCTGCCAGCGCAGAAAGTGGTGTCGCCCAATGCCGTGATGGTCGGGATTTGGATAGGGTCAACCGTGACGATGAGGGGGTTGGAAACACCCGTGCAGCCTTCCGAATTGACGATGGTGACTTGGTAGGCGCCCGCCGCTGTGGCCGTGATGTTGGCCGTAGTGTCGCCCGTGTTCCAGAGGTAATTGCTGAAAACATCTGAAGTGCCGAGCAACACGCTCTGGCCGCTGCAAATGGTGGTGGGGCCGGCAGCCACGAGCGAAACCAAGGGGATGATGCAGCCACCTTCGTAGAGTGTGCCGTATTGGTCGGCGGCAGGCTGGTACAGTACATCGCGCGCACCAGAGGGCCAATGGACTACTATCGAATCAATTTGCGTGATTTGCCCCAAGCCAAAATGGATTTGGAGCGAGTTGCTGATGCCGTAGCTTTCGCCGGAGCGCACTTCACGGGTTTGGATGCCGAGGGCTGAATGAAGTTGCACTTTCGCGCCCACGCCATTGCGGTTGCTCATTTGGCCGCTCAGGTTGAGGCCGTAGAAATGGTTGCCGTTGCCGTCGTTCATCCACAGCGCGTCAGGAATGGCGGAAGGGTTGGTGTACACAAAAGCATAGCCCGCGTACACATCTTGGAAACCGTCGCCGTTGAGGTCGCCGATGGCGAAGGATTCCACCTCGTGGTTGTCAAATGGGTTGGCGATGGGGCTGAAAGTCTTGTCTCCGTTGTTTCTGAAAATGTAGTGATAATCGCCCGCCACGATGATGTCCGTGTAGCCATCGTTGTCAAAATCGCGGAACAAGCCTTGGAGCGGCAGCCCGTCAATGGCACCCGTCAGCCCGGCTGCCAGCGTGATGTCGGTGAAATGGCCCGCGCCATCGTTTTCGAGCAATTGGCTGTTCACGTCGTGGTTAGTGATGAAACAGTCAAAGTCGCCGTCGTTGTCTACGTCGCCGAAATCGGCAGTCCAGCTTTGTGCCCCGATGCGCAGCCCCGAAGTGTTGGCGATGTCTTGCGTGTAAGTGCCGTCGCCATTGTTCAGGAAAAGTTGGTTGATGCGGCGCGGGTCGGTGGGGTTATTCACGTTTTGGCGGCACTTGGCGATGTAGAGGTCGAGGTCGCCGTCATTGTCCACGTCGCTCCACACCGAGCCGTAGTTGCCAGAATTGTCGGAAGCGGGGACGGTTTTCAGGTCAATCCAATTGGGCTGGTGCGTGAAAGAGCCGTCGCCGTTGTTGCCAAAAATACGCGCCACGCCATCGTCGTGGCAAACGAAGGCATCGAGCCAGCCGTCGTTGTTGATGTCGGCGAAGTTCACGCCTTGCACAAAAGTGCCGGGCGAAGCGATGATTTGGATATCAAAAGTGCTGCCGCCCGAAGCGGGATCGGCAAGGGCGATTTTCACGCCGTCGTAGCTGCCGCCAGCCAGCACATCGCCGAGGCCGTCGTTGTTCACGTCGGCGGCGCACATCCCCCAAGTCTTGTCAGTGCCAGGGAGGGGGGTCATGCCCGAAGGGATGAAGGCTTCGCCGGGGGCGGTTTGGTACTGAATGTTGAGGTCGGTGCCTTTGCTGAGCCGGGCGATGTCGTCCAGCCCGTCGCCGTTCATGTCGAGCACCGCGATGGCTACGCCGCTGAAGTGGTTTGTGGGCGCGAGCAGG
>JBJXFT010000182.1:0-17543 GCA_046155725.1 Saprospiraceae bacterium
TTTCATCCTACGACCACTTGTTTGCTGGATGGCATCTGCCGCGTCAATGGCTGCACCGGTTCGTTCGTTTCTCCAAACGGTTTGATCGTCACCAACCACCACTGCGCATACGGCTCGATACAAAGCGCAAGCAGTCCCGAAAGGGACTACCTGGCCAACGGTTTTCAAGCCAAAACGCAGGCCGACGAGCTCCCGGCCAAGGGTTACACGGTTCGCATCACAGAGTCGTTTTCCGATGTTTCGACGGAAGTATTGAGCGCCGTTCGTTCCGAGATGAATTTTCTAGAGCGAACCAAAGCGATCGAACGCCGTCGCAAAGAGTTGGAAAAACAGGCGGAGAGCGCCAACCCCACATTACGAGCCGAAGTGGCTGAGATGTTCGCTGGAAAGACGTATTGGCTTTTTCTTTATACTTATCTCAAAGATGTCCGACTGGTTTTTGCGCCACCGGCTTCGGTGGGAAACTTTGGTGGCGAAATCGATAACTGGGAATGGCCGCGGCACACGGGCGACTTTTCTTTCATGAGAGCCTACACGGCTCCGGATGGCTCGAGCGCCGACCACTCGCCAAACAATGTTCCCTACAAGCCGAAACGCTTCATCCAAGTGGCCCCTCAAGGTGTCGACGAGGGCGACTTCGTGTTCTTGCTCGGCTATCCCGGCCGAACATCGCGCCATAAGACGGCTAGCTTCTTACGGTACGAAGAAGATGTCCGATTGCCATTGATCGTCGACTTGTACAGTTGGCAAATATCAACGATGGATGAGGCGGGAAGCCAGGATCGCAGCGTTGCGTTGAAACATGCTGCCCACATGCGATCGCTGGCCAACGTGGAGAAGCGAGCCCGTGGGCAGTTGAAAGGCTTGCGGCGAACGTCGATTTCCAAATCGCGTGAGGCGGAGGAAAACCAATTGCAAACATACATCGATGCCGATTCGCAGCGCAAGGCTCGTTACGGTCGAGTCTTATCGGAAATCGATGCGGTCTATCATTCGCTGTCAAAAGATTCTGGCTTTGAATTGAATTTAGATCAACTGCATTCGGCTTGCCGTTCACTAGATATCGCCTTCATGCTGTGCGATGCAGCTTCCGAACGATTGAAGAGCGATCTGGATCGCGAACCTCCGTTCATGGAACGGAACTTCGATCAGACTAAAAAAACGCTCATGCTGACGGTTGCTGATCTGCACTTGCCAACCGATCGAATCATTTTACATGGCATGTTGGAACGCCTAAGCAAGGTGCAGCGTGCCAGGGACTTGCCTCCCCTTTCCGAACTGCTAGCTTCGTCCGATTCGATTCGAGATGCAGTCGCAAAGACGCAAGACGGTACGCGACTTGGCGACGCAACTTTTGTTGAAAAGTGTTTGACCATGACACCTGATCAACTTCTCAAAACGGGCGACCCGGCTATCCGGTTCATGATGTCGCTTTATCCAACCTATGTCGGACTTCGTGAATTGGGAAAAGAACGCAATGGGCAACTGGATAAGTCCTACGGCTCGTTGGTCGAAATCAAGCAACTTTATCAAAGCACTAACTTTGTACCCGACGCCAACGCAACGTTGCGAATGACT
This sequence comes from Saprospiraceae bacterium, assembly GCA_046155725.1. Classification (GTDB taxonomy): domain Bacteria; phylum Bacteroidota; class Bacteroidia; order Chitinophagales; family Saprospiraceae; genus M3007. The sequence goes on from JBJXFT010000182.1 coordinate 1,579, forward strand.
TTTGGTCGAGTCCGTGGATACTCGCCCGAAGATGGGGTCATCAAGACGCCCATCACAACCTTGAAGGGTGTCATCGACAAAACGACTGGCCAAGAACCCTTCATTACACCAGAACGCATTCGTAGCCTGTATGAACGAAAGGAGTTCGCTGGCTTCGCACATCCTCGTCTCAAGCAAGTGCCGGTGGCAATTCTCTACGATACCGATACTACCGGCGGCAATTCGGGAAGTCCCGTGCTGAACGCCCAGGGGCAGTTAGTCGGAGTCAATTTTGATCGCGCCTTCGAGGCGACCATTAATGACTTCGCATGGAACGATGGCTACAGTCGCTCGATTGGCGTCGACATTCGTTATTGCCTGTGGATCACCGGCACTGTCTATGGGGCCGATCATCTCCTGAAAGAAATGGGCCTTTAATCTCGTTACCAAGCTTAGTCTCGTTACCAAGCTCCAGCTTAGTCTCGTTACCAAGCTCCAGCTTGGTAACGCCGTCCCGGAAGCTCCAGCTTCCTGTAAATACTGGGAAGCAGAGCTTCCTGAACGGGGTTACCAAGCTGGAGCTTGGTAACCAGGCGAGGTTCGGTTAAGATAAAGTCACTTAATCCACTAGTTTAACCCGCCATTTATCTTAGCTGCAATCGATCCATGTTGTTGTTCCAGACGAAATTCAGTGTGGGAGCAGTGCTCTTCGTTTTCGGCCTGTGTTCGGTCGCAATGGCGAATGATTCCAGCGACGAAGGCATAGTCTTTTTCGAAAAGCACATAAGGCCTCTTTTGTCCCGACACTGTTATCAGTGTCATTCGCAGCGTGCTAAGAAGCTCGAAGGGGAATTGGGGCTCGACAGCATCGAAGGCTGGACTCGCGGGGGCTCGATGGGCGCCAGCCTGATTCCAGGCGACTCCGATGCGAGCCTGATCGTACGTGCCATCAGGTACATGGACCCAGATCTGCGAATGCCGCCTACAAAACCACTGCCCGCAGCCGATATCGCTCGTGTCGAGCAGTGGATCCGCATGGGCGCCCCTGCCCCGCTGGGCAATCATACATCGCCACCATCGGATGCCAACCCAAGACACGCTTCAGAGCACTGGGCCTATCAACCATTATCCGAGTCCTCGGTTCAGGACGTCCGAGCCGGTGATTGGCCTCGATCGGTCATCGATCGATTTGTACTTAAGAAACTGGAAGCCAACGACCTCACGCCTGGAAACGATGCCACTCCCAGCGAACTAGTTCGACGGCTTTATTTGCAACTGACCGGACTGCCGCCGACCCCGGAAGATGTGAAGGCGTTCGAAGCCGACGCATCTCCCGACCGCGTCGATCGGCTGGTGGATCGCTTGATGACTACGTCTCGCTTCGGCCAACGCTGGGGGCGCCATTGGCTCGACCTGGCTCGTTATGCAGACTCGAACGGATTGGATGAGAACTTTTTGTTTCGTGAAGCGTGGCGTTATCGCAATTGGGTTATTGGGGCTATCAATCAAGACATGACGCTCGATCACTTCATGCTCGAACAAATTGCCGGTGACTTGTTGCCGTATGATTCCATCGACCAGCGCGATCGACAACGCATCGCCGCCGGCTTTTTGGTAATCGGTCCCAAAGTGCTGTTGGGCAATAATGAAAAGAATCAGCGGATGGAAGTCGCCGATGAGTTGATCGACACGGTTGGTCGCGTCGTTTTGGGGCAGACATTGGGTTGCGCCCGATGCCACGATCACAAGTTCGATCCCGTACCGACAGCCGATTATTACGCGTTGGCGGGGATCTTTGCTTCGACGAATGTTATGGAACAACGATTCATGCTAGGCCAGCAGCGCGTCATGGAGCGGCTGGTGGGACTTGGCGACAACGGAAATGATGAGGATGAAGCCTATGAAGAGTATTATCGAGAGCTTTCTAACTTGAGGGAACGCAAGAAGAAGGCTGATTCCGTTCTCGCACTCTTGAGACAGGCTCGCGACGAGGTCTTAACGGCTGACGAAATTGAAAAACACCACGCTGGGCTCGATCCATCAGCCGCTGACGCTGCCCTACCGCTGGAGCAACGGATCGTCGGCCAGAGATTGTTGGTGGAGGACATTGCCAAGAGACTTGCCAATCCTCCCAAGATCCCGCCGCGAGCGATGATTCCAGCCGACGTCAATCAGCCAACCGACGAACACATTCGCTTGGCTGGCCAGTTCGATAGTTTAGGCGAAAAGGTACCCCGCGGTTTCTTGACGGTCCTGCGAAGTCGGAAACCATGGGAACTGCCAGCCAATCAAAGTGGTCGCGTTGCATTGAGCCAGTGGCTATTCGATGGTGATAACCCCAGTGGCCAGCTGGCTGCCCGCGTTCTTTCGAATCGACTTTGGCATTACATGATGGGTCGCGGGCTGGTAAGGACTGTCGATAATTTCGGAACGACCGGCGAGGAACCCTCGCATCCAGAGTTGTTGGACTATCTTGCGCGGCGATTGATCGAATCCGGTTGGTCGCTCAAGACGCTTGTTCGTGAAATTGCTGTCAGCCGCACGTTTGCGCTCAGCAGCCAATACGATTCCACCAATCACTCGGTCGATCCAGACAACCGACTGTGGTGGCGAGCCAATCGTCGAAGGATGGATCCCGAGTCATTCCGCGATGCGATGCTGTCCGCAGCCGGGGAACTCGACATGACGCCATTGGACTCTACCGTTTCGTATCTGGGTGATCAGGCGACGGCCGTTGGCGAGAACAAGGTTCGACGAAGGACGGATTACAATTGCCGCAGCGTCTATTTGCCGGTTATCCGAAACGACTTGCCGGAACTGTTCGAAGTCTTCGATTTCGCCAACCCTCATGTAGCCACAGGGGCTCGCCCAAATACGACAGCACCCAATCAAGCCTTGTTTGTACTCAACGATGAAATGGTCATGAAGGCAGCCGAGTCGACCGCTGGGCGCATTATTGCCGAGCTACCTGGCACGGACCCGTCGCCGCGACTACAGCGGATGTACCAATTGATCATCGGAAAAGAGGCGACCGCGGATGTGCTGCAAGTGATGCAGTCTTTTTTGCGTACAACTCAAGAGAACTTGGTGATATCAGAGTCGGAGAATCGGGAGCTTCGCGCTCTGACAATTCTCGGCCACGGTTTGTTTGCTTCCAGTCGATTTCAGTATTTGGATTGAGAGAACGAACGATGGCATGTAATCAGTTTCTCGCGCACACCACGCGTCGAACGATGCTTCGAAACAGCGCGTGTGGATTTGGCCAAATTGCACTCTCAGCGATTCTGGCACGATCCGCATGGTCTACACCCGGGGCAGCGGCTAGCCCAACATCTTCCGCGCTCGCGCCGCATTTTCCACAGCGAGCCAAGAGAATTATTTTCCTGTTCATGTGGGGTGGCCCAAGCCACGTTGACATCTTTGACCCCAAGCCACGGCTGAACGCGGAACATGGCCAACCGATTTCGCCTGCGGCTGTGGGTAGTGAACGCAAGTCGATTGGAACCGCTTACGGATCGCCCTTCCGATTTTCACAGCATGGCGATGGTGGCCTTTGGGTCAGCGAGATTTTTCCGCAGTTGGCTCAACATGCAGATCGCCTATGCGTCATACGATCGATGCACACGGAAGGCAGCGCACACGGCGAGGCCCTTTTGCGGCTTCACACTGGCCAGGCCAATCTGGTTCGCCCGAGCATCGGCGCATGGCTCTCGTACGGACTGGGAAGTGAGAACGAAAACTTGCCAGCCTACATCACGATTTCTCCACCTCGCGGACATGGCGGTGTTCAAAATTATGGCAGTGCATTTTTGCCGGCGATTCATCAAGGAACGGCCATAGGGTCGGCTGAGATCCCGATCGCCAAGGCACGCGTATCGAATATCGGAAACCCGAAAATGGATCACCTCGAGCAGCGACGGCAACTCGATCTGATTCAATCGCTCAACCAAAGACACCTTCGCGATGCCACGACTGATCAAGGCATCGAGGGATTGATCGCCAACTACGAACTCGCCTTTCGCATGCAGTCCACCATACCGCAAGTGATGAGCATTGAAAACGAGTCGAAGGAGACCATCGACTTATATGGAATTGATAAGCAGCCCACTGACAACTTCGGTCGCCAATGTTTGTTGGCCCGCAAGTTTGCCGAAGCCGGAGTGCGATACATTCAGGTCTCAACCGACTACACTTGGGACCACCATAAGAAAGTCCAAGAGGGCTCCATCACCGAGGCTGCCAAGGTCGATCGACCCATTGCCGGCCTGCTAACGGATTTGGCTCGCCGTGGACTACTGGATGATACTCTGGTCGTATGGGGCGCCGAGTTCGGTCGTACGCCGATGGTCGAAAACGGCGATGGACGCAACCATCATCCACAAGCGTTCAGCGTCTGGTTGGCCGGTGGCGGCGTTCGAGGCGGCATGACCTATGGCTCAACCGACGAATACGGTTACAAGCCACAAGAGAATCCCGTTCACATGCACGACCTTCACGCCTCCCTGCTTTACGCTCTTGGTATCGATCACCAAAAATTGACTTATCGCTACGCCGGTCGCGACTTCCGACTGACCGACGTACACGGCAACGTAGTCCAACCAATTTGGTCCTGATGTGCTAGGCACGTCACAAACTGGAAGCATTACAAGGGGCGACCATCGTCATCATTGCTAGCGATGAGCAGCAAGTATTTGGCCAAAATCTTGTCGAAACAACGGCTAGAGCGCGAATTCTATCGACTTTGGCCAACGTAGAAGTCCATTGTGTGTTAGCATGGAGAAATTCGCAAAACAACTCCTTGAGAACCGCACGCTCGAATTGGATTCGTCGGCCGTTCTTTGAAAAACCTCGGTGAACGAATGGCCAAAGGCAATATCGGCAATCTCCTGCAACATTTCGTGGCTCTTCACGTCGCTGAGAAGTTGGTAGCCGGATGGGGTCAACCACTCGAAGCCATTGAATACATCGATTGCTTTTCCATGTCTCCATGGGAGGCAATCAAAGGCAACCAATCGCAGGGCTTCGTCGAACGAGTAAAATCGTTCGAAGAAAAATCAACTCATGGCGATTTCGTTGCTGACGTTTTTGCCAAATTCTGGAATGCCCGCTATGGCGCCGATGCCATTCCCAAGCATCCGCGGAGTCGTGATTATCCCAACACGGCCGTGCTTCTGACAACTGCATTTCCTGATCAACACTGGAACATGCGGCTTCACGAAGACGATTCGTCGGCTGCTGGAAAGAATGCACTCTTGACCAGTTGGGCAGCCGAACGCACCAACGGTACCTACACAGTCAGTGGCAAGTGGGCCCAATCCGAACAGATCTTCAATGCCCCAGTGCCGCTTGACCGCCCCGTCATGGTCATGCTCGACCCAACCCAAATCGTAAAAGACGATTCCACCAAAACCGACAATTCCGCTTACCTTTCCGCACAGCGCATTCGCTATTTGTTCGGCGAACATGCGCTTCGTGTCAGCCGTCGAGCTCGCCAAGCCAATCTCAAGCCGTTGGTGATCATGGCATTCTCCTTCGCCGAAGCTTACCCTGAGTATTCCAACAAGATCATCCACGATCAATTTAAGCCGGCCGACGGCTGGCAGATCGAGCGAGTGACGCTTGAACAGCGACAAGCCCGTGGAACAGAATGCGTCCACCAAGGCTGGATCATTGCCAGCGGTTTAGAAAAACCCATCTTCGAGAACTCTCTCCAAACCGCTTGGGACCATTGGAACGAACTAGCCCCGGCAACTTTGGCCTGACCCAGGTCCTGTGCCATGCCCCCTATCGTGTGGCACGTCCGCTGTCGTGTTGTGGTACGTGCCCCCTGTGTGTGGCATGCCCCCTAACGTGTGGCACGCCCTGAGGCTTTGCGAAGGGCGTGTGGGCCGACTGTGCCCGGTGAGCTGCAAATCTCTAACGTTTGCAAAATCGAAAACACGAGTGGGCCTCATCGCTGCCCCAAGCCGATTTCGGAGAAATCGGCGTACGTATAACGATGGCTTGTGCGTTGGTTATTAAAAGAGAAAGTTGCCTAGGGTGAAGAAAAGGGCGGCGATGAGCATGGAGGCGGGCAGGGTTAGGATCCAGGCCAAGATGATTTTCTTCAGTGTCCCACCTTGAACACCTGAGTTGTTGGCCCACATCGTGCCGGCGATACCTGACGAGAGCACCTGAGTGGTGCTTACCGGCAAATGCAATTCGTCGGCGGCTATAATCGTGAGTGCGGCAATCGTCTCAGCAGCCGCCCCTTGGGCATAGGTCAGGTGGGTCTTGCCAATCTTTTCGGCAACTGTCAGAACAATTCGTTTGTAACCTATTGTCGTACCGATGCCGAGAGCAAGCGCCACTCCAACAATAACCCAGAACGGAACGTATTCGATGGAGCGATTGAGCGTATTGATTTCTTTCGCAAGTCCGGCTTTAGCAGAATTGGGAAGAGCTGTATCTTTCAATTCATTCTTAACGCGATAGACCGCTTGCCTCAATTGCCATCGGTCGCCGGATGAAACGTCGGTTAACTCGTCTTTGCCCGCAAGCAATTTTTCGATCGACTCGATCTCCGTTCGCAGGGTTTGGCTTTCTTGTGCGGTTGCATCTTGTAACGTCTTGTGAACGGTCATCGTAGAGCTTCGCAGTTCGCCGGCCAGTCCCGGGTGGTGGATGTTCAGTGCGTAGTAGCCAGGCATAAAGCCAATTAGTACCAGAAGGATCAAGCCCATGCCTTTCTGACCGTCGTTGGAGCCGTGAGCAAAGCTGACGCCACCGCAAGTGACCAAGAGTACGCCTCGTATCCAACGCGGAGGATTTTCACCTTGACCGGGAGGTATATAGAGTCGCGGATCGCGAAGAAACCGCTTCATTACCAAGAGCAGGCAGCCTGCAACGATGAAGCCGATGATTGGCGAAATCAGCAAAGACATTCCGACATCGGCAGCTTTCGACCAACTAACCCCTTGAAGGTTCCCCTTGGACATCAAACTGTTGGCCATGCCAACGCCCATGATGGAGCCTATCAACGTGTGGGAGCTTGAGACGGGCAGTCCCATCCACCATGTACCGAGATTCCAAATCACGCCCGCCAAAAGCAGAGACATGACCATTACAATCGAGGCAGATGCTTTGCTTTCGATCAGAAGATCGACGGGCAGCAAGTTGACGATGGCAAAGGCGACGGCTGTTCCTCCCAGCAATACGCCAATAAAATTGCAGAAGCCCGAAAAAAGTACGGCGGGAGTCGGTTTTAAAGTCTTCGTGTAGATGACCGTCGTCACGGCGTTGGCCGTATCATGAAAGCCATTGATGAATTCGAATGCAAAGGCCACCACCAGAGCCAGAACGAAAAACAGTTGATGCTGCCAGGGCAATTCACCAAATGCGTTCCAAAACTGCGAGACCATTGCCATTTTCTCCACGTTTGTCATCTACTGGGGGTTGAAGGCAACATCATAACCAGTCTCCGCCCGTTCGTTTAACGGAAACCATGTTTGACGTCGTACTTTTTCAGCCCGAGATCCCGCCCAACACTGGCAATGTCGTGCGTTTGACAGCCAATGCCGGATGTCGTCTGCATCTGGTCAAACCGCTAGGATTTGACCTTTCGACCAAGCAATTGCGTCGGGCGGGCATGGATTACGCGGAACTTGCAGATGTCCATTTACACGATGACTGGTCGGCTTGCCGAACGGCGTTGCGGGATCGTCGATGGTTTGTTTTTTCGGCTCGAGCGACTCGCTGCTTCGCAAGCGTTCGCTATGCACGCGACGATGTATTTCTATTCGGACCGGAATCGAGCGGATTGGGCCCCGAAGTATTGTCTGAATTCGACAAAGAGGTCTGCTTGCGTCTTCCGATGATTGCCGGATGCCGCAGCATCAATCTCTCCAATACCGTTGCCATCGTAGTCTACGAAGCCTGGCGCCAGAACGGCTATTCGTAATTCGTAGTGTGTGTGTGTGTGTGTGTGTGTGTGTGCCACGCCCAAAAGCGAAGCGCTGGGCGTGTGGGAAGCAAGCCATCGTTAGAGCTCTGCAGCTCACCAGACACAGTCGGCCCACTGATTGTTGATTGTTGATTGTTGATTGTTGATTGTTGATTGCTGATTGTTGATTGCTGATTGTTGATTGCTGATTGCTGATTGTTGATTGTTGATTGTTGATTGTTGACTCGGCTATCAATCAGCAATTATCAATGAACATCACTTCTTTGTTGATTTTGCGGATCATGCCGCGCAGCACGGCGCTCGCGCCTACTTCCACAAATTCGGTGATGCCGTCGGCAATCATGTTTTCCACCGTCTGGGTCCAGCGAACGGGGGCGGTGAGTTGCGCCACCAAGTTTTTGCGGATTTCTTCGGGGTCGGTCACGGGCTTGCCGTGTACGTTTTGATAGACGGGGCAAATGGGTTTTGAAAAATTGGCCGCGAGGATGGCCTGCTCCAACTCGTCCTGCGCGGGCTTCATCAGTGGCGAGTGAAAAGCCCCGCCCACAGGCAGCACCAGCACCCGCTTGGCTCCAAGAGCCGTCAATTTTTCCACCGCGATTTCGATGCCTTTGCGCGAGCCGGAAATGACCAATTGGCCCGGAGAGTTGTAGTTGGCGGCCACCACGATTTCGTTTTCGATGCTCTGGCATACCGCTTCCACCGCCGCATCTTCCATTCCGAGCACGGCAGCCATCGTGCTATCCACCAGTTCGCAAGCCTTTTGCATCGCAAAAGCGCGTTGGCTCACGAGGGTCAGCGCGGCTTCAAAGGACAGTGCGCCCGTGGCACAAAGCGCTGTGAACTCGCCCAGCGAATGCCCTGCCACCGCCGCCGGCTCGAATGCCGCGCCCGCCACTTTTGCCCGCACGATGCTCTCCAAAAACACCGCCGGCTGCGTCACGTTCGTCTGCGTCAGGTCCTCTTTTGAACCGCCAAACATCACGTCGCTGATGCGCCATCCGAGTATCTGATTGGCTTGTTCGTAGAGTTCCTGGGCTTGGGCGTTCGATTCGTAGAGTTCTTTGCCCATGCCTTCCGCTTGCGAGCCTTGGCCTGGGAAAACGTATCCTTTCATGATTGGCGCAATGTTTTTTTAAAACGCTAAGGGACTAAGAAGCACTAAGCGTTACACCTCTAAAACCCCTCTTAGCCTTAGTGTCCCTTAGTCTCTTAGTGTTTTAAAATTTATATTAGAGTGTTTTTAAGGCAGCAAAAGTAGCAAAAGGCAAAACCTTCAAACCAGAAACCTTCGCAGCTTGCGAAGCATTGCTACTTTTGCCCGCCCGTTTAGGGTTTTGATTTTTTAAATGGCACCATACTTCGACCTCCAAGCCCTCAACCAGCAAATCCACCTCGAAAGCGCGTTCGTGGAGCAGTTGAAAGCCGAGACTTCCAAAGTCATCGTCGGGCAAGAGCAGATGCTCGAAAAACTGCTCATCGGGCTTCTGACCAAAGGCCACATCTTGCTCGAAGGGATGCCGGGGCTGGCAAAAACCTTGGCCATCAAAACCTTGGCGCAAGCGGTGGATGCCCGGTTCAGCCGCATCCAGTTCACGCCCGACTTGCTGCCCGCCGATGTGCTGGGCACGATGATCTACAACCCCGCCCGCTCGGAATTCTCGGTGCGCAAGGGACCCGTGTTCGCCAATTTCGTGCTGGCCGACGAGATAAACCGCGCGCCCGCCAAAGTGCAGAGCGCCCTGCTCGAAGCAATGCAGGAGCGACAGGTCACCATTGGCTCAGAGACTTTTCCATTGGACGACCCTTTCCTCGTGCTCGCCACCCAAAACCCCATCGAACAAGAAGGCACCTACCCGCTCCCAGAGGCACAGGCCGACCGTTTCCTTTTGAAAGTGAAAATCGGCTACCCCTCCAAAGAAGAAGAGCGCGACATCGTGCGCCGCAACCTTTCGGGCGAACAGCCCAATGTGCACAAAGTGGTCAATACCGCCACCCTGCTCCGCGCCCGCGAGGTGATGCACGGGATTTATATGGACGAAAAAATAGAGCAGTACATCCTCGACATCGTGTTCGCCACACGCCAGCCCGCCCAGTTTGGGCTGAAAACCCTTGCCCCGCTCCTCCAGTACGGCGCGTCGCCGAGGGCCAGCATCGCATTGGCGCAAGCCGCCCGTGCCACCGCGTTTTTGCGCCGCCGGGGCTATGTGGTGCCGGAAGACGTGCGCTACATCTGCGCCGACGCGCTGCGCCACCGCATCGGCCTAAGCTATGAGGCGGAAGCCGAGGGCTTGACGGCGGAAGACATTGTGACGCAGGTGCTGAATGCGGTAGAGGTGCCGTGATTGGGGCATTGTTTTTGTAAAAATGTATGGCGGAATGGTATTCCGCCTAAACTGCCGGAATACCATTTCGGCCTACAACTATGTCAGAAATAGCCAAGTTCATCGAACAGACCATCCTGAAGCCCGACACCTCGCTGGCCGATGTGCGCCGTGTGTGCGAAGAGGCGCAAAAGCACGGCTTTGTGGGCGTGTGCGTGCCGCCACTTTTTGTGCGCGATGCACGGCGGTTCATGGACGAGCGCAACCTCAAAACCCGCATCGTCACGGTGGTCGGCTTCCCCATGGGGTATTCCGGCATCGCGGCCAAAAGCGAGGAAATCAGACGCGCTACCGAGGATGGGGCTGACGAAATTGACGCGGTGGTAAATATCGCCGCCATCAAAAGTGCGCAGTGGAACCATGTGGGCAACGACATCGAGGCACTTGCGCTCGCTACCAACCTGCGTGGCCGCAGCCTCAAACTCATCCTCGAATGCGGCCTGCTCACAACCGAAGAACTTCGCCGCGCTTGCGAACTCGCGTCCGCCTCGCGGGTGGCCTGGCTCAAAACCGGCACGGGTTTTCACGGCCACCCAGCCACACCCGATATGGTGCGCGCGCTCCGGGCCCTCGCTCCTGCGCATATTAAAATCAAAGCGGCTGGAGGCATCCGCACCCTCGCAGATGCGCAGGCGCTCCTTGATGCTGGGGCTGATAGGATTGGCACTTCTGCAGGAGTGGAAATAGTGGGCAAGGCGAAATGAATTTCGCCCCAACATTCTTCTACAAAAAAATTTGCGCGGGTTTGCCATCTGCCCTACTTTCGTCCGCAACTAATCCTTCGTGAGCGATGACTACCAATTCCATGATAAAAAGCGGGCAGCTCCTTGTAGCGGAGCCTTTCTTGCTCGACCCCTACTTCCGACGCGCAGTGGTGCTGCTTTGCGAACACCACGAGGAGGGGAGCGTGGGCTTTATCCTCAACAAAAAAACAGACCTGACGGTGAACGACCTCATCAACGCCTTCCCCCAATTTGAAGCGGAAGTTTTTTATGGCGGGCCGGTGCAGACCGACACGCTGCACTATGTGCACAACCTGGGCGATTTGCTCGAAGACAGCATCCAATTGGCCGAAGGTGTGTGGTGGGGCGGCGATTTTGACAGCCTAAAATTCTTGATAACCAGCGGTTTGGTCGAGCCGCACAACATCCGTTTTTTTGTGGGCTACGCGGGCTGGTCGGGCGGCCAACTCGACGAGGAAATGGAAATCGGCTCTTGGGTGACGGCGCACATGCACCCCAACTATCTTTTCAAATCAAAACCCGCGCAACTCTGGAGCCAGGTGATGTACAACAAGGGCAACCGCTTCGAAATCATCGCCGACATCCCGGAATATGTTAGCTGGAATTGAGTGGCAGTAGACAGTAGCAGTGGCAGTAGGCACTGTCTCCCGCCACTGCCCACTGAATTGTCCGCCGCTTACCATTTTTCCAAATCAATAGAAGGAAGGATTTTTCGGGAGAACTACCTTTGCCTTATATCTAAGAGTGGCACACCTTAAGGTGTGCCACTCTTTTCACATCTTTTTCATGAAAAGACCTTTCCTCGCGCTTCCCCTTCTTGCCCTCTCTTTTGTGGGCTTCGCCCAAAACAATTCCCACATCACGGGCAGCCTGCAAGCCAATGGCAATTTTTTCTTCGCGCCCGATTCGGCCTTGGGAACGGCGGGAATCCCACAATACGACTACCAAAAGTTTGGCTCAGAAACCTGGCTTGGCCTTGGCTATTCGCACGACGGGCTGGACGTTGGCCTCCGTTTCGATATGTTCAACAACTCCAACCTGCTCAACCCAAACGACTCGTACTCCGATGTCGGTATTGGCCGGTGGTACATCCGCAAGCAGATGGGCAAGTTCGACATTGCGGGCGGCTACCTCTACGACCAAATCGGCGCGGGCATCATCTACCGCGCCTACGAGGAGCGTACGCTGATGATTGACAACGCGCTTTTGGGCGCACAGGTGGGCTACAAGTTCAACGACAACTGGAAGGTGCGGGCTTTCACCGGGCGGCAAAAACAGCAGTTCGACCGCTACGGCACGGTGCTGCGGGGGGGCGTTCTGGAAGGCTTCATCAAACCTGACTCTACCAAAAACTTCACGCTCGCGCCGGGCGCGGGCATTGTGGCGCGGGCGTACACGGAAGAAACTGCCAACGAAATCGCCAGCGCCATCGGTGGCTACCTGCCCGTTGACAGCACTGGGGCGCAATACAACACCTACGCTGCCACGGTTTTCAACACGCTCACAGCGGGCAATTTCACCTGGTATGTAGAAGCGGCAGTGAAAACGAACGACGTGATAAACGACCTGCTCGCGCCGCGCACCATCATTGTCACCGATAACATTGGCACTCGGCTCGACACCATCAACGGGAAGTTGGTGAACCGCGAAGGCTACACCGTTTACACCAGTTTTTCTTATTCCAAAAGCGGCCTCGGCATCACGCTGGAAGGCAAACGGACCAAGGATTTTTCGTTCCGCCAAAACCCCTACGCGCTGGGCACACAGGGGGCCATCAATTTCCTGCCGCCCATGGCGAAGCAGAATACCTACCGCCTTACCACACGGTTTGCGCCCGCCACGCAGGAGTTGGGCGAACAGGCGCTGCAGTTGGATGTGCGCTACAAAATCAATAAAAAACTTTCGGCGAGCATCAATTTTTCAGACATCCAGTTTTTGGACGGCACGGAACTCTACCGCGAGGTCACGCCCGAATTCACCTGGAAACAAAAGCGGAAGTGGCAGTTCATCGGCGGCTTGCAGATTTTGAAATACAACATCAACATCTATCAGGGCAAAGGCGAGGTCTATGAATATGTGGACGCGCTCACGCCATACGCCGAGTTTTTGTACAAATTCAGCCCGCGCCGCTCGCTCCGCGTGGAAGCGCAATACTTGGCTACCGACGAAGAATTCGGCTCTTGGGTGAACGGCCTCGTGGAAGTGGGCTTGGCGCCGCACTGGATTTTTTACGCTTCGGATATGTACAAACTCAAACACCAAAACCCAGAAAAGTACGCTGCCGACAAGGTGAAATACGACGGCACGCACTTCCCTTCGCTGGGCATCGTGTATTCCTACAAATCCAACCGTGTGTCGCTGGCCTACGTCAAGCAAGTGGAAGGCATCAATTGCGCCGGCGGCATTTGCCGCTTGGAGCCTGCTTTCAATGGCGTAAAACTGACGGTAAACTCGTCGTTCTAAATCACTCAAGATGAACTTCCCGAAAGTTTCGAACTTTCGGGAAGTTTTGATACACAACCTTTTGCAATGAAAAAAATATTCTTACTGCCCGGCTTCGCCGCGCTTTTCCTCTTTTCCGCCTGCGAAGAAAAACCCATCGAAATCCCAGACCTCACGGGCGGCATCCGCCGCGTGATAGCAGAAGAAGCCACGGGCGTGAGATGCCCGCAATGCCCCGACGGGACGCGCACGCTCACGAGTTTGCAAAGCACTTTTAAGGCGGAAGGGCGCGAATTGATCGTGATTTCTATCCATGCCTCAGGCAATTTTTCGGTGCCGTACCCCAACGGCAAATACGACTTTCGCTCTCCCGATGCGCAGGCATTGGTCAACGCTATTGGCGGTTTGGAGGGCTTTCCGTCTTCGGCCATTGACCGACGCTTGTTGCCCAACGAGACCTCCACGTTTGTCAACCCGCACACCCGTTGGGAGGGGGTTATCCGGGCCGACTTTGCCAAGGATTATGGGCTGGAGGTTTTGATTGAAAATGACTTTGACCCAGCCACGCGCCAACTCGGCATCACGGTGGACATAGATGTTTTCCCCGGCCAAACGCTTGCGGGCGAGCATTTTCTTACGGTGCTCATCACGCAAGACAGCATCGTGGACATTCAAGACGACAAAGGGGTACTTAACCCAAACTACGTTCACCGCCATATCCTGCGCGATGTGGTGACTAATGCGGGGGGAGATTTGATAGCCGAACCTTTAGTTTCAGATGCCGTCATCCGCAAGGCATTCAGCGTAGCACTGCCAGCTGGTTGGGACGAAAAGCATTGCAGCGTGGTGGCTTTTGTGCATCATGGCGGAATGCCTGACAAGGAGGTGCTGCAGGCGGCGGAGCGGCACGTGGTGGAGTGAGGGGAGCGGGTGGTCACACGGGCCTATCGGAGCGACATGACCGGGCCTTCGGGGTGTACGGGTGTAAGCAAATTGCGGGCTGGGTTGAGCCACAGATCCATCTCTTCCATTGGGATAGCGCCCAACAAGGGTTCATTGTCATCAGGTAATACCAAAGCATTGGTGGTACAAAAACGCCCAGCGAAACGCACCACGACCGACCCGGCCACGGGCAATTCGAGCCTCATGCCATTTGCCAGTTGTGAGCTGCGGTAGTCAATGATTTCCAGCCCGAGTGCCAGCCGTATCTCCTCGTTGATGGTCAGCATTAACGCCCCCGAATCCACCATCATGGAGATGTTGATCTGGCGGATTTCGTCTTCGCCGATGATGGCGCGGCGGTTCAGGGCGACATCGTCGCCGTTTTGTAGTTCTATGTCGGCATATACCATTCCCATAATTGAGGAGTTTTGATGCAAAGGTAAAAAAGGAAATTTAGCCTCATGTTGAATCTCGTACTTTCGCCACCTCAAAAACATCCACTATGCCACGCATCACACAACTATATTCCCCTCTATCCCCCCTCGCTTTTTGTTTCGCCGTCCTGCTTTTCGCCGCTTGCGGCAAGGGCGACCGCACGCCGCGCCCCGATGTGTCGGGCATAAAAGTTGACCTGAAAATCCTCCGCTTCGAGCAGGACGTTTTTTCGCTCGACACTGCGCAACTGCAAGCCGAGATGCAAAGGCTGCTGGGAAAATACCCGGTGATGCTCCCGCTTTTTTGCAACGAAATCATACACGACCGATCCAACCCCAGCGAAACCCCGCGCGAAGCCCTCGGCGGTTTCCTCTCCGCTCCGCAGGTGCGCCGGCTGAACGACACGGTGCAATTGGTGTACGCAGATTTGCGCTGGCTTGAAAAGGATTTGAGCCTTATGTTCCGCTACTACAAGCATTATTTCCCCCAAAAACCGGTGCCGCAGGTAGTCACGATGGTGTCCGAATTTGGCACGGATGCCTTCACGGCGGGCGACAGCCTTTGCGGCATCGGGCTGGATATGTTTTTGGGCGAAGACTACCCGGGCTACGACCACGAGATTTTCCCCTACTTCATGCGGCGGCAGTTCCAGAAGGACTACATCGCCGTGCGGCTCGCCAAAGCGCTTGCCCAAAACTGCACCGCCGTGCAGCCCGGCCGCCGCCTGCTCGACCTGATGCTCCACAACGGCAAGCAACTCTACATCGCCGATTGTCTCTTGCCCGATGTGGCCGACAGCCTGAAAATGGGTTATACCCGCGCACAAATGGAGGGCTGCTACGCCAACGAAGCCGAGGTGTGGGCGCGGCTGCTCGGCGAGAAACTGCTGTACTCGACGGACTTTGACAAGATTCGGAAACTCATCGCGCCCAGCCCGAACGCCCCGGCTATTTTCCAGGAAGCGCCGGGCGAAATCGGCAACTGGGTGGGCTGGCAGATTGTGCGGGCTTACATGAAGCGCTACCCCAACACTACGATGGAGCAATTGCTGCAACTGACCGATGCACAGAAATTTTTGGAACTGGCGAAGTACAAGCC
>JBJXFT010000192.1:0-23968 GCA_046155725.1 Saprospiraceae bacterium
GTTCATAGTTCATAGTTAGGTTCCATGTTTATTTCTGGTATCCAACAAGTCGGCATTGGCGTGAGCGACGTTCACGCAGCGTTCAAATGGTATCGTCAGCATTTTGGCGTGGACGTTCCGATATTTGAAGAAGCCGCCGAAGCGGGCCTCATGCTCCCTTACACGGGCGGGCTGCCACAATCGCGCCACGCCATTCTCGCTCTCAATATGCACGGAGGCGGAGGCATGGAAATTTGGCAGTACACGGGCCGAACGCCTTTGCCCCCCGCTTTCCAGCCCCAACTCGGCGACCTCGGCATTGGCATCTGCAAAATCAAAAGCGCGGACGTGGAGGCTACCTTCCATTTCCTCCGAAAACGCGGTGCGAACATCCAGACAAACCCCTCCCCACGCCCTGACGGCCAAGCGCATTTTTTTGTGAAAGACCCTTGGGGGAACACGTTTGAAATCGTGGGCGCAAACGATTGGTTCTCCCCCCCTTTAGCCGCCATAGGCTTGCCGAAGGCGGCCTCCGCTCCTTGCACCGGTGGGGTTTACGGTGCGTTCATCGGTGTTTCCGACATGGCCCGCGCTGTCAAATTTTATGCAGAAATATTGGGCTACCAAACGGTGGTGTACGACTTCAGCGACGATTTTGCCGATTGGAATGGCGTGGATGGGGGTTTTGGCCGCTACCGTCGCGTGCTGCTCCGACACCCCGAACGGCGCAAAGGCGCATTCAGCACGCTCCTCGGCGACACGGAAATCGAACTGGTGCAAAGCCTGGACCGCGCCCCGCGCAAGATTTTTGAAAACCGTTTTTGGGGCGACCTTGGCTACATCCACCTCTGTTTCGACATCCACGGCATGGCAGAGATGAAACGCCACTGCGCCGAGCGCGGCCACCCGTTCACGGTGGACAGCAGTGGCTCGTTCGACATGGGCGAAGCGGCTGGGTATTTTTCCTACATCGAAGACCCCGATGGCACGCTCATCGAATTCGTGGAGACGCACAAAATCCCCATCCTGAAAAAAATCGGCTGGTACATGGACTTGCGCAAGCGCAAAAACCCTGAAAAGCCGCTTCCTCGCTGGATGTTGAAGATGTTGGGGCTGGGTAGGGAGGGGTGAGAGGCGTGAGAGAGGGTGAGAGGCGTGAGAGAGGCTGAGACCGCACTAAAGCACTGGTTCCCAATCGAATCATTCGGCTTAATCTTCAAAAATCGAATCATTCAGCTTAATCTTCAAAAATCGAATCTCCGGCTATATTCATCATGCTGATTCTGCTAAAAAACGCCCGCATCTTCGACGGCATTTCCGAAAGCCGACCGCAAAACATCTTTCTCCGCGATGGCAAAATCGAGGCCATGGGCGAGGGTATTGCCGCCCCAAGCGGCGCAGAAGTGTGGGAATCTGAAAACCTCTGCGTTTCGCCTGGCTGGCTGGATGTGGGCGCGTATGCCGCCGACCCTGGCTACGAACACCGCGAGGATTTGACATCTGCCGCAGCCGCCGCTGCCGCTGGCGGTTTCTCTGCCGTGGCTTGCTTTCCGAACACCGACCCGGCCCTGCACACCAAGTCCGAGATTTTGTATGTGAAAAACAAGGCTGCTGGCTTGCCCGTGCAGTTTTACCCCATCGGGGCGGTGTCGCAAGGTTGCGAGGGGAAGGATTTGGCCGAACTTTTTGATATGCACGCGGCGGGCGCGGTGGCGTTCAGCGATGGCAAGCGGTCGGTGCAAGATGCCGGGCTGCTGCTCCGCGCCATGCAGTATGCCAAAGCATTCGGTGGTTTGGTGATGAATGTGCCGCACCACAAAACCATCGCTGCCGAAGGCCAAATGCACGAGGGGTTGGTGAGCACTTCACTGGGGCTGAAAGGATTGCCTGCGCTGGCGGAGGAACTGATGGTGCAGCGCGATCTCAGCCTGTTGGAATATTCCGAAGGCCGCCTGCACATTCACCTGATTTCGACGGCCAAAAGCGTGGCGCTCATTCGCGCAGCAAAGAAGGCGGGGTTGTCTGTCACTTGTTCGGTGGCTGTGGCGAACCTGTGCTTCACCGATGAGAAAATGGCAGATTTTGACTCCAATTGGAAAGTAGTGCCGCCGCTCCGCAGTGCTTCGGACACCGCCGCACTGCTCAAGGGCTTGGCTGACGGAACCATTGATTTTATCTGCTCCAACCACACGCCCTGGCACGAGGAGGCGAAAAACTTGGAATTCCCCTACGCCGAGTTTGGCATGATTGGGCTGGAAACTGCCTTCGCAATTTGCCGCACTTTTCTGGGCAAAAAACTTGCCGTCCATGATTTGGTGGAAAAAATGAGCCTTGCTCCGCGCCGTGTCCTGGGCTTGCCCACGCCCAAAATCGCGCCGGGCGAACGCGCCGAACTCACCGTGTTCGACCCCGATGCCGAGTGGGTTTTGGAAGAAAAAAACATCCGCTCCAAATCGCGCAACACGCCCTTCATCGGCCAAAAATTCAAGGGCAAAGTTCTCGGAATAGTAAGCGGCAAGTGACAGTCAGGGGATTTGGTTATTTGGGGAGTTGGTTATTTGACGTGCCCAAGCTTGGTATTCAGAACGGGCCTTCAGAAAAGCACAAATACCAAGATCGGGCGAAACAAATAACCAAATCCCCAAATCAACGAATCAACAAAAAAATATGCCTTCTCGCCAACCTTCTGCCTTCGATTGGTTTTTGATGTTTTTCCTTGCCGCCATTTGGGGAGCGTCGTTCGTTTTCATCAAGAAATCGGTAGCGATTTTCAGCCCCATGCAAATGGCGATGTGGCGCATGGTGTTTGCCACGGCGGTTTACCTGCCCATCGCAGCAGCCTATTGGTCTAAGATTGACTGGCGGCGATGGAAGCCTTTGATGGTGGTGGCGTTTTGCGGCTCGGCCATTCCCAACTTCCTTTTTGCGGTGGCGCAGCAGCACGTCAACAGCAGCCTGGCAGGGGTGCTCAATTCGCTCACGCCGCTTTTCACGCTCCTTATCGGGACGGCGTTTTTCTCCATGAATTTCTCGCGGGACAAATTGCTCGGTGTGTCGCTCGGCTTTGGCGGAGCCTTGTTGCTCGTGCTTTTCAACAGCAGCAGCGGCGTATCGGGGAATGCGTTTTTTGCCGGCCTTTGTGTGCTCGCCACGGTGTGCTACGCCATCAACGCGAACACGGTGAACACCCGCCTGCGCGACCAGCCGCCCGCCGGAATCGCTTCGGCGGCTTTCGTCATCACAGGCGCACTTTTCCTCGTGGGGCTTTGGCTTTCAGGAGGGTGGGAGGTGGCTCGGCAGCACCCTGAGGGCATAAAAGGGCTGGGCTACATTTTTTACCTGGCCGCCATCGGCACCGTGCTTGGTTCCATTTTGTACTTCTGGCTCTTGCAGCGCACGAGCGCGATTTTTGCCACTTCGGTCACGTATCTTTTGCCCATCGGCGCCATCCTCATCGGCGCGTTCGACGGGGAGGCGATTGGGGTAATTGATTTCGTGGGCACTGCTGTGATATTGCTGGGAGTGTATCTGGCGAGGAAGTAGGTTTGATTTTTTATCGGCTCGGCGAATGGTTGGTATCAATAATTAGACCCTTAGCGAGCCACGGAACCCTCTGGCAGCATAGTAAGATTCTGCACCGTTGTGATATACGAAGACATGGCCGTAGCGGTAATCAGCAAAGAGGGCACCGCCGAGTTTTCTGATCTCAGAAGGTGTTTTTATCCAGCTCGATGTTTTCGTATCGAAATTCCCCCCCGCTATTTGGCGAGACTGCAACTCCCGATATTGTTCTTCTGTCAAAATTTCGATGCCCATGGCAGCAGCCATACCGATAGCGCTATCCTCTGGTTTGTGTTCTTTTCTTGACTCCAGTGCTTCATGGTCGTAGCAGACACTCCTGCGGCCTTTGGGGCTTTCGGCTGAACAATCATAAAAAATGTATTCGCCCGTCTGCCCCCCGCTAAGCGGGCTGATCTTTGTATCATAGCCAACAACATCCGGTTCGCCGCCAGTTCTTTCCATTTCATGGAGCGACCACAGTTTTTCAGTATTGGCTTCTTCCAGCTTTGCTTGTACTTTAGCCCATTCAAGACCTTTATGGCGATTCATATTTTTCTCAAAACGGGCTTTTAGTGTTCTGAGTAGTTCTTCACGTTGTTCTGGTGACAACTCCTTTTTATTTCCCTTTGTCATAGTGTGTTGTTTTTATTTGCTTCGAGGATTGGGAGCATGAGCCCGAGGATTTTCCTGATTTCTTCTTCGGTTTTTTTCCGGATCTGGCGGTTGACCCCTTCGACGTTGTTGGTCGTGTAGATGAGCCGCCGGATTTCGTTGCCGAACTGAAAAAAGGTGCGTAAGCCGTGCCAATCGCGGCGCCAGTTGGCAATGGTGCGGCCTTGCTTGTCCACAAATTCCATTTCAAAGTCGCTTGGGCCAAACACCTCGACGACCGTGCCGACTTGTCCCGCTTTCAGGTGGTGGGCAGGCATCGCCTTCAGCAACGCGACGACATCCAGCAGTTTAATTTCTTGATTCATAAAGGCAAATTCAGCGTTGGGCAGTAGAGGCATCCGACCACAGGATTTTGGGCTTCAAAACTACAAGTTTTCCACATCCTGCCAAAGCCGCCCACGTTTTGTTTTAAATTTGCCCAAAATCAGCACAGCCATGCCACAATTCGCCCACCTCCACTGCCACACCCAATACTCCCTCCTCGACGGCGCGGCCAGCATCCCCGGCCTGTTCAAAAAAGCCGCCGCCGATGGCATGAAAGCCCTGGCCATCACCGACCACGGCAATATGTTCGGCGTGTTCCAATTTGTGGCCGAAGCCGCCAAGCACGAGGGCATCAAGCCCATCGTCGGCTGCGAGTTTTATGTCGTCACCGACCGCCACCGGCGCACCTTCACGAAGGAGGACAAAGACCGCCGCTACCACCAACTCTTCCTCGCCAAGAACCCGGAGGGCTACAAAAACTTGGTGAAACTCTGCTCGCTCGGCTACATCCAGGGGCTGTACGGCAAGTACCCGCGCATCGATAAGGAACTGATTTTGCAGTACCACGAGGGCCTCATCGCCACCACCTGCTGCATCGGCGCGATGGTGCCACAGGCCATTTTGAAAAAAGACGAGGCGGCCGCCAAGAAGGAGTTCGAGTGGTGGCTCGACATCTTCGGCGAGGACTATTACATTGAAATTCAGCGACATCAGATGGCCGAGCAAGACCGCGTGAACGAGGTGCTGCTCCGCTGGGCAGAGGAGTACAAGGTGAAAATCATCTGCACCAACGACTCGCATTACATAGACCAGAAGGACTCCAACGCCCACGACATCCTGCTTTGCGTGAACACCGGCGAGAAGCAGGCCACGCCTGCCATCCGCGAATTTGTGGAAGAAGGCACCGTGATGAAGGGCGGCAGGTTCGCTTTCTGGAACGACCAGTTTTATTTCAAAACACAGGCTGAGATGGGCGCGCTCTTCCGCGACGTGCCGCAGTCGCTGGACAACACGATGGAAATCGTGGACAAGTGCGAGCATTTGAAACTCAAAAAAGACATCCTGCTACCGAATTTTGTCATACCCGAAGGGTATCTAACTCAGGACGACTACCTCCGCCACCTGACCTACGAAGGGGCGCGGAAAAAGTACCGCGACATCACGCCCGAAGTGGAGGAGCGGCTCAACTTCGAGCTGCACACCGTGAAGACGATGGGCTTCGCGGGCTACTTCCTCATCGTGGCCGACTTCATCAACCACGGCAAGGACATCGGCGTGTTCATCGGCCCTGGGCGCGGCTCGGCGGCGGGCAGCGCGGTGGCCTACTGCATCGGCATCACGAACATTGACCCGATCAAGTACCAGTTGCTGTTCGAGCGATTCCTCAATCCCGACCGCAAATCCATGCCCGACATCGACACGGACTTCGACGACGAGGGCCGCCAGAAAGTCATTGATTATGTGGTAGATAAGTACGGAAAGCAGCAGGTGGCGCAGATTGTGACCTACGGCACGATGGCCGCCAAGATGAGCATCAAGGACGTGTCGCGGGTACTGGATTTGCCGCTCGACCAAGCCAACGCGCTCGCCAAACTCGTGCCCGACAAGCCCGGCACCTCGCTCAAGCGAGTGCTCACCGCGCCCTTCACGGGCGAAGGCTCTTTGGCAGAAAAAGAAAATATGGCTCCCGAAGACGTGGAAAACGCCAAAAAACTGCGCGAGCATTTGGCCGCCGAACACACCCCAGAGGGCAAGGTTTTGAAGGAAGCCATGATACTCGAAGGCTCGGTGCGCAACACGGGCATCCACGCGGCGGGCATCATCATCGCCCCGAAGGACCTCACGGAAATCATCCCGGTGTACACTTCCAAAGAGACCGAACTGCTCATCACGCAGTACGAGGGCAATACCATCGAGGACGCTGGGGTCATCAAGATGGACTTTTTGGGGCTGAAAACCCTGACCATCATCCGCGACGCGCTGATCCTCATCGAGCAAAATCACGGGGTAAAAATCAACATCGACGACATCCCGCTCGACGACAAAAAAACCTACGAACTGTATCAGCGTGGCGAGACCAACGGCACTTTCCAGTTCGAGAGCGCGGGGATGCAGAAGTACCTGCGCGACCTGAAACCCGACAAATTCGACGACCTCATCGCCATGAACGCGCTCTACCGACCGGGGCCGTTGGAGTACATCCCGGACTTCATTGCCCGCAAGCACGGGCGGCAGGCGGTGACGTATGACTTGCCGGATATGGAGGAGTATTTGAAGGATACCTTGGGTATTTGTGTCTATCAAGAGCAGCTAATGTTGCTCTCCCAAAAACTCGCCGGCTTCTCCAAAGGCGATGCCGACGTGCTGCGCAAAGCCATGGGCAAAAAGCAGATTGCCGTGCTGAACAAGATGAAAAGCCAGTTCATCGAAGGCGGCACCGCCCGCAGCCACCCCGCCAAGACCCTCGAAAAAGTCTGGACCGACTGGGAAGCCTTCGCTTCCTACGCTTTCAACAAAAGCCACTCCACCTGCTACGCGCTCGTGGCCTACCAGACGGCCTACCTCAAAGCGCACTACCCTTCGGAGTACATGGCCGCCACGCTCACGCACTCGCAGAGCAACATCGAAAAAATCACTTTCTTCCTCGAAGAGTGCAAGCGCATGGGCCTGGCGGTGAAAAGCCCCGACGTGAACGAGTCGGGCGTGAATTTTTCGGTGAATAAAAAAGGCGACATCCGCTACGGCATGGGCGCGGTGAAGGGCGTGGGCGAAGCGGCTGTGGAGGTGATGATCGCCGAGCGCAAAAAAGGCGGGCCGTTCCGCGACATCTACGATTTCATGCGCCGCGTGAGCCTGCGCGTGGTGAACAAGCGCGTGATGGAAAGCCTCATCTGCGCCGGAGCCTTCGACAGTTTTGATGTTCCTGTTTCCACACCGGGCAGATTCACACTTCACCGCGCCGCCTTTTTTCAGGCTTCCGACAAGTACGACACCTTCACCGAGCACCTGCTCAAATACGGCGCGGCGTATCAGGAGGAAAAAATCATGTCCGTCAACTCGCTTTTCGGCGACCTCTCGGAGACGGTCGGCATCGCCGAGCCGCTGGTACCGAGGGCCGAACCCTGGGGCCTCATCTTCCGGCTCCAGAAGGAAAAAGACGTGGTGGGCATCTACATCAGCGGCCACCCACTCGACGACTTCCGCTACGAGTGGGAAAACTTCGCCTCGCCGCTCGCCAACATCGACAACTTCAAGGGCCGCAAAGTGAACGTGGCGGGTTTTGTACTCAAGGCCGAGCACCGCATCAGCCAAAAAGGCACGGGTTATGGGCGTTTTACCTTGCAAGACTACACCGGTTCGCTCGAAATCTCGATGTTCTCAGAGACCTACGCCAAGTTCAAATCCTTCTTCGAGGAAGGCACGAGCGTGTACGTAGAGGGCGAGTACAAGCCGCGCTACAACTCCGACGAGATGGAATTCCGGGTACTCAACGTGCGCCTGCTGGAAACCATCGGCGAGGAAAAAACCCAGTCCGTGACGCTCAAAATCCCGGTGGAAAAAGTCTCCGCCGACCTGATCGAGCGCATCGAAAAACTCTGCGCCATGCACAAGGGCAAGCACACGCTGCGTATGGAACTGATTGATTTTCAGAACAAGGAGCGCATGGCCTTCACTTCGATGGGGAAGAAGGTGAATGTGGGCAACGAGTTTCTGGCGGCGATGGAGGTGCTGGGGGTGGAGTGCGGGGTGAATTGACAGAATGCGGTGCCACTTTTAAAAACTTCTCTAATTTTGTTGCATGAATCGTTCCACTTCTAGATTGGCCTATGTTACACCTGCGCTCCTCGTTTGGGCACGAGAAAGCAGAGGATTTGATGTGGAAACTGCTGCAAAAAAGATTGGGATTAAAATTGAACGGTTGCAGGAATGGGAATCTGGTAAGAATTGGCCCACCTTTCCACAGTTAGAAAAGTTGGCTTTGGATGTGTATAAACGCCCGTCGGCAGTTTTTTTTAGGAAAACTTTGCCTCCAGAAAACCCCCTTTCTATAGAATTCAGAACCTTATCAAGTAGCAAAATAGAGCAGATTTCTCCTGAGACCCGATTGGCAATTCGTCAAGCGAAGCACTTACAAAATCTTCAGAGAGAAGTTTTGGAATCTAAACCAACGCCTTTCATCCTGAGTGATTTTAGATTGGACATGAATCGGCCAGTCCAAGAGACGGCATTGGAATTTAGGTCTTTTTTAGGACTGGAAATAGAGGAGCAGAAAACATGGAAAGACCATTCTACGGGGTTTAAATCGCTGCGTGTCAAACTTGAGGAAAGTGGCGTTGGAATATTTCAAATAGGCTTTCCGATAGAAGAGGCAAGAGGATTTGCAATATTTGGTGACCCATCAATAATAATCCTGAATTCGCACGACGCACTAGCAGCAAGGATTTTTACTTTAATTCATGAAACTTGTCATTTACTACTTAGAGTGAGTAGTATGCTTATCCCCCCTCAAAAGGGGGTGATTAGGCGTGAGTACATCCAATTGGAAAAATTCTGCAATGATTTTACGGGAGAGTTTTTATTGCCTCAAAAACACTTCCTGCCCTTAGCTCAATCATTTAATCTCGAAAAGGAGGCTTGGACAGAAAGCCAACTAACGCGGCTGGCCTCCATTTTTAAGACAAGCAAAGAGGTTGTGCTTCGTCGCTTAGTACATCATGGATTAGCGACTTCTAATTTTTACGGGCGTAAAAAAAGGATCTGGGATGAGGCACTTCAGATAAAAAAGGAAGAGGAAAAGCGAAAGAGTTTAGAGTCTGGCAACCCTGTCATGGTTCAACCTGCCCATAAAAAGGTGCTCAGCGAAAAAGGAACAACCTATATAGGCAAGGTATTGGATATGCTTACAGAAGGTTCAATGAGTCAATTGGATGCATACCGGTATTTAGGGTTGAAAGCAGAACAGTTCCCAAAAATGCTTGAAAACTTGCCCAATCGCCTATGAACCAAACTGAGATTCCTTTTGAGAAACCCTATCGCTATGTGATGGATACCTCGGTGCTGATTGACATTCAACAACAGTTCAGCCGTAGTGTATTCAAATCCCTTTGGAAAAACTTAGAGCAAGCAGCTAAAGATGAGGTGGTCATTTTTGTAAAACAGACAGAGTGGGAATTATGGCGGCATTCTGTTCACTTAGCCGACTGGATTTCAACCTTCCCACTGTATCAGGCTTTACCCGAAGAACAGGTTTTCATCGGTCAACTTCAAGAGGATTATCCTGACCTAATTGACTGGAACGCTACCATTGAATATGCTGACCCTTACTTAATCTCCTGTGCCTACCACAACAATATCACCATAGTTACACAAGAGAAGTGGAATAAAAACAAGGCTAAGATACCTAATGTCGCCAAGGACTTTGGCATCCCCTGTATCAAACTCAATACCTTCTTTATTGAGATGGGCTGGGAGTTTTAAATAATTCGTACTCACCGGATGGCACAATCCAGCATCGAATGGACCGAACTCACCTGGAACCCCACCACCGGGTGCAGCAAAATATCGAAAGGCTGCAAGCACTGCTACGCTGAGGTGATGACCCGCCGCTTGCAGGCAATGGGCGTTGAAAAGTACAAAGATGGCTTCAACGTAGTCCGCACTCAACCGGAAGAGCTGCTGCGCCCATACGAGTGGAAAAAGCCAAGAGTCATTTTTGTCAACAGCATGAGCGACCTCTTCCATCCGGAGGTGCCGCTCGACTACATCAAAATGGTCTTCGCCGTGATGAACGACTGCCAGCAGCACCAGTTCCAAGTGCTGACCAAACGCGCTCAGCGGCTGGCCGAAGTCGCCGACCAACTGACCTGGACAGAAAATATCTGGATGGGCGTATCGGTTGAAAACCAAAAAGTTGCAGGGCGGATTGACTGGCTGCGCGTAACACCGGCTCGCATCAAATTCCTGTCTCTGGAGCCGCTCATCGGGCCATTGCCCAACCTGAATCTGGCGGGCATGGACTGGGTCATCGTCGGCGGCGAGAGCGGTCGTAAGCCCCGCCCCATAAAAGAGGATTGGGTTTTGGATATCAAGGCCCAGTGCGAAAAAGTCAGTGTTGCCTTCTTTTTCAAGCAGTGGGGCGGCACGAACAAGAAGAAATCGGGGCGGTTGCTGGAAGGCAAAACTTATGACGGGATGCCCGAAATGGCAAGGGCCACAGTCTGAGCCAACGGTTTTTCGTGCAACCTCATTAAATTTCTCTCACCACTGGTGAGAGAAATTTGGGAAAAGGCGAACGTCGGCAACGAGTTTCTGGCGGCGATGGAGGTGCTGGGGGTGGAGTGTGGGGTGAATTGAAAAACGGCTTACTTTTACAGCAAAATTTGAAACGTATGAACACTTTGGTCGTGACCGTCAGCAAAAAAATGGGGGGATATAATTTTGGCCTTTCTCCGAAGGTTCGGAGGGAAGTGGCTGAAATGTTCCCCGGTTCTTTTCAACTGCCCCTTATCCACATTGCCTACGATGTCAAGTCCGACTTCGAGGAAGTTTATGGGAAGATACAAAACCACATCTTGCCCTTCCTCACGGGTGTCGAGACCGAGCAACTGTCTCAAAAAATTCAAAGAGTTCGGTTCATTGACCCAAGTACGGGCCATCCAATATACACGCTAAGCCTTTCCCATGTCGAAGAAGCATTGGCAAGAAGAACGCTGTCTGGGCGGAAAGCGATGGAGAAAGCAGCCTTCCGGGCACTCCTGCTCAAAGGGCCAGTCATGTCAGAAGAGCAGTATCAACAATTCCTGCAAACCAGAAACTGGATGAGCCAATGGAGAGCCAGTCACTGATTCAGTTGGACACATCCGTGCTGATTGATTACCTGCGCAAAACGAAGAAAGCCAACACTTTCTTTGTGGATTTGATCGGCCGATACGATCACTTCGCCGTTTCTGTAGCCACCAAGTTTGAAATTTACATCGGCTGCACGGCTGCTCAAAAGCCGTTTTGGGATGCGGTATTTGAGAGCATCTCTGTACTCCCGCTTGACAATGCCTGCATTGAGGCCGCCGTCAATATCCAGCAGCAACTCAAAAAAGTCAGCAAGCAAATTGACTTCCCCGACCTGCTGATTGCAGCCACCGCCCAGCAAAATGGGCTGCCGCTCGCCACGCTCAACACCAAACATTTCAGCCGGATTGAGGGCTTGGAAGTTGTTTCCAAGTAGATGCCGCATACCGGTATGCCCACTGAGTTTCTGCCGGCGATGGAAGGGCTGGGGGTGGAGTGCGGGGTGAATTGAAAAACGCTCGCTGCCGGGTAGATAGCCGTCATGCACAAATTCCGTGTTTGCCCCAAGCCCACCATCCACAAACCCACCCTTGCTGCGTCCCGGCCCCTTCCCTCAAGCAGGCTTTGATAACCGAACATTTCTTGGACGGCGGCTCTGTCCTCGTCGCCGCTGGAAATCGTTAGCCCCGTTTCGTCTTGAATATCGCAGATGTTTTACACGGCGATTGTTCACGCGAGCCTGAGTAAGGGCATAGAAGGGTCCATTGATTATTTTCATTTCTAAAAAACTTTACCGATGAAACATCCACCTCTAAAAAGTACAAAGTTTTTCTTGGAGCAAGATGCCAACAGCGGTCAACAACCCCTGCTGGCGTATGTTGTTGACGGCCAAGGTCAGCTGCTCGAAAAACAAGCCATTCATGCCAAAGGCGGTTTTGAAATCCCCAATGCCGAGCATCTGCACCACGGTACCCGCCTGTTTATTGCCCCGGAGTTGCCCGACAACCCAAAGCCTACCCTACAAAACTTGCTCGACATCCAGGCATACGAGCCTTTGATACCCAAACGCTTGGGTAAGGACGGCTTTAAAAAACTATTGCCAGTACCAGAGTTACTTTGGCCCTTCTGGCTCTGGTGTTTTTGCCGGGTGCGCGGGAGGGTCGTCCGGGAGTTCTGTTTCCCTTGGTTCTTCAATTTCTGCTTCCAATTGCCCGTCTGCCCGGCACGAGTACACGTTTGCAGGGTAAAGCCCCGGATTATCTGGGCTTTGGAGGCTTCTGTCGTGTTGAAAATTCGCGACCGCTTGCTCGCTGTTCCCAAAGTGAAAATCCCTTTCCCCGAACCCGAACCCCTGCCGTTTGGGCAGGCAGTACTGCCACAAATTGCGAATCCTCCCTCGGATGGTCATCAGCACCGGAGTGCCGCGATGGCTGTTGCCAATGCGCCGCGCATGGCAAAGCACGTCTCGGATGCCCGAGAGGTTTCCAGCTCCGATGTGATAAGCCAAGGATTGGCTCTCAAGCTCCAGACGACCGATACGAACCTTTTGCGCCGCGCGCTCGACGAGCATTTTTATGAGATAAAGCAGTACATCCCCTATTTCGACATTTGCTCTTGGCTGTATCGCTGCGAAGATCTCATGACCATCGAAGTGGATCACGACGGGCGCTTTGACCGTACGTTCTTGTACCCCTGCAATGAAGACAACGACTTGTATTTTTGGGTGGAATACCTGATAGCAGGTTCGTGGGTGACGGTGTACCGCCCTGGGCTTTGCAGTGGCACGTTCTGGAATTATGCCTGCGGCACAGAGGTTGTCCTGAAGGTTACTGATTCACGTGTCACAGGATGTCGCCCAATCACCGGGCGGTTTATGGAAGTCAATCGCATCGGCACGCATGCTTGGCTGCCATTGGTAGACAACAGCACCGGCTTGGTGCATGGCTTGGATTTTGGCGACAGCACAACCAACGCGGCAGGCGACCCCATTCTGGCGACTGAGTACGAGCGTCCATTTGCAGGTACACTCTCGATATTGGGTGGGTTTGGCTCCAATTTGCCCGACCCTGCCCAAGCGACGCACTTCCGCGTATCGCTCAAGCGCACTTCAGACCTTGACGCTCCCGCTAATTGGACAGTGCTCCAAGATCCATTGTACCGGGGCTACCGCGATGAGATCGAAATTGGCGGCGTGACGAAACCTTACGACAAGCAATTCCTGCTCAATGAGCCAGGGCAGCCAGAGTTCTACAAGATTCCTAAAAATGAGGCCACCGATCAAACAGAAATCGGTACCCCTCCCGCTCCGGCAACGCTGATTGACCGGGAATGGGCGACCACGGAGTTTGCGTTGGCCAACATTGATACAACTGCATTGGCGACGGCTCGTGTTTTCCCTCCGTCAGAGGAGGGTGTGGACACCTACGATATCAAGATCGAATTGTGCAAAACCGTAGCTGGTGTCTTACAGCCGGTAGCCGTTCGGCGCGAGCTGTTCCAAATACCCGACCCGGCCAATCCCATCAGCGAAAATATCTTGGCCGATGACGCACACCTCTATCTGGCACCTGCTGTTACCGACGCGCTGGGAATGCGCATCCGGGTACGGATTGACCGCCGCATGACCACTTGCAGCATTGACGATGCGATGGTAGATGGCGTGGCTGCCGACCCGCAGTGTGGCTTGCTCAACTACGCGGCAGGTTCTACTGCCCGATTGGGATTCCGGGCGGCGCACCCAGACAATAAGGCTACCTTCGGTTTCTCGGTGGTGCGGGGGAATGGACAACTCGTGTTTGACGGCACCTTTGACCCGGTCACCTTGATGCCAAACAGCAATACCAATACCTCCGGAAAGGTAGATGCCCCGAGCGCTCAAAACGGCTACAACCGCCTTGTCGACAACTTTGCCAAAAGTGACTTCTCAGTTGCTAATATGCTCACCGTACCTGTACCAGCGCCTGCAACCCCAGTCCACTGTGCCGGGGCTGCTTTTGCCGAAACTTTGCACGTGAGAGCAATGGCTACCAATGGCAGCTACCGTTTGTGGGATTTTGATTCCAATGCGGTAGCGGCGTTTGCCATCATTGAGGATTGCAATTGTGCCGATTGATGGACACACAGACCAGCCGATCATTGAGCTGGTGCTGGCCATGAGGAATAAATAATAAGGTGCAAAAAGACAGGCAGTGTCGGATGATTCCGATGCTGTCTGTCTTTTTAGGTTAAAAAACAGGTTCTGGATCGCACTTGGTTTTTCGTCCCAGATGTCGGTGGGCTACCCCCAATCCTCCAACGCTTTCTGCAAAAACGCTTTTTCGCTCAGCACCTCTTCGCCCTCTATGGCTTGGCGGAGGGCAGTGGCGGCGCGCTGGTCGCGGGGCGGGAGGCGGAGGATTTTTTCCGCGTAGCGGATGATGTTGAGGTAGTTGCTGCGATGGTAGCCGAGTACGCGCTTTCGCTGGATGTAGTTGCGCATCGCATCGAGGAGCGATTGGAGAGAGTCAAGTTCGTGGAGATCGAAGTAAGTTTTTAGGAGCAGCGTTTTGGCAGCGAGGTTGAGGAGCGGGTCGCGGTAATTGGCCTTTTGGAGGAGTTCGAGCACATGGCCGTGGTTGCGCTCGGCGTAGGCGAGGCGGGCGAGGTTGAAACTGAACGCGCTTTCGCGGTAGCGGCGTTCGAGGCGTAGGCGGTACTCGTTGATAAACCAGCGCGCCCACTCAAGTTCGCCGACGTGGAGCGCTGCCGCCACGATGTTGTGATAGGTGAATCGGGTGAGCGTTCCTTCTTCGAGGAGTTGGTTTTTGGCGAGGGCTTCTTTGTAGAGCTCCAGTGCTTCGCGGTAATATTGGGCATCGCCTGCATTGAGCCGCCGCACACAATAGTTGATGGCAAGAATGAACAGCCCGTGCTGTTCTTCGGTGGCAAAACGTTCGCCCTCGTGGAGCAAGATGGACTTAAACCCTTGAAAATGTGATTCTTCTTCGGGCTTGCGGAGCATCCAATAGCAATGGAGGTAAACAGCTACGGCAGGCAAACGGGCGAACGCTCCCTGCTCGGCCCGCTCCACCAATTCTTCTTCCCAACCCTCTTCCGTGTCGGATTTATACACGGTTTGGTGCGCCGCGAGCAGGCAAACAATCTGGAGTTTTTTGGCAAGGAATGCAGCATCCACAGATTTGCTGGCACTGCGCAGAAGGCTCACATCGGTCGGGTTTTGGATGTAGGCTAATTGGTGGGCTTCCCAATCAATGCGGTACAGTTGCTCGTGGTAGGTGGCATTGCGGAGTGGCTGGGCTTCGATGGCTTTCCCCAAGTTTTTGCGCACCCGCTCGAATGCGGCGGGCATTTTGCGTTTGCGGTAGGCGGCGGCGAGTTGGAGTTGTGCGCCAAGGGAGTCGGAGAGGAGTTCTTTCACGGCCACGTATTGTTCCAGCAGGCTGTGGAGATAGCTCATCAGCAAGCGAAGTTTCTTTTCCTCAAAAGGAGTTTCTCTCCCAAAAACCTTTGCCCACGCGCTGTCTTTGGTGGCTTCGCCCCCTGAAGCGAGATGCTCGAAAAGCAGTGCCACGTCTTGCCGCTGGTTGAAGAAGGGAGAAAGGAGGAACTTGCGGACTTCGCGCCTCTCGACGGGGGTGAAGGAGCGGGCGAGGGTGAGGAGGGTGCTTTTTTCCATAGCAGACACGGGGCTTTGTTTTGACAGGATTTACAGGATGAACAAGATTTACACTCCACAATCCTGTTCATCCTGTCAAAAAAACAACGCTCGCCAGACACAATGTTGCGAGGGGCAAATTTCAAAAATTTCCTCCTTCTGCCCGACAAAAATTTTCCTATTCAATTGATTTTCAAAAAACAAAAACCAAACCGTTCCATAACTGCTCTACAATCTGGAATTTTTGATTTTGGTGGCCGAAAAACCCCGCCGCACTTTTGTATCGTCAAAAATATCTCTTGGCCTTTTTGGCAATCCCCCGTGTTGCGGCCAGATTACTCATCACCTGTTTTTCAGTTCAAAAATCTGTTTAATCTTATGACACAGTTTTACTTCTCATCTAGCTGGCGTGCGGCCCTCGTTATCGCGCTGCTGTTGTTTTTTGCGCCAAGATTGTTTTCTCAATGCAACCCGGATGTGACGCCGCCATCTGTCTCTTGCCTAAGTGGGATTGAAAAATCCATTATCCCCCAAACCGGGCAAGTCCTAATCTGGGCAACAGATGTTCCTGCAAATTTCTCTGACGATTGTTGTTTAGGGAATCTCAAAATCAGGCGCGAAACAGATGGCCCTTGCGATGCAGATGGGCTGCCTGACGCGCTTGGAGACAGTATCGTTTTTTGCTGTGCGGAAGCAGGGGCTGGCCCAATCGCTGTTGTGCTTCGAGGCTACGATTGTGATGGGAATTTCAGCGAATGCACGACCAATATCACGATTCTGCCAGATGCAACTCCACCCATAATAATCTGTAAGGAATCTATGACTGTAGCCCTCGGGGCAGATGACCCGAACGATTGTTACGGCCCAGATGGCCCTGACAATCTACCGGCTGCATTTGGACTCGGATCTGGCGCGGGTGTTTCTTGGGTGAATGCCGAGGTATTTGACGAGGGTACTTACGATTATTGCAATGCTTTCAAATTCACCGTTCGCCGCCAAGCACCGTATTCGGATGTTATTTCAGGTTTAAACCAGATGAATGGCCATGTACCATGCAACGATATTTCCCCCGATTTTCCAAGCGAGTTCGAGCGTGCCATTTCGGAGCAGGACTCTATCAAATTCTACTGTGGAGAAGCTGGCAGCGTGCAAACCGTAATTCTTCGAGCTTATCAGGTGGATGCCAATGGCAATATTATGGTGGACGGTTTTGGCAACCCGATTTACAGCGAATGCCAGATTGAGGTGACCGTTGCAGATAAAGTCAAACCCATCTGCCCCGCCAACGTGACGGTTGCCTGCGAAGATTTTGACCACTCGTTCGCAGCGTATGCGCCTACTGATAATTGCTGTATGGACACTGTGATAGTGCTCAGTATTGATTCCACACTTTTCAGTACAGCTTGCAGCGTGGGAACCTTAAGCCGTACGTTCGAGGCGGTAGATTGCTCTGGCAATTCGAGCACATGCAGCCAACAAATTGTGGTCACCGCCACCGGCCTGACAGACTATGTCCGGTTCCCCGACGATGTAATTGCTTTTGGTGCTGACCCAAATGCTAACTATGGCGTGCCCACTTTCTTTGGAGTGGGTTGTGCTGAGATGGCTTTTACCCACGAGGACTTTATTATACAAATCGAACCAGGGGTTTTCAAAATCGCTCGAAAGTGGACGGTTTTCAATTGGTGCGGGGGCAATCCAGCTGTTACCGTGCCAAACCCAAATCCCAACCCGTTGACAAACCACCCGGACAATCTCGCGGGCCCTATTGTGTCTAAGGCTGGAACAGCAGCCCCTTGGGCACCTACCATCTCAAATATCGTTCCCTCTGACCCCACGCCCACCGACTTCTCTGCTTTTTGGGACACGCCCACAATCGGTTATTATTATACCCAAACAATTCACGTTAGCGACACCTTCTTTGTGGCCGTACAGGGCAAGGTATTCTCTGACACCTCATCAAACTGCACGTACGAAACCGACGAAGACCTGCTCGAAAGTTGGACCGTGAAGGTCACTGGCGCAGTTACGGGTCAGGTTGTTGAAGTATTGACGGATGCCAATGGCGAATACTCGGTTATGCTTGATGGCCTAGACACGGCAGCCACGGTTACGCTCGTGGCATCTTCTAACTTTGGGCAAAACTGCCAAAGCGAATACACCGTGAGTATGATAGTCGGCGATACGGTCACACAAGACGTGCCAGTCCATCTCGAACAACGCTGCGGCTTGCTCTCCGTCGGCATGGCTACCCCGCGCCTCCGCCGTTGTTTCTCCAACCGCTACACCGTGCAAGCGTGCAACCTTAGCGGTGAGGCCGTCCCCGATGCCCACGTCGAAGTCTCGCTCGACGATTATTTCAACTACACAGCCAGTTCCATACCCGGCATACTCGTCAGCGGCAACACCTATTCCTTCCCGCTTGGCGATTTGGCGGCGGGCGATTGCCAAACTTTCACGATTGATTTTGTGCTCGAATGCAACGCTGCCATCGGCGCTACCCACTGCGCCGAGGCCCGCATTTTTCCCTACGACGATTGCCGGGGCGGAACCTCCAACTGGAGCGGCGCCGACGTGGAAGTAACTGCCAACTGCGATGGCGACTCGGTACGCTTCGCCATCACCAACATCGGCGACGGCGACATGACCCAAATCCAAGATTTTGTGGTCGTCGAAGACGTGATCATGCGCCAAGAAGGCATCTTCCAACTCGGCATCGGCCAAACCCTGAACCTCAGCCAGCCCGCCAACGGCAGCACCTGGCGCTTGCAAGCCGGGGAAGAACCCCTCCACCCTTGGGGCGGGCCACAAGCCGTCGCGCTCGAAGGCTGTGGCGGGCTGAACAACCCCGGCCTCGTCAACATCTTCCCGCTCAGCGACCCCGACCCGTTTGAGGCCATGGACTGCCAAGAAAACATCGGCTCCTACGACCCCAACGACAAGCAGGCATTCCCTAGGGGCTACGGCGACCAGCACCTCATCGAGGCCAACACCGACATCGAATACCTCATCCGATTCCAAAACACAGGAACGGACACGGCCTTCACGGTCGTGGTGCTCGACACCCTCACGCAACACCTCGACGTGGCCTCCGTCCGCGTTGGGGTAGCGAGCCACCCGATGGAATTTGCCCTGCTCGATGGCGGCATCCTGCGCTTCACTTTCGACAATATCCTGCTGCCCGACTCGAACATCAACCAAGCCGCTTCCAACGGTTTTGTCAAATTCCGCATCGCCCAAAAGCCAGACCTCACCGACGGGACGCTCATCGAAAACCGCGCAGCCATCTATTTTGATTTCAACGACCCGGTGCTTACCAACACCACCTTCCACACCA
This sequence comes from Saprospiraceae bacterium, assembly GCA_046155725.1. Classification (GTDB taxonomy): domain Bacteria; phylum Bacteroidota; class Bacteroidia; order Chitinophagales; family Saprospiraceae; genus M3007. Next base: position 19,254 of record JBJXFT010000192.1, read on the forward strand.
TCGGCGACCACTTCATCGCGGTCAGCACCAATGATTTGGAAAGCGGCGGGCTGCTCCGTGCCTACCCAAACCCCGCTTTCGATGCGGTCATTTTTGACTTGAAAGATTGGGCAAGCGCTGGAAGATTTGAACTCTCCAACAGCCTCGGCCAGCAAGTCGCCGCCGAACGCTTCGCGGGAAAACAATTCCGTTTTGAAAGGAAAAACCTCCCGGCAGGCATCTACCATTTCCAGATCATGTCCGGCAGTGTGCAAGTAGCGGCGGGCAAGGTGGTGCTCAAATAGAATTTACGGCCAGATAGATACTTTAACATGCGGTACGCGAGCCATCCCGGTTTTCCGGCGGTGGCTCGTGTTGTTTGCGGGGGCACCTGTTTTTTAAGTGTGCGTTCGGGAAATGCAAGTGCTATAGCCAGTTTAGAGTGGTTTTGAAAGTTTAGATGGTTAGAGAAATTGGTTTTCAGCCAACTGAACGACTCCTTTCTTCAAAACCACTTTGCGTTGACTATACAAGAAAGTTAGTGCTGGAATATCTATCTCGGAAAGTCATGGCTGGCACAAGTTTTTTACTTGAACTGACAAACACTTTTGTTCAACTAAAAACTTACAATTATGAATGTCAAAAGAATGTTCGGAACCATCCTCTCCATCCTCGGTATTATGGGATTGATATACGCAGGTTTTGTTTTTCTAAACACCTCCGGTGGAACTTACAATTACAAAGCCATCGCAATGTTCGGTATTCTTGGTTTAGTCTTTTTTGTAGCTGGCATTGGCCTGGTGCGTACAGTAAAGGATGAAGCAGTATAGCCCGAATGCTCAAACTGGGTAAATAGTGTCCCAGAATGAACTGCCATGCTTATTCATTAGGCAAGGAGGCATTTTTTTAGTGTGCCTTCGGTGGCTGCGCGAGCGATGAAGCGGGTGGTGGTGGAATAAGAGCAATCAGCAATCGCCTTCCAGCGTTCTTCGCCCAAAATATGCTGCGCTATGCGAAACCTGTTCTTGCCTGCCCTGCTCCTTCTGTGCCTTTCTCCTCATCTCATTTTTGCCCAAAAAACCTCCAAACCGTCCACCGTTTTTGACCTGAAAGATGCCCTCGAAAAGAAACTCGTCAGCATCCAAATAGAGGGCAAGGGCGGCCATCAGGGCGAGGCCCTGCGCATCGTGTGCAAAAACCTGCGCGGCCAATACATGCGCCTGCGCATCCCGCAAGGCCAACTCATGGAACCCGCCGATTCGGCGCAGCAGACGCTGGTGGTGGCCGAAGAAATGCTCCTCTCCGTCATGACCAAAACGCCCGCCGAGACTTTGCTCAAAACTTTCTGTACCCAAGCAGGAGATATTTCTCCAAAGGCTTTGGAGGCATTTGCTGTGGGCGCGATGGCGCCTGTGGCAGTTTGCAACCTGTTGAAATTCATCGTTGAAAAAGGCAAAACCGCAAGTTCGGAAGCGCAAACGGCGGTGTGGTGTCTCACCAACGGCCAATCGCTCGGCTCCATCGGCGATGCGGAATTGACCAAATTCGTGGCAGACCAATTGGGCAAAGAAGTGCCCGGCTACAAAATCCGCCACAGCGTGGTAGAGTCTGTGCCTGGCCAACGCGCCGAACTCGGCAAAGCGCTCGTGGTGGAAGGCAACTTCCGCTACTATTTGGAAAAAGACGAGCGCACCATCATGGTGTTGCTTGACAGCACGGGCAAACTCATCAAGCAAGTTTCAAAAGAAGAAACCATGAAAGCCGGCGAACACCGCAGCAGCCTCCGCTTGGAGGTGTACAACCTCGACCCCGGCAAATACATCCTCCGAATGCAGACTAAGGCGGGGCGGGTAATCAAGGACATGGAGGTGGAGATTTGACAGGCTAAAAAAATGGGGGTGCGGCTCGAAGCCGCACCCCCATTTTTTTTAAATCTGCGTCTCTACTTCAATGGCGCAACAATCCTTCTGATTTGAGTCATACAGGAATCGGCGCGCGTATGGGCGAGGCGCACCGAACGTCGCGAAAGCCATCGGCCCAGTGGGATGCGGAGGTTTATATCCTTTGGCTCGCGGGCCTGCAAAGTCAGCGTGTGAAGGCCGTCGCGCGAGCGCAGGTCGTAAGCCATTCGCTTGGTGAAGTAGGTGGTGCGGCCATCAATGGTAGTGCTGCTCGCGTGCTTGAGCGGCGACACTACTTGCGACACGCGGTCGCGCTTGGGGTAGTTGGCCGTTTCCAATTGGTTGTTGATAAGGTAAATGACGTGAACGCGGACTTTTGCCATGCGGGGGTCTGTCTCGCGTTTGCGGTCGAGCCAGAAATAAATCTGCTGCAGCACCTGCAAGCCCATGTTTTCGTAGGTGCCGCCGTCAATAAAATTGCCCGCTTTGGGGATGTGGGTGAAGGCGCTCATCAGCGGGAAAAGTTCGCTGAGGTTAGTGGCCCCCACCATGGTGAGCGTCCGGTTCGGGCGGTCGCGGTCAGAGGTTTCCACGCATGCAAGCACGTCAATCGCATCGGTGAACACGATCGAATCCATCCTGACGGGGCTGCTGAATGCGGCCTTGCCCGTTTGGATGTTGGTGCTGATGGGCAGGTAAAGCGGCAAGTTGGCTTTGGGTTTTTTCGATTCATCGTACCAGTAACTCAGGTAATCCATGAACGGATAGTTCTTCACCTTAAAGCCGTCCACGGCGATTTCCGGTTTGTCGCCTTTGTCCCAGAGGCGCAGCCGTTGGTAGATGCGCATCGAAAGTCTGGAGGGCGTAGGGTAGAATCCCCGTTCAAGGCCCGCGCCAAAGCCCAATGCCTCGTCTTTTTGGAGGCGGTAATTGCGGCTGTCGCGGTCTTTTTTCCCAAACATGAAGCGGCTACCGATTTCGCAGATAAAAATATCGAAAAACGAGCCGCTCAGGTAGTTGCGCTGAAATGCGCCTTTGGCAAAGTTGAGGTAAAGGCTGTCTTTGGGCAGGCCGCCTGGGTTGCTGTTCACGAGCGCTTCGTTTTCTGCGGCAAACCTCCACAGCGCGAGCGTGGCTCCCGTGCCTACCGAGCCGCCAGATGCGGAGGTGATGGCAAGGCAATGTTTGTGGAATTTGTAGTCGCTTTCCACCTCCAGGCGGTTGAGCATTTCGCTCGTCCAAAGCCCGGCGCGGCTGCCGCCTCCCTGTACGCCCACGAGGTAAATCGGGATTTCCGTCGCCGTGGTATCAAATTGGTTTTCCGCCCACCAAGCCTCAAACCACTCGTCGAGCGAAGTGCGGTCTTTGCATTGCATCGTGGTGGCAGGTATGGTGCGGATGTTGTGGATGTCAGATTTGACAAAAAAGATGACATAAAGGAGGAAGGCCGCCACTCCCCAAAACACCCACACGCGCACACACTTGTATCCTTCGCATTTGATGCGGAAGGTGTACCACGCAGCAATGAACCGCGTAATGAGCATATAAAACGTAGTGAGCAGCAGGAGCATGAATGTGGGCGTGGGCGCTTGCAGGTTGGGGCAAGTCATGAAAAAAATCACGAGTGCTACCACCGGGATCGTGCTCCAGAAATACAGCTTGTCGTAGCTGTGCGTATTCTTTTTGCCGATAATAGCCGCAGTATCGTCGGCATTGGTGGCCACCCGAAAATCCTCGTGGATTCGCCTGCTCAGGCCGCCGATCAGGGCCATCTGAGCCATCAGGCAAGTGCCGACGATGAAGTAATTCCAAAACGGATTGGGCTTTACGATCCAACTCACCACCAAGCCACAGAACACGATGTTGGCCAAAATGATGAGCAGCGTGGCGCGCATGCTGAGTTTCCATTTGTTCTCAAAACGCGCCGAAATGATGAAGGTGAGCACCAAGGTCGGGACGATCAGCCACCAGGCCCAGTTGGGGATGCGGTCTGCCTGCACTTTGATCATCACCAGCCCGAACATCACCACGGGCAAGGCGCTGAGCAAATAGGTGAGGCCGGGGTTGTTGAGCGCGGCTGCGTAGCGCACCTTGCCCCAATCCTGAAATTTTATGTCCTTGAAAAACGGGCGCGGGAGCAGTATGATGGCCATCCCTTGCGCGAAATAGGCGGCCAACAAGAAGGAGGCCTGAAAACCGCTGAAGAAGTAAGAGTCGTCAAAAAGGCCGGTGAACAACTCGCGCCCTTGCGCCATAAAATAGAGGATGATGGGCACCAGCAGTATCCAGATGAGGTAGAAGAAGTGCCGCCCGACAAAGGGGAAAAACTTGTCGGGGCTAAGCCCCCGCCAGAGTTTGAGGATAACGTTTTCCCAAAATTCGATGGCGATGCTTTTGAACAAGTTTTTGGTTTTTTTCCAAACGTCGTTGATTTTCATGGAGTGGAATTTGACTTGATGGTGAAAGATTTTTTGTCGCCCCAATTTTTGTGCAGGGCGTTTTATTTTCGGAACAATTTCTGGTCAAAAAACAATCAACCCCGCCCGGCGCGAACGCGCTATTTTTGCCCGTTCCACCAAATGCCTTTCTTCCCAAAAACGTGAACTGAAGTAACACAATGACTACTGACCTCCTGCTCGGAAGCCTCGCCCTCAGCCTGCTCCATGCTGCCATCCCCAACCACTGGCTGCCCATCGTCGCCATCGGCAAGCGAGGGGGCTGGACGGCGGCCAAAACCACGCGCATCACGCTCTTGGCTGGCAGTGCGCACGCGCTCAGCACCGTGCTCATCGGGCTGTTGGTCAGCGTGGCGGGCTGGCAGATGGCTGCTTGGGC
>JBJXFT010000198.1:0-11537 GCA_046155725.1 Saprospiraceae bacterium
ACCGTGTTCTGCGCCCGCTTGTCCTTCACACTTTCGAACAAGTGGCGCACCCTGGCTATCTGACCGTCCATGCTTACCTCCATACGATGTGTTTCGTAACTCTTTTTTCCCATCACGCAAAGGTCAAAAACACGCCCAAATCTCCACATGGGAAATCGCTGTTTATAGTTCATCGTTCACTTACCAACTTCCGCGTCAGCGTCCGCCCGTCGGCAGAAAGCCGCACGAGGTAAAGCCCTGCGGGAAAACTCCCCAAATCGAACGATTCCGAAATGCTGTCCGAATCGGTGGCCGAGCTTGCCCACACGCGCTGACCGAGCAGGTTTAGGATTTCAACCTGCACTTTGGCCGAATGGCTGAACCGGGCTTCGATGGTCGCAAAACCGCTCGTGGGGTTGGGGTAGAGCGCGATTCGGGCGAAGCCGTTCAGGTCGTCGGCAGAAGAACTTCCGAGCGTGACGGTGAGCGCGTCCGTGCAGCCAAAAGCATCGCTGACGGTGACGGTGTAAGTGCCTGCGGCCAGGCTGTCGGCTGTTTGTTCGGTGCTTGCATTGCTCCACTCGTACGTGTAGGGAGGGTTGCCGATGCCTACGTTTACCCTTGCTGTGCCGTCGGGAAGGTCAGGCGTGGCGGGAGTTAGTTCGGCGGTCAAACCCATGTGGGCAGGGCAAGACAGCACATTGATGTTGTCGAGGTCAAACCAAAAATCGCCCGCGCCCCAAGTGCCGACGAAGCGGATTTTGACGGCTTTGCCCGCGTAAGCGTCCAGGCTTAGTTTTCGTGCTCTCATTGTCACGGTAGGCGTGTGATTGAAAGCGCTGATGGTGTAAAGCGTCTGGTAGGTATCGCCGCAATCGGTCGAGATTTGTATTTCAATCTTGCTCCCGCCCTGCAAAACGATGGGCGTTTGGCCTTGCGAAGAAAAGTCCGTGATTCGGTAGGTAAAGCGCAGCGAGTCGCCAGGCTGGATAATGCCGTAGCGCGGCATCTCGGCGATAAAATCCGTGCTTCCCAAGTAAAGGTTGAAGGCAAGCACCTTGGAAACATTGTTGTGCGTGTTGGTCACAGAGAAACCGAACGGCGGCTCGTAGACCCAATCGGTGGGCGGAAAATCGTAGGCTTCGAAGTCTTCCTGGAACGGCACGGGGTTGGGCAAATGGTCTACGGTGTAAGTGGCCGTGTCGTTGCTGACCGCTTGGTCGCCGTTGAGGATGGTCCAGCATTTGATTTCAAAGGTGCCGTCGCGGCTGTCGAAAGGCAGGCTGAAGGTGTGGGTGATGCTGAGGTCGGTGGCGAGGCTGCCAGCCACGTTGTTGAGCACGGGGGCAGCGCCGTTGATACTGCAGGCCACTTTGATGCCCGATTGGGTCTGGCTGCCCAAGTTGAGGAACGTGAACGCGATTTGGTCGGCGGCAAGGCCGCACTCTTCGCCGTCGCCGAGGGTGCTGATGCTCTGGCCCTGGAGGTCTTTGGTGAAGGGGGCGAAGATGCGCACATCGTCAATGCCGATGCCGCCGCGCTGGAAAAATGGGGCAGAAGCCATCACGAAACGCAGGCGCACGTCGCTTTCGCCCGCCGAATTGGGCAGCGAGTGGCGGGCTTTCACCCAGCCAGGGCTGTTGCCAGACCATACTTCGCCGAGGTCCGAAAATTCATTTTCCTCGGTGTACCAGTTCAGCCCTTCTCCTATTTCGCCCACTTTTTCCCAGCTCTGCCCGCCGTCGAGCGACATTTCGAGCCATGCGCCATTGTAGAATCCCTGCACGTCATGGATGAGGGAGAATTCGAGGGCGGGGTCTTCGTCCAGTTCGGAAAAATCGAAGCACGGCGATTCCAAATAGGAAAGTTCGCTAAAATTGTGACTGCCCGTAAGGCTGGTCACCCAAGCGTTGAGGCCGCTCGCGGCGGCAGGGATGGAGGGTTTGTTGGGCGTGCCGAATTCCCAGGAGGAGTTTTGGCCGCTCGGTTTCCAGCCGCCGTCCCAGATTTCAAATTGCTGCACGTAGGTGGGCTGCAAGCGGTTGGTGAGGTAATAGGTGAAAGTGTCGTTTTGCAAATCCTCGTCCGTGGCCAATTCGGTAAAGATGTCTATTCGGTATTCGCCGGAGGCGGAAAAATCGGTGAGCGTCTTGAAGGCAATGACGGTGCTGCTGTCTTTGCCGAGGATGCCGGTGTAAAACCCGTCGAAGGGCGGCACCACGGCGGCGGGTTCGCCATTCACCGCGTAGCGGAACGTGAAGAGCGATTGGGGGGCGGCACCAAAGTTTGCCAACACCACTTTCAGGGAATCGTGGCCCAAATCGCAGCCGCTTTGCGGCGCGGCCACGCCGGCTACGCCCACGTCGTTGGTCCAATAAGTCTGGAACGAAAGGGGGCCGACGAGCGAAGAATGACCGCCCGCGGCGCCGCAGTATTGCTGGACGTAGGCATCGTACCAGGTCTTTTTCTGCAGACCCAGTATCTGGATTTTTGGCATGGCCACATCCAGCGTGTCGCCCTCGCCCGCGCTGGGCGAAAAGCCTTGCGGCCCATAGACGACCCGCCAACTTTCGACAGGGTTGGGGCTGATTGTATTGGGCTGCCAGCGCAGTTTGGCGCGGTTGTCCCACACGTTTTCTAACGCAAAATTGGAGGGCTTGCTGCAGGTGACGCATTCGCCGATTCCGTTGAAAAGGATGCCCGTGGTGAAGCCTGTTCCCGCCAAAAACAGGACCCCTGTGTTGTCATAGATGTTGTAGGAAACTTCTGCTGGAAAGCCCCCGACGGTAAAGGAAATCGTGAGGGGCACGCCATTCAGCATACTGAACGTGAGGGTGCTGTCAATACCATCGTCGTTCAAATTGTCCAACGTGTAGGCGACTGAATCGCCGCCGATGTTGATGGTGAGCGAGCCGCCGTTCCAGCCGTCGCCCCAGGTGTCGAGCATTTCGAGGGTGTAAGAGCATTGGGCGTTTGCCCCAAAACGGAGGAGGAAGAGGAGGGCGAAAAGGAGGGGGCGTAGCGGTTGAATGTTCATGTTGTTGTGCTTTGTCAGGAGGGAAAACCGAATGACCAAAATACTTCTCCATCCCATTTGTCAGATTCAGCATTGGGGTCGGCAAAATATTTTGTGTGGGGGAGAAAGGTGTCCACAATGCTGTTCAGCTCTGCAGTTTGTGGTTGCCCGTATTCATTAGGGTTGTTTTCTGGGTAGTAAATGTCGGCGTGGGCTGCATCATCCACTTGTTTGGATGACCTGACAAATGCGCCCGCTTGGGTAAGTATGCCATGGGCAACAAGCGCAAATCCTCTGAAAATTTTGGGAGGCGTGGACTCTGGCCGTTCCATTGCCCTTGCCTTGTTTTTACAGAAATGACCTGTGCAGAATTTGGTGCGGTTTACGGAAACTTCGTTTTTGCCCCGTGGGGAATAAAAGGCATTTGGTTTGAGGTCTTTGCCATTGCTCTTCAAATGATGAGGGCTGAAAATAGCGCGGGCAAATGCCTCGTCTGTTTCGATGATGTCCAGCACAAGTTCGGCGGGGGCAATCTCCATTTCAGGCAGGGAAATAGCGTTTCAGAATATGGAGGAAAGATTTTCTATCCGCTTGGTCTTCCAATGGAAGGCCTTTGTGCGTTTCAATCAAAACGCCATTCTCTTTGATAAAATAGGTGGAGAACTGACTTCCGATTTCTAAAAAGATTTTTACTCCTGCCCTTTGCCATTCAACAGATACAGTGCCCGAAGGATTGGGCGTGATCTCATCTTCGCTGACCGATGCCCAAAAAGTGTGTGGAACGCCTTTGATGAGGGCCGACAGTTTTTTCAGCACTTCGGGGTGAATAGGGTATGCGCCATAGCTGTCCCAGTTTTCTGGAAGCGAAGCGAGATCATTTTCTACAAATGAAAGAAGGCTTGCTTTTCGGGATGCCCCTTCCGTGCCATTGGTATGGGCAAGTTCGAGGACATTATCTAAGAGGGCAGGTTCGAACATGGCATTTTTTGCGCAAAAGGTATTGGAGATTTAGCCGTGCCTCAGCAGGCTGTTGAGTTGCAAAAGTAACTTCTAATGCCGACTTGCCAAGGTCGGTGCAGCAAAAAGTCCAGAAGCGACACTTTTTCAAAAAGCGACACTTCTCGCAAGCTTCCTTACCTTCGCCCGCTCTTTCGCCCAACCGATTTTTTCGACTTCACGTCATGCCGCGCACCCGACCTACTTACCTCTATGCCATTGTCAGCGTCGCGCTGGTGCTTTTTGTGCTGGGCTTTTTCGCGCTCATGGCTTTGCACGGGCAGAAGTTGGTGACGATGTTCAAAGAAAAAGTAGACCTCTGGCTGGAGCTGAAGCCGGGCCTTGCAGAGCGCGATATTGCCCGGATTGTGGCCGACGTGCGCCAACAACCCTTCGTGAAAAAAGAGAGCGTCGCGTTCATCACCCGCGCTCAAGCCGCCGCTACCATGCGCGAAGACCTTGGCGACGAAAGTATGCTGGAAGATATGCCCGACCTGATGCGCGACGTGGTGCGGTTCAATGTGAAGGCCGAATTCCTCGACGACCAAAGGCTGACCGATTGGCGCGACGCGCTCCGCCAAGATTCGCTGGTGGCCGACCTTTATTTCGAGGCGGCCAACACGAACAACGTGGGCACAAACATCCGCAGCATCGGCATCATCGCGCTCGCGCTGGGGGTTTTCCTCATCTTCGCGGCCATCGCGCTCATCCACAACACCATCCGGCTGGCGCTGTACGCCAATCGTTTCGTGATCAAAAACCAAGAATTAGTGGGCGCGTCCTGGGAATTTATCAGCCGCCCCTACGTCCGCCAAGGCATCCTCAACGGTCTTTGGAGCGCGGCCATCGCCATCGTGGCGCTCTCGGCCACGCTTTGGTGGCTGCGGCAAGTGATGCCGGACTTGCGGCAATTGGAAGACATGAACGCGGTGGTGCTGGTGTTCACGGGCCTTGCCCTCGTGGGGGTTCTGATTTCCGGCCTCAGCACTTGGTGGGTGGTGAACAAGTTCTTGCGGATGAAACTGGATGATCTTTATTGAATGTGATAATGAGGCAAGGTGATAATTTGATAATTGCCCAATTATCAAATTGCTTCATCAGCACATTGCCCATTATCAAATTCCCCCATTATCAAATTCCCCCATTATCAAATTACCTCATTGTCCAATTATCACATTACCAACATTATGGCTAAACAGCAACAACGCCCCGCCCCACAACCACAGGCCCGCAAAACGGCCCCCGCACCCGCACGCCGCCCCGCCGCCGAGAAAAAAGAAAGCCTCTTCTCTGCCGGGAGCAACGAACTCATTTTTGGCCGCCAGAACTTTATCCTCATGGGAATCGGCCTCGCGCTGGTGCTGACCGGTTTGGTAGTCATGTCGGGCGGTGCCATGCCCGACCCCAACACCTGGGAGCCGGAGCGCATCTACAGCCCTATGCGCATCACGCTGGCGCCCATCCTCATGGTCGCTGGTTTCGTGACGGTGGTTTTTGGCATTTTCAAACGCAAGCCCGCCGCGCCTGACCACTCCTCCAACAACACCGAAGCATGAGCCTGCCGGAAGCCATCGCCCTCGCCATCATCGAGGGGCTGACGGAGTTTTTGCCCGTGTCGTCCACGGGGCACATCATCATCGGCTCATCGGCCATGGGCATCGCGTCGCAGCCCTTTGTCAAAGTGTTCACCGTAGCCATCCAGTTCGGGGCCATTATGGCGGTGGTCGTGCTGTATTGGCGGCGGTTTTTCCAGAGCATCGGGTTCTACGCCAAGCTGTTGGTGGCGTTTTTGCCCGCCGCATTTTTTGGGCTTTTGCTCAAAAAACAGATTGACCACTTGCTCGAAAACATCGTGGTGGTCGCGCTCGCGCTCATTGTGGGCGGGGTGGTTTTCCTCCTGCTCGACGGTTTTTTCAAACGCCAAAGCCTACGCGAAACCTCGGTGGAAAACGACGTGACCCTGCCCCGCGCCCTGCGCATCGGATTTTTTCAAGTCATCTCGATGATGCCGGGGGTGAGCCGTTCGGCGGCCACTATTTGGGGGGGGCTGGCCAATGGGCTTTCGCCGACCACGGCGGCAGAGTTTTCGTTTTTCCTCGCCGTGCCCACCATGTTCGCCGCCACTTGCAAATCGCTCTGGGATTTTGTGGAAGACGGGGGCGGCACTTTCAGCGGCCACGACCTTATGCTGCTCGGTGTGGGCAATCTGGTGGCCTTCCTCGTAGCCATGGCCGCTATCCGCTACTTCATCCAATTCCTCACGAAGCACGGGTTCAGGTGGTTTGGCTACTACCGCATTGTGGTGGGCGTAGCCATTCTCGTTTTGTGGAAGTTGGGGTATTTTGAGGGGGTGAGCGTGGGGGATTTTTAATTTTTTAACAATGCTCGACAAACTACAAGCCATACGCGAGAAATACACCTATTTGGAGGAACAACTCGGCGACCCTTCCACGGTGGCCGACCCCGACAAATCCAAGAAGGTGAACAAGGAGTACAAAAAACTCCAGCCCATCGTGCAGGCTGCCGAGAAGTACGAAAAAGCCCTCGCCCACATCGCCAGCGCGAAGGCGATGCTGGCTGCCGAAAGCGACCCCGAAATGCGCGAAATGGCCCGCGACGAAATCGCCGCGCTCGAACCCGAACGCGACGAATGGGAAGAAATGCTCAAAACCCTCCTGACCCCCAAAGACCCCGAAGATGAAAAGGACGTGATTTTTGAAATCCGCTCTGGCACGGGCGGCGACGAAGCAGCAATCTTTGCGGGCGACCTTTACAGGATGTATTCGCGCTATTTTTCAGACCAGGGTTGGGAAGTTGAATTGGTAGACGAAACCCCCGGCACTTCGGGCGGATATGGAAAACTTGTGCTCGAAGTATCGGGCGAAAACGTGTACGGCAAACTCAAATTCGAGTCGGGCGCGCACCGGGTACAGCGCGTGCCGGAAACCGAAGCCAAAGGCCGCGTACACACTTCCGCCGCCACGGTGGTCGTGCTTCCCAAGATGGAACCCGAAGACATTGACATCCGCAAGGAAGACATCAAGACCGACACTTTTCGGGCTTCGGGCGCGGGCGGCCAACACGTCAACAAGACCGAATCCGGCGTGCGCTTCACCCACTTGCCCACGGGCGTGGTGGCCGAAAGCACCGAGAGCCGTTCGCAGCACAAAAACCGCGACATCGCCATGGGGCGCCTCGTGCAACAAATCCGCGAAAACCAACTCAAAAAAGAGGCTTCGGAATTCGCTTCCGCCCGCCGCAGCCTGGTCGGTTCTGGCGACCGCTCCGAAAAAATCCGCACCTACAACTGGCCGCAAAACCGCGTGACCGACCACCGCCTCGAGGGCGACAACAAAAACTTCAACCTCGACAAGGTGGTGGAAGGCAACATTGAGCCGATCATCGAAGCGTTGACTATCGCTGACAATGCGGTGAAATTGCAAGGGTAATCGCGGTGATTATCAGAATTTAAATTTCAGACACCTATAAAATTCACCTTTCCATGAAGAACGTCTACAAACTCTTGCTATTTGCCTCAGCTGCCCTGGCTTGTTTTTTATTTGCTTCCTGCGCCGATGTACAGCCTGTCAAAGAATGCCTAATCGGACGACAGTATGGATTCCTCTATGGTTTGATCCACGGCTTTATTACGCCTATTAGCTTCGTGGGCAGTCTTTTTAAAGACAACGTTGCTATTTATGCCGTCAACAATACGGGCACTTTGTATGACTTGGGCTTTTTGCTGGGTTCAAGTGGCTGGGGCTTCTTGGCGGGCAATAGGTCAAAGAAATGAGAAGCGTGCGCAAGGAAGATATTGCAGGGCTGAGGATTGGGTAAAACAAAATGCCTGCCCTGACACTTTTGCTCTTTAAAAACTCCCCGTTGCCACCCCTTCCAAAAACTCCCTGATTTGGGCATCTGGCACCTCCTTGTCTACATACTCGATTTCTTCGGTATAGTTTACATCGCCAAAATAGCACAACTGCTGCACGAAGAGTTTGGGCGAGAACAATTCCCCGAAAAGCGACTTGGCTTTGGCAGACACTTCGGGCAAAGGGTGATGATTTTTCAAAACAAAATACAGGTCAACGTAGTCTTTCCATTTTGCCCGCCGTCCGAGTGCATACGCTTTCATGGCTGCCAAATGCAACAGGTCGGGCATTTTGATACTTTCAAATACCAATCTTGCTTCGACTTTAAAAGGAAACTGGTAGAAAGTGATTTTTACACCGTTCGAGAGCAGGTGCATTCCGTTCGCATCCTGAAACAAAAGTTGGAACGGCAAATCAAATTCCTCAAAGCGTTTGGAAATTTTAGCGGGTTGGATGCTGCCTGATTTGAACAAATCAAAATCAATGGACACCCGATGGCCGATTTGCAAGGCAATGGCCGTGCCGCCGACGAGATAAAACTCCTTTCGGAAACTTTGGACAAAAGGCAGCAATGCTTTTTGCTCCTCCGAAAGGATATTTTCATGCATACCGTTCAAAATAGAGCCTGAAAAAATTCTCGACCTGCGGAAAGTAATTGTGCCGCGACCGACCGCGCGTGGCTTCAAAAAAAACCTCCGCCACGCGCCTCAAACTCATCACCTGAAACAATTCGTGGACATCTTCTTGTGTGCCGAAGTTCAAAATGGTCTCCACCAGCAAGGAGTCGCTGATTTCGTGCGTCCGGTTTTTGCCCACCGACCAAAACAGTGCCCGGCGCGGCGCGATGTAAGATTGAATGTTCTCGCGTTCCATAGTTACAAACAAAAAAGTCAGGCAAATATAGAGAATCGCCCGAAGTCGTGCTGAAAAACCTATGCGCTTGAAAGCAGGCCGAAGCCGCTGAAAACCACCGTCACTCTCTCCATTTGATGTTGCAACCGCCCGAAGGGCGTTGAAGCGCATGGACGGGCTTCCCTTCCAAAACCGCGTCGAGCGCAGCGCGAAGGTCTTCGCCAGTAGGTTCCACCGGATTTCGCTTCGGGCGGCTGGGGTCGAGTTGGCCTCGGTAAGCGAGTTTCAAATCTTTGTCGAACACATAAAAATCCGGGGTGCAAGCCGCGTCGTAAGCACGGGCGACGGCCTGCGTTTCATCGTACAGATAGGGAAAATGGTAGCCCACCGCTTCGGCATGAGCGGGCATCTTGTCGGGCGCGTCTTCGGGGTGGGCTTCCGCGTCGTTGCTGTTGATGCCGACGAACGCCACTCCCCTGCCCGCATATTCCGCCACAATGCGCGCGATTTCGGGGTTGACGTAAAGGACGTAGGGGCAGTGGTTGCAGAGGAACATAAGCACGGTGGCCTCTGCTCCATTTGCCGTGTCGCGCAGGCCCACGGTTTTTCCCGTGGCAGGGTTGGGCAATTGAAAATCCGGCGCGAGCGTGCCGAGCGAGACCATGTTTGATTCGGTGTAAGCCATAATGTAGATGGTTTAGGATGGTTTTTAGGGTTTGATGGTTTAGGATGGTTTGATGGTTTAGGATGGTTTGATGGTTTAGCAGCTTCGCGTTTAGAGGCCGAAGCCCATAGGGTTGGGGGTTTCGTGCATTGCGCTCAAGCACTTGTTCCCAATCGAGTCAATCGGACTTAATCCTGAAAAATCGAATCAATCGGCTCCACCCCACCCTCTTCGGCAAATCGCCATTTGCCCACCATGGTTTTCTCGTAAGCGTTTTTCAAAAGGATGTCGTAGAATGCTTTCCGGGCAATGCCGCGCGCTCCAAGGCTGGCGAGGTGTGGCGTTTCCACCTGGCAGTCCACGAGCCAAAAGCCGCTGTACTCGAGCGCGCGGACGAGCGTGACGAAACCCGCTTTGGAAGCATTGGGCAAAAGGGCGAACATGCTTTCCCCAAAAAAAACCTTGCCGATGGACACGCCGTAAAGCCCGCCCACGAGCCGTTCGCCTTCCCACACTTCCACGCTGTGCGCCAGCCCGCGCTCGTGCAAGCGGGTGTAGGTGGCGATGAATTGCTCGTTTATCCAAGTGTTGTCGGGGCCGGGTTCGTTGCGCGGAACGGCGGCGCAGGCTTGCATCACGGCTTCAAAACAGGTGTCGAGCGAGTAGCGGAACTTGCCTTGGTTGAAAAGGGAGCGCATGCTTTTGTGCACGCGCAAGGCTTGGGGGAACAGCACAAAACGCGGGTCGGGCGTGAACCAAAAGTAATGCCCCCCTTCCTCGAACCAAGGGAACATCCCGTTGGCGTAGCCCAAAATGGTGCGGTCTTCGTGCAGGTCGGCACTCACGGCCACAAGGCCGCTCGGCTCCGCCCGGTCAGGGTGCGGGAACACGCGAAAATCGTCGTCTGGGAGGTAAAAAACGGGCATTGTTGAAAAAAACGCAAGTAAAAAGGCGGCAGGTGCTGATTGCTCCTGCCGCCGTTGTCAAGAAAACGTGGTGCAACGTTCGCTGTCAATTTACTTTACCGACACCACTTTGGTCTTGGCCCATTGGTCGCCGAGGCGGAGGCCTTTTTCGTTGGTGAGCATCACGATGAGCTCCACGAGGACGAACAGCGGAATCCACAGCACGATGTTGCGGATGATGCCAGGGCCCCAATTGTTGGTAAGGTGCTGGCCGTCCTCCGTCACTGCGCGCAAGCCCATTGCCTTTTTGCCAATGCTCTGCCCATCGAGGAAGGGCAAAGAATCGCGCGTGAGGCCATAAGCCGCTCCTGCTATCCAGCCCGCAACGGGGATGAACCACAGTGCTCCGATGACGACCGCGTCAATGATGTAGGCGATGATGCGGCTGCCCGTGTCGGCTTTGCGGAGTTCGGGGGTGCCAGATTGGTCAAGAATTTCCATGATAAAAGAAATAGGATTTGGTGAAAAATATCGGCTTGTGAATTGGTTCGATTGGCCCGATTGGGGGATTGATTCGATTGGGATTCGTCTTTACTTATTGGACACTCGCCTACCGATAGGCAGGTTGGACATTTCTAACTTTCTTCCACCTGCGCCGAAAGCCCTCGGTCGAGCAGAGCCTCGCAGAGGGGAATGAGGGTGCCTTTTGTGCCTGATTTTACGCCCCCTTTTCCTTTGTTGTGGATGATGAGGGCGAGTTGTTCGGCCTGTTCGCTGGTGTGCCGCAGCACTTGCATGAAGCTCTCGATCACCCATTCAAAAGAGTTGTGGTCGTCGTTGAACACGATGAGCTGCGCGGGCAGCCCCGTGCCGATGTCGTCCATCACGAGCACATCCTCGTCGTCTTCCCAAAGCGGCTTTGTAACAGGCATAATTTATGAACTATGAACTATGAACGAGGAACTATGGACGAGGAACTATGAACGTTTGCCGTGCTCGGTGTTCCTCGTTCATAGTTCCTCGTTCATAGTTCCATCATTTCCAACGTTTTTTTCACGGCCTCAAAGTTCGGGAGTTCTCCGGCATTTTCCAGCACCTCGGCGTAGCGCACGATTCCTTTTTGGTCAATGACAAACGCTGAGCGCTTCGACACGCCTTTCAGCCCAAGGCCAAATTCCTTGTAGAATGCGTCGTACTTTTTGCTCACTGTCTTATTGAAATCCGAAAGCATCGGGAAGTTGAAGCCCTGTTCT
>JBJXFT010000200.1:0-7562 GCA_046155725.1 Saprospiraceae bacterium
GCGGGCTTCGAGCCGACCAATGTGCTGAGCGGCTACCGCTATCAGGGCGGCCTCGGCTACTACGAAAGCACCAAGGATTTGGCGACGCACTTTTTTATTGACTACCTGCCGCGCGGCACTTTTGTATTTGAATACCCGCTCGTGGTTTCCCTGCGGGGCGACATGAGCAATGGCATCACCACCATGCAGTGCATGTACGCGCCGGAGTTTACCAGCCACTCGAAAGGGGTGCGGGTGAAGGTGGAGTGATGAATTCTGAACTTCGAATTAAGATTGTCCCACCCTGCGGCTTGAAGCCATGGGGTGGGATTTTTCTTGTGCTATCCTCCGACATTCCATCATTTTGAAAGGGCTGGAACGGTCGTCCCAAGGTTGAGGCGCTGTACTTTCGTTCTGTCAGATCCAAAAGATTTCCATTTTGCTTCGGGCTTATCCCACAAACCTATTTCCGTTTCATCCAGCAACGAACACCCACTACGATGCAATCTATCTTACAGACCGCCCGCCCACTTTTCATTTTGCTCTTTTTGGGATGGACGTTTTCCCTTTTCGGCCAGAACTATCATCCCTTTCCCAGCCAAGGCACTTGGTATTTTGAGCGCTATGGCGACCAGGGCCAACCTATTCCAGGCCACGAAGTGTTCCAAACATCTGGCGATACCACCTTGGCAGGCCATGCCTACAACAAGTTATTCCTCAATTCCTTTTACCATGGGGCCATCCGGGACAGTTCCAAAAGAGTCTATTTTCGTGGCATTGAAGACAGCATTGAGCATGTCTTGTATGATTTCAACAAAATGCTCGGCGATACGATTGTTGCGCCGTATCCAATGGAAGCCTTTGGGAATAGCAGCGATACCATTCGAATATGGAGCGAAGAGCAACTTCCCACAACGGACGGTTTCAGGAGAAAACTTGGCCTTATAAGCAGCATTTCCACAGAATGGATTGAAGGAATTGGAAACTTCTGGTGGCTGACCAGCCCTGCTTATCGCGGCTCCGTGTCCGGCGGCACTTTCCTCACTTGTTTTTTTGATTCCACGCAACTCGTGTATGCACTGGATGGCGAAATGTGCAGTTCGAGCACGGAGGAGGAGACAAATTTGATGTCCAGACTCGCGCTCTATCCGAACCCGACTCAGGGGCTTTTGATATTCCCGGTGTTGCCCAACGACCCATTCGATGTCAGCGTCTGCGACATCACAGGTAGGGCAATGCTCTTCTTTCCCAATGTCAATGCTCCCATAGATGTTTCGAGCGTGCCCGACGGGGTTTATCTGGTGTGCGCTCAAACAAAGACTCACAAGAAGATATTTCGGGTCGTAAAACTTGCCAACCGTTGATGGGGGCGATTGATGACTTGGATGCACACCTTCTCTTTGAAGAGGAGTGCAGCATTGCATCTGCCAAATTTCCTTGGCGAAAAAGAAAAGCAGCCCCACATACGCGGAGCTGCTTTTCTTTTTTCAGAGCATTGGCTCAAATTTGCTGTTGACCTTCCCCCATCAATTCAGCGGGAACATCACGCCCACGCTCACGCCGATGCGACGGCTTTTGATGGTCACTTCGTCTTCTTTGGCCGTATCTTTTGGCTCCGGCGACAGGTCGCTCAGGCCCAAAATATAGCGGGCATCCAAGAAGAGAGATGCGCCACCAAGGTCAAAGCCGAGACCCGCACCAAGGTGGAGGTTGAAATTGGTTTTGGACGCGGCGAATTCGTCGTCGTTCACATCACCGAGGTCGTAGCCATTTTTTACAAATTTGGCCTTGGCTTCAGCATCCAAGGGAGTCTCAAAGAGAAGACCTCCCATATCGTCCCTGACTACGATACTGCCCTCCGATTTGATTTTCCCGCCCGTGCCGAAGCCAAAGGATGGCCCCACCAGCGCATAGAATTTGAGCGACTCGGAGCCAAACTTGACTTTGCCCAGCACTGGGATTTCCAGCGAGGTCACCTCATAGTCCGCTTTAATGTCCACAGTAGAGGTGAAGCCCCCTCTGTAGAAGTGCTATTGTCCTCTTGTTTGGCACCGTGCGAGCCGTACATGATTTCAGGCTGGATGGCGAACATATCCCCCAGGGATATCTCAATAGGCACCGCCACCTGAAATCCTATTTTGGTGTCTGGTTTTGGCTCCCCTTCTTGCAGGGGGTCTATGTCCAAGTTGTTGAGCAAAATACCGGCTCTGACACCGACGCTGATTTGCGCGGAGGAATTTTGGCAAAGGCCAAAGACCAAAAGCGCGAAAAAAAGTTGAAAAAAGGTCTGTTTTGTCATGGCAATAGAATGATTGAGTGGTGAAAAGTTAGGAACGCGGACGAGATAAGGTGACAATTTTGGGGAAGCGTTTTTGTCTCTGTCAAGGCGCGAGGAGGGCGTTTAGTGGTGCTAAAAAACCGACGAGCAACGAAGACAGAGGCAAAACAAGCCCTCCAGAATTGTTACCTTATCTCATCCGCGTTCCTATGGTTGAAAGACGCGGCAAGGTACACGCGAAATCGAATTCAAAACCCTTTCTGCACTCAAATTTGCGCCAGCAGCCGCTCTTTCAACTGCTTGAACTCTTCCTCGCTGAGGATGCCCGCGTCTTTCATGTCGGCGAGTTTTTTGATCTTGTCAATCGTCCCGTCCGAGTCGCTTTTGGCGGGCGGCTCCGTCTGGCGTATTTCCAGCACCACTTTCTTGCCTTCGCCCATTTCGGTTTCGTAGGTTTTGCGGGCTTTGGTCAAATCCAAATCTTCCAGTGTGCCGCCTCGGTGCAAATGGTTGGCCACTGTGCGCCCCAGCGCCCAAGTAGACGCGCCCGACAAGATGGGCATGGTCAGTTCGCCCACGATGGTGCCCACGCCGGGGATGGCTTTCACGAGGCTCGCGCCGAGCCGGGCCGCGCTGCCTCCGACGATGGCCGACACGATGTTTTTGCCGATGGAGTCGAAAAAGCTGGTGTTGTAAAGTTTGGCGAGTTGGCGCAACATATTGAGTTGCACCCCGCTCACGGCCAGCAAGTCAGCGCCGGGCAAGGGGATGAGGGCTGCGCCGAGCGAAAATCCGACGTGGTTTCTGACGATTTCGGAGGCTTTGGCTTGTTTTTCTTCTTTTGTCATGGCTTTGGAAAATGATTTTTCATGCTCGACAAGGTCGAGCAAGGTGAGCAATGGGAATAGTCTGCCGGGAGTCAGTGCAAAATTCATGTCCGTTGATTTGGTTGAATAAACGACGCAAAAGAGCAGAAATACAAAGAGGGATAAGTGGCAAGTTTCAAGTCTGCAAGTTCCGAGATACGGCTAACTTGGAACTTGCCGACTTGAAACTTGCTAACTTGGAACTTGCCGACTTGGAACTTGCAACTCGCGGCATTTCAACCAGTTTTTTGACCCGCCAACACGACCGTAGGCACCGCATTGCCTTGCGGGTTGCCTTCTTCCGAAATAGCAAATACCTGCACATTCTCCACCGTGCGCAGGGATTCGCAGATGCCCCTCGCTTGCATGCCCAAGCTCACAGGCTTGTCGCCGATGATGGCCCAGAATTGATAGTACTTGTCGGGTCCCAGCGCAGGCAACCCGGAGGGATCATAAGCCATTCTTTTCAAAAGGGGATTGTAATACACTATCGTATTTATGCCCTTTATGCCCTTATTGTCCGATATAAGGATGCGCTGCGTGGCAGGATGGCAGAGAAGTTCGGTGATGGAGTCGGGCTTTTGCGCGTTTTCGTTGCAGGCGGTCAGATGTTGTTCGAGCGTGTTGACCTTTAACCTAAGCTGTTCGTTTTCGCGCCCTACATCCTTTTGTCTCAAAAAGAGGAAGCCGCTCGCGGCAGCGAGCGCAAATGCAAGGAGCTGGAAAAACAACAATGGGAGCTTGCTTGGGGCTGGAGTCTGCGGCATAGGGTTCTTTTCTTCCTCCTCGATGCGCTTCAGGATGCTCGCCTTCATCCAATCAGGAGGCTGCACCGCATGGGTGGCGGCGTAACCTTCGAGCGAGGCTTCGATGGAGGACATTTCAGCCCGCACTTCTGCGTGTTCGGCTGCCATGCGCTCCACTTGTGCGCGCTCTTCGGGGGAACATTGCCCAAGCAAATATGCTTCGAGCAAGCCCGATTGTATGAACGATTGGAGATCCATTATTTTAGAACGATGAACGATGAACGATGAACGATGAACCCAAAGTGAATTTACCGCACACGCTATCATTCCAAATTTTCAAGTTTTAAAAAAGCAAACCCGCTCTTAACTCATTGTCCACATTACCAAAACCGCTATCCCCTTCTCCCCAAAAATGCCGCGCAACTCATTGATGGCGTAACGCAAACGGGTTTTGATAGTGCCGAGCGGTATGCCCGTTTCTTCTGCCGCTTCTTCTTGTGTGTAGCCTTTGAAATAAATCAGGTCAATCAGCAACTTATACTTTTCGTCCAAGCGGCTCACCACTTCTCTCACACCTATCTGGTCGGGGTTGATGCTTTCACCGCCAGGGCTATGTACGAGGTTGTCGAGCGAATCGGTTTTCCGCGATTTCTGAAAGTGTGCCGTCCGCGTCGCGTCAATCGCCGTGTTTCGCGCAATATTCAGCAGCCAAGTAAACAAGCGACCCTTCGACGCATCGTAACTCGCCCCGTAACGCCAAGCCTTCACAAACGTGTCCTGCAACACCTGCTCCGCCAACTCCCGCTGCTGCACAATGCGCAACACCACGCCAAACAGCGCAGCGCTGTAGGCGTCGTACAAATTACCGATGGCATCTCGGTCTTGTGCTTGAAGGCGGGTGATAAGTTGTTGGTCTTGCATCAGTTAAAAAAACCATGGCCGCATTTGGGCGGCAGACTTGAGGGGGCAAAAATCTGTCTTTTTATTTACCCCACAAGCCTTTGACCAACATTTGAGCAAAGACTTTCCGTTGTCCAAAAATTTGAACAATGAATGAGCAAGTCCTGGACTTGCAGTTAGGTTACATACGCGAAGACCTTTGCCCCGGTTTTCAAGTTGAACGATTGGAGTTTGATTTCCCTGACTGTTGTAAAACAGCGCAGGCTTTCCCTAACCCCAACTTTTAGTTGGCTGTTTGTACATGAGTTGGAGGGTGTTTCAAAAGGTTGATAAATGTTTATTGGAGTTTATGAAGGTTGATGACCTCCAAATGCCCGCACCACCGCGCGTACGCCTCGGCGTAGGCAGAATGCTTACGCGGCTCCGGCTTGTAAGTTGTCACAGGGGCAAGGCTGTGCGCCATCGCTTCTTCGGGGCTGGCGAAAGCGCCGACCGCCACCCCCGCAGCCTTCGCCGCGCCCACTGCGCCCGTGGTGGCCAGCACTTCGATTTCTGCGCCCATCAGCGTCGTTATCGTTTCGGAAAAAATAGCCGCCCGGAACAGGTTGTCGTTGCCCACGCGCAAGGTTCGTATCGGGATGCCCATTGCGCGCATCGCCTCCATGCCGTGCACAAAGGCAAAAGCGATGCCCTCCAAAGCAGCCCGGAAAAAATGCCGCCGCTCGTGGCGGTTGAATTGCAGCCCAAGTACCTGAGCACCGGGGTTTTGGTTGCCCAGCATCCGCTCCGCGCCGTTGCCGAATGGAAGGATGCACAAGCCCTCCGAGCCGATGGGGACGGTAGCGGCGAGTTGTTCCATTTTTGCGTATTCCAACTTCCCGAAAGTTTTGGAACTTTCGGGAAGTTCATGGAAGCCTATATTCTCCCGCACCCAACGGTACAAACTCCCCGCCCCATTGATGCAGAGCAACACGCCCGTGAGCGGTTTTTCGGGGGAATAATTGACGTGGGCAAAACTGTTGACCCGTTGCTGCGGGTCGAAAACAGGCCGTTCCGCCACAGCATACACCACCCCCGAAGTACCGCCCGTAGCCGCCACCTCGCCCGGGCGAAGCACATTGAGCGAGAGCGCGTTATTCGGCTGGTCGCCCGCGCGGTAGCCGATTTCAATACCCGCCACAAGGCCGAGCGCGGCAGCCGCTTGCGCCGAGAGTTTTCCCTGCGGGGAAAAAACACCGACGACATCGGGAAGCATTTTTTCTGGAATGTCGTAATGTTCCAAAAGTCGTTTGGCAAGGGCGTTCGCTTTGAAATCCCAGAAAACGCCTTCCGAAAGCCCCGTCACCGTGGTGCAGATTTCGCCCGTCATGCGGTAGGCGATGTAGTCGCCCGGCAGCATGATTTTGTCAATCTGGGAAAAAACCTCCGGCTCATGCTCGCGCAGCCAGCGCAGCTTGGAGGCCGTGAAATTGCCCGGCGAGTTCAGGTAGTTTTGCAAGCAAAAACCTTCTCCAAGTGCTGAAAATGCACAATTCCCAATCTCCACCGCCCGGCTGTCGCACCAGATAATGGCGGGGCGCAGCACTTGGCCGTGCTTGTCCACAGCCACCAATCCGTGCATTTGGTACGCGATTCCGATGGCGGCTATTTGGTCGGGCGATGCGTGGGTTTTTGCCAACAACTTTTGCGTGGCGGCGCAGGCGGCTTCCCACCAATCTTCCGGGTTTTGCTCTGCCCAATCGGGCCGGGGCGCAGAGATGGGCATTTCCGTTCCGGGGTGTTGCGCCGTGCCGACGGTGCTTCCGGTCGCGGCATCTACAAGCGCAACTTTGACGGAAGAGGAACCGATGTCGTAGCCGAGGAGAAACAAGGTTGGAACGATGAACTATGAACGAGGAAGTATGAATGCCGCGCACACCATTGCGAAGCACCGCGCTGCAAGGTATCCAAGTTTGAAAATTTGAAAACCCGAACGAGGTAATTTTCGTTAAGCCACTCGGCCAATC
The DNA here is from genome assembly GCA_046155725.1 of Saprospiraceae bacterium. Lineage (GTDB taxonomy): Bacteria > Bacteroidota > Bacteroidia > Chitinophagales > Saprospiraceae > M3007. Next base: position 6,776 of record JBJXFT010000200.1, read on the forward strand.
CACGGCCACTCAAATATCAATCTCCATGAGAATCGGCCTTCTTTCCGACACGCACTCTTTCCTGGACGAAAGGGTTTTCGAATACTTCACCGTGTGCGACGAAGTGTGGCACGCGGGCGATTTCGGCGACTTCGATGTGCTGGAAAAACTGCGGGATTTCAAGCCTTTGCGCGGAGTTTTTGGAAACATTGACGGGGCAGGCATCCGCGCCGAGATGCCCTTGGATCTGCGTTTTGAGTGCGAAGGCTTGCCCGTTTTTATGACCCACATCGGGGGGCACCCAGGCCGCTATGAACCTCGCGTGGGAAAAATCCTGAAAACTGACCCGCCCGTAGGCGGGCTTTTCATCAGCGGCCACTCGCACATTTTGAAGGTGATGCCCGACAAAACGCTGGGTTTTTTGCACATCAACCCCGGGGCTTGCGGCAACGAGGGCTGGCACAAAGTGAAGACGCTCGTGCGGTTCAGTATCGAACAGGGCCGCATTTTTGATTTGCAGGTCATCGAACTGGGAACGAGGAACTATGAACGAGGAACTATGAACGAGGAACTATGAACGAGGAACTATGAACGAGGAACTATGAACGAGAAACTATGAACGAGGAACTATGAACGAGGAACTATGAACGAGGAACTATGAACGAGAAACTATGAACGAGGAACTATGAACGAGAAACTATGAACGAGAAACTATGAACGAGGAACTATGAACGAGGAACTATGAACGAGGAACTATGAACGAGAAACTATGAACGAGGAACTATGAACGAGGAACTATGAACGAGAA
>JBJXFT010000201.1:0-2994 GCA_046155725.1 Saprospiraceae bacterium
GCATTTGCCAAGGCGGTTCCAAGCCACCACGATGCGCGGGAAAAGCCGGGTGTACACCTCGAACAGCGCGATGCCCTCGTCCCATTTTTTGGCTTCCTCCAAGCGTTCGCCCACGCCGAGCAGTTGCATGTCATTCTCAAAATCAAAGCCCGCGCTTTTCAAGACAGCATCGCTGTTTTGCAAAAAGTAAGCCGCGCCGCGCTCAGTTATTTCTTTGAAAATGGCATTCGTCACGGGGTTGTTGCGGTAAGGTTCCTCGGCCTCTGCTGGCATGAACTGTTTGCCCCAAAGAATGCCCAGCAGTTGCATGGCGATGTCGTCAGAAATGTAGTCGTTCGAGTTGGACGACACCACCACGCACACATCGTCGGCAGGGCCGAAAGTCATGTTCGCGTTGTACACGCCGTTGCCGCCGTTGTGCCAGATGATTCGTTTCCCATCCAATTCCTGCACCACCCAGCCGTATCCGTAGTGGCTCCGCCCGAGCGGGTCTTCGGCCACATGGGGTGTGAACATTTTATCGGTCGCCGATTTGGGCAGCAGGGCGTTGCTTTTCAAAGCACTGTACCAACGCTGCATATCGCCGACGGTGCTGAGCACGCCCCCGTTGGCACGGAGGTGCCAGCCGGGTCCGTCGGAAAGCCACGGGCGATCCATCGCAGTGCCCCAGCGTTGGCCGTCGCGGTAGCCGGTGGCGAGTTTTTCCTTTTGAAAACCAGGCAACAGATAGCCGGTGTGCTTCATCCCGGCGGGCAGCCAGAGATGGTCTCGGAGAAATTTTTCGTAGCCCATGCCGCTCGTTTTTTCCACGATGATGCCGAGCAGGCTGTACCCAACGTTGGAATATTCGTAGTGCTGACCGGGCGAGTCGAGGATTGGTTCGGCGAATGCGAGGCGGGCAAATTGCGCCGCGTCCACATTTTCATAATCGTCGCCGATAGCACCTGGGAAGCCGCCGGTGTGGGTGAGCAATTGGTGAATCGTAATGCCCGCTTTGTCGGCAGGTGCCTCGGGGAAAAACTTGGAAAGCGGGTCGTCCAATTTCAGTTTGCCCATGCTTTCGAGTTTCATGATGGCTGCTGCGGTGAACTGTTTGGTGATGCTGCCGACGCTGAACACGGTTTCGGCGGTTTGCGCCCGCTTGGTTTCGCGGTCGGCGAAGCCGTAGCCTTTTTCCACCAAAACCGCCCCGCCTTTCGATACGATGGCGGAGCCTGACCAGCCTTTGGCGGCGGCTTGTTGGAGGGCGGCTTCCAATTTTGTGCTGAGTTCGGAAGCGGTCGGTTGGGCAAAGACCAGGCTTTGCAAGAGGATCAAAAGGGGAAGGAAAACGGATGTCTTTTTCATGTGCGTTGCGATTTTGTGGGGCAAAGATTGGTCAACAAAAGTTTCTACGAAAATTTTCGTAGTTAAATAAAGAGGATAAAAAAAAGCGGTGTAAAACATGGGGCATCCCATCCCGAAGTCTTGAGACGGGATGGCTCTTTATTCTGCGTTTCGCGCCCCGCCCGCCCATTCCTGTCTAATTCTCTAAGCCAAACGCCTCTGTCAGTGCAACCTTCAACGCAATCCCAAGCCAATCATTCCTCATTCATCACTCATCATTCTACTCATGTTTTCTCGCAAACAATTCCTCTCCCTTGCGGGCGGCAGCCTCGCTGCTTGGCTCATCGGAACACCCGAACACCTCGAAAGCCAAACCACCAAACCCCGCCCGCCCAAAGGCGATCCTTTGCCCGACGAATTGGTGAAGGAATGGGTGGGCAAAGCGCACAGCGATCTGGCCCGCGTGAAAGAACTTTTCGCACAAGAGCCGCGCCTGCTCAATGCATCCAGAGATCATGGCGGCGGCGATTTTGAAAGCGCATTAGAAGCTGCCGGCCACGTCGGCAACCGTGAAATAGCCGAATTCCTGCTGGCCAACGGAGCACGCATGAACGTTTTTTGCGCGGCCATGCTCGGCGAAATCAAATTAGTGAAAGCCACGCTCAAAGCCTTTCCCGACCTGAAAAAATCCGCCGGCCCACACGGATTGAAACTCAAACACCACGCCCAAAAGGGCGGCGAAAAAGCGAAGGGCGTGCTTCGGTATTTGGAAAGTATCGGGGCTGATTAATGGTCAGTTTAGAGTGGTTTAGAAAGTTTAGATGGTTTAGGCGGATTGGTTTTCACTAATTGAACGACTCCCTTGTTCAAAACCACTTTGTGTTGATAAACCTCAAAATCCCCATGTGTCGCAACCCGACACAATCGCGCACATTTGGGTTAAATCTTCCAGATAAAAGCCCGATACCTTGCAGCGCAATTCAAGTCCCAAGCCACGGCCACGGTGGCTTGGCACTTGAAACTTGAAACTCTTTTAACTCTCTAATCTCATGCACAAGTTTTTACTCCTCGCTCTCGCCCCTCTTTTCCTTTCTTTCTTTCCTCAAGGAATCTCCGCACAGTGCGGGCTCCAATTGCTCAACTGCAACACCGCCGTGGAGGCTTGCGACCTCTCCCTGAACGCTTCGCATTATTGGAACGACCCCCTCTGGTGGGACAATGCGCTGCAAACGCACGATTTGGCAGAGGAAAAAATTGACCTCAACCTGTTGGTACGAGACACTTGCCCCGGCAGCAGCCTTTCGGTGCGCTGCCTGCTTTTGCTGGACTTGGACGGCGACGGTACGCAAGAAACTTCGGTGGATTCTGATGATTTCCCTGCTGCCGGTCTGGTAAATTTCGGCAACGTCATGTCGGGCGGTACGCCGCGCCCCTTCGACCATCGGCCTGTGCCTGCGGACCAAAAGTGGCGGTTTGCGCTGAAAACCACTGTCGTGGGCGACACTTCCACTTTCAGCCTTCAATGGACAAACGATGCTGCGCCCACAGTTTTTGAAACGCCCGAACTGGCCTACGGTACGCACAGAATGCGCTGGATAGTGACCAGCAGCGCGGGCGACTTGAAAATCTGCCAGAAGGTTTTCACGGTCAAAGACTGCAAAGCGCCTT
>JBJXFT010000204.1:0-10180 GCA_046155725.1 Saprospiraceae bacterium
TCCACACAGGGTGGAGCGGGCATGGCGGCGACAAAAATTGGGGCTGGGGCGAAACCTGCTTTGGCATCAGCGTCGCGCCCTACAATTCAGACAAAGTGCTTTTCAGCGATTTCGGATTTGTCCATGTTAGCGACGACGGCGGTCTTTTTTGGAATCAGGCTTATGTTGATCATTTTTCTGATCATCCTCACGGTTCTCCTACGCCCAAGCGCGAAAACTATAAGAGCAACGGTCTAGAAAACACCACCTGCTGGCAAGTCCATTGGCACGATGACGATGAGCTTTTTGCGGTATTTAGCGATATCGGTATGATTCGAAGTGACAATGCTGGATTGGACTGGGGGTTTACCTACTCCGGAATGTCCGTCAATTCGGTCTATCGGGTGGTTGAATATCTGTCAACCAGCCAGTTTTTTGCCGCAGCGTCTGGAATCCATGATATGTACCAAAGCACTCGACTTGCAGACGCTCAGTTGGATGCGAATGACGCCTCTGGTAAAATTTATTTTTCGGCAAACACAAACGGCGATACATGGGCCGTTTTTCACGATTTCGGCCACCCCGTTTTCTGGATCGCTCTCGATCACACGCAACCGCTCAGCCTCTATGCAAGTGTTGTCCACTACGGCGGCGGTGGCTCCGCCATGAAAGGCGGCATTTGGCAGTGGAATGGAGCATGGACTCAACTCCCCGCTCCGCCGCGTACGGAAGGCCACCCCGCCAGCATCGTGGTGTTGAACGACGGCAAAGTGGCCTGCACGTTCTCCGGGCGCAGGAATGCTGCGGGGGCATTCACCGCCAGTTCGGGCGTGTTCCTTTATGACCCAGCCACCAATACTTGGGCTGACCGCAGCCACCCCGATATGTTTTATTGGACAAAAGACATTGTGATTGATCCGTCCGACCCCGATCAAAATACTTGGTACGTCGGCGTTTTCAGCGGCTGGGGCGGCGCGCCGAATGGAAAAGGCGGTCTGTTCCGCACTACAGACCGAGGCCTGCATTGGACAAAACTCACTGGCTCGCAATTCGACCGCGTGACTTCATTGACCTTCAATCCGCAAAATTTGCAGAAAGCCTACCTGACCACAGAAACGCAAGGGCTTTGGGTCAGCAGCAACATGGGCGCGGCAGTGCCAGACTGGAATTTGGTGGAGAGTTACCCCTTCCGCCAGCCGGAGCGCGTGTTTTTCAATCCCCACAAACCTTCCGAAATGTGGGTTACGAGTTTTGGCAACGGCCTCAAAGTGGCGCAGATATCTACGGCGACCCACGAAATAGCTGACTTCTCCCCTACCCTGCGCGTGTGGCCCAATCCGCTCGCGGGAGAAGTTTTGAAGATTGAATTGCTCAACGCTAATTCAAATTTTGACGGCAGCATCACCGTCAGCGATGCGCTGGGAAGGATTGTCTGGCAAGGCCAAGCAAAACCGGGCGAGCAAATGTTGCCATTGGAAACGGAAACGTGGCCCTCAGGAATGTATGTGGTGGAATGCGGGGCAGAGAGCGCATGGTTTTTCAAGATTTAGAGCTTATCCGAAAACCTCTCAGCAGTTGGCGGAGCCACGTTTACTAAACCTCTAAGGTTTAGTAAACGTACCGTCGGGTCGGTTTTCGGATAGGCCCCTAATCTCGAACACATCTGCATCCGCCAAAAACGGCAATTGCTGGCGGTAGGCGCGCAAGCCTTCCAGAGAAAGTTCGACGGTAACGATGTTCTCTTTCCCATCGGGAATCTGCGCGAGCGGCTGGCCTGAAAAATCAATGATGGCAGAGTCGCCCGAATACTCAAAGCCATTTCCGTCCGTGCCAGCGATGTTCACGCCAACCACGAAGGCTTGATTTTCAATAGCGCGAGCCATCAGCAGCGAACGCCAGTGGTGGGCGCGGCGGCTGGGCCAGTTGGCGACGTAAAGCAGCAAATCATACAGCCCCACCCCCGGCCCCTCCCCAAAAGGAGAGGGGAGCAACCACCCCTCTGCCCTTGAGCCGGGGCCGGGAGTGGGACTGTTTCGACTCCAAGCCGGAAAGCGCAGGTCGTAGCAAATCAAAGGGCAAATGCGCCAGCCCATCCATTCCACCGTGAGGCGTTTTTGGCCTGCGACAAAATGCTCATTTTCGGCGGTGAGCGCAAAGAGGTGCTTTTTGTCGTAATGCTCGAATTGCCCGTCAGGGCGCATGAACACGAGGCGGTTGAAATATTTGCCGCCATCGGCGCAGATAAAACTGCCCGTCACCGCCGCGTTCAAATCCTGCGAAATCCCTCGCAGCCAATCCACCGTCGGCCCGTCCATCGGTTCGGCCAGGTTCTCGGCATTCATCGAAAAGCCCGTGCTGAACATTTCGGGAAGCACCACGAGGTCGGTGTGGCCGCGCAGGGGCGCGAGTTTTTCGGCAAACATAGCGCGGTTGGCTTCGGGGTTTTCCCAGTGCAGGGAGGATTGGACGATGGATATACGCATGGGCGAACGTTAATTTTGAAGCAAGGTACGAAGCTGAAAACCATGCTATAGTCAACGCAAAGTGGTTTTGAAGAAAGGAACCGTTCAATTGGCTGAAAACCAATTTCTCTAAACCATCTAAACTTTCAAAACCACTCTAAACTGGCTATAACTTTGGCCGTCATTTAAAATCACTCTCTATGAAATTTTTTGTCTTTTTCGCACTGCTCATCGCCAGCCAAAGTGCGATGGCCCAATCTGGTATTACATGGTCGCAAACCGCTCAGGTAGCAACCAATCAATTCGGCAACTTGCACCCGAGGGTGGCAACCGATGGATCCGGAAACCCGATGGTCATTTGGGGCAACGGCAATGACAAGCAAGTATTTTTCTCCAGATGGGCAGGGAATGGTTTTTCAGCCCCAATGAATATCAATCCTGATACCATCCCGGTTTTTGCAGCCTCTTGGGCCGGCCCTGACCTGGCGGCGCATGGCGATACGGTGTATGTGGTTTTTAAAGAAACGCCAGAGCACACAAGCGGGATTTACATCGTACGCTCGTTCGACGGTGGTGCAAATTTTTCGGCACCCGAACGGGTAGACGCCATCGGCGACAGCTTGTCAAGATTTCCTTCCGTAACAACTGATAATAGCGGCAACCCATTGGTAGCCTTTATGAAGTTCGACCCTGGATGGGGAAACGCGCGCCATGTATTGACAAGGTCCAATGATTATGGCGACACTTTTAATGCCGACGTTCTTGGCAGCGGATTTTCAGGCGGCGTTGTTTGTGATTGCTGCCCTTCTACGGTGGTCTCCTCAGGCAACACTACGGCATTGATGTACCGCGACAATTTGAACGATCTCCGCAACAGTTGGGCTGGAATCTCTTTTGACGGCGGCAACAGTTTCGCTGGGGGAATTGAAATTGACGATACGGACTGGACGATCAATGCCTGCCCATCGAGTGGCCCGGACGGCATAATCATAGGTGACCAGTTGCACGGTGTATTCATGAGTGCCGCAAGCGGCAAAACCTTGTGCTACCGCAGCCGCTCGACGCTCAGCAACATGCAAATGGAAACCATCGAACCGCTCAGCGGAAATTTTGCCGGCTTGGGGCAACAGAATTTTCCCAGAATTGCGGCCTCGGGCAATGCCGCAGCAGTGGTTTGGAAACAGACCGTAAATGGGAACTCCCAACTCGCCGTTCAATTCACGGAAAACATCTCAAACGGTTTTCTGCCCGGCTACGACGTGCTTGAAGCCAACAACGTGATGAACGCCGATGTCGCATTTTCTTCCAACGGTAAGGTGTATGTAGTCTGGGAGGATATGAACAGCGGAACAGTAAAGTACAAATCAGGCACTTACAGCGTTTCGAGCCTAAGCGACCAATCCGGTATCGCAGAAACCATTCGGGTTTATCCCAACCCGGCAAAACAATCAGAACTGTATTTCCAATTCGATGCACCAGGTGCGCCCCAAGTGGCGTACAATATTTTCAACCCGCAGGGACAACAACTGCTCTCAGGAAAAACGCAACCGATCGAGGGTATTATGAAAGTGGACGTTTCCAGTTTGCACAGCGGGGTTTATTTTATCCGGATCAGCCATAATGGACAGATTTGTCTTCGGCAAGTGATCATAGAATAAGAGCCTGGCCTCGGAAAGAGTCGTCAAATCAGTAAAAGTCAACTCTTTTTCTGGCTTGGGTTGGGGCGATTGACCCGGATTACCTTGCTCTCTATATCCCCCGCCAATTCTATCGCCTCGTGGATTCTATTTGCCAAACCTTCAAAATCAAAATCTTCTGTGCAAGCAATGATTCCGTAGTGGTACGGGTTTTGGCGATGCAAACGAAAAAAGTCCTTGCGATTGAAGGTCAGCACACTCCGACACTCGGCGATAGAGAAGTCTAAAACATTTTCGTCGGGGATCTTCTGATTGGATTGCTGCGCTTGGTGCGTTGTCAACACATCGTGTCCGAGTTGTCTAAGGCGGTCAACGACTTCCGAAGGGAAGTTCTCGTTTGCGTAGATTCTGGGCATAACTATGCTTCTTCGTTTTCACGGATTTCAAAGTCAATTTCTTCATGAAAAGCCAAGTAGTACGCCCAAGCGTTGTTCAAATCTTGCTGGCGGAGGGTCGGGTAATTGGCCAATAGCGCCTGGTCGGCGAGTCCCATTTTTTTGAATGAAACCAAGGTGCGCACAGGAATTCGTGTGCGGATAATGCAGGCGACACCCCCGCAGACTCCGGGGGTTTTCTCGATGCCCGGAAACTCGCTGCCAAAAACACCCGCTATTTTCTGAAACAACTGGGTTTTTTCGCCAGACGACATTTTAGGAATCAAAGCCTCCGCTTGTTGAAGAGCAGTCATGGGAAAGATATTTTTCTTGCAAAATTAGGGCTTTTCTTTTGACACAAAACCCTTGAGGGCACAACAGCATTACCGCACCAGTGTAACATCCCCTTTCAGCAACTCCCGGTAGCCGTCCAGATACTCCGCCTCCAAAAGCCAGACATACACGCCGGGGTCGCAGGGCTGGCCTCTGAACGAACCGTCCCAACCGCGCGCCGTGTCGTTCACCGAGAAGTTTTGGTCCTCGTAAATCAATTCCCCCCAACGGTCAAAAATTTTGAAAACCAACACCTCGCGCACCTGTCGGCTCTTGCCGTGCACCACCAGCAGGTCATTTTCAAAATCGCCGTTCGGCGTAAATCCCGTGGGCACGTACACCCCGCGCGGCTTCTCCACCGTCACTTTTATTTCGGCTTCGCCGACGCAGCCGTTCTCGTCCGTGACCTTCACGCGGTAAGTGTTGGAATAAACGGGCTTCACCCAAACCTCCGCGCAGTCGGGCAAGTCCGCGCAAGTGAAACTGTCCACCAGCGCACTCCGCCATTCAAAATCAGTAATGCCCACCGCATTGTTCACCGTAGGCGAAAGCAAAAGGCTGTCGCCGAGCGTCAGCGTCGTGTCAATGCCCACCGACACCAGCACTTCGAGCGGTTGGCCAAGCGTGGCCGAAGCATTGTTGATGCAACCCTTCGCGTCGCGCACCTGCAAAACGTAATCGCCCGCGCCCAGCGCGATGAACACGCTGCTGCCCCCGAAAGGGCCATCGTTCAGGCTATATCGGAAAGGCATTTCGCCGCCTGCCACAAGCAGGCGGATGCGCCCATCTTGCCCGCCAAAACATTCAGGTTCAATCGTCTCCACCGAAACGGACAGCGCATTGGGCTGTGCCACCACCACCGAACCGGCTACGGTGCAGCCATTTTGGTCGGTCACTTCCAGCGCGTAATTGCCGGGGCCGAGGTCGCGGATTTCGGCCGTCGCCGCGCCGTTGTCCCATTGAAAACCATAGCCTGCCGTGCCGCCCGTCACCGTCGGCGTCACCACGGCATTGCTGTCGCCGGCACAAATGAGCGGTTGGATTTGGAACGAAAGCGCAAGCGGTTCCGGCTGTTGCACATCGACAGAAACCACCGCCGTGCAGCCCTTCGCATCAGTGGCCGTCACGGTGTAAGTGCCCAACGCAAGGCTGTCAATCTGGTTGCCCGTCTCGTTGTTGCTCCATTCAAAACCAACTGCGCCCACTGCATTTTGAACGCTGGCCACCGAAATGGCGCCATCCGAAAGCCCAAAGCAGCTGACATTTTCCACCGCCAATTGCAGGGTCACCGCAGCCGGCTCGAGTACGCCGAAATGGAGAATTCCCGTGCAGCCTTGAAAGTCAGTCACCGTGAGACTGTAACTCCCCGCCGCAAAACCGCTCACCAATGTCGAGTCCGGCGCGCCGGGCAAACTCCATTGATAATTGTATTGGGTGGAATCCCCCATGCCCAATCCGCCCTCCAGGAGGGCCACGCCCACCACCCCGTCGGCATAGCCAGCGCAGGTGGGAGGCGCATAAGCAACCCTCAATTCTATACTGTCCAATTGTTCGATGACCACAAATTGCGTCCCCGTGCAGCCCTTCATATCGGTAGCCGTCACGGTGTAAATCCCCGTGGAGAGGTTCGACGCGCCGCCGCCCATTTGGCCGTTGCTCCAAAAAAAATTGAAAGGCACGCCATTGCCGCCCGTGGCCGAAACGGAAGCCTCCCCGTCGGTTCCGCCCCAGCAAGCGAAGCGGGTTTGGGTGGCAGTCACGATTACCGCAAGGGTGGGTTGGCCGATGGTGGCCGTGGCGGTGGCCGTGCATTGGTTGGCATCCGTGACCGTCACGAAAAATGTTCCCGCCGCCAAATTCGAAATGGTTTGGGTCGTGCCCGCCGCGCCCCAACTGTATGTGTAGGGTTCTACCCCGCCCATCGGGACAGCTGTTGCCGAGCCGTCGCCGCCGTTCAAGCAAGTCACGTTGGTGTGCGTGGTGCTGACCGTGAATAGAGACGGTTCGGTCACGCCCGCAGAAGCCGTGGTGCTGCACCCGTTCGCGTCAGAAACCGTTACGGTGTAATTCCCTGCTGGCAGATTTTGCGCCGTGGCAGTCACTTGCGCGTTCGCGTCGTTCCACAAAAAAACGAGGGGCGCAGTGCCGCCCTGCGCCGTCACCGTCACCGAACCATCGGTTCCGTCAAAGCACGAAACGTGTTGAGGCATCATGCTTGCAATCGAAATTGCTTGCGGGCAATCCAGCGTGACGGTGTAGTTTTTCACACAGCCAACGGCATCCGTGAGGGTCAAAAAATATTGGCCGCAAGGCAAATCCTGAAGGTCGGCAGCAGTGCCGCCATTGCTCCAAAGATATTGGTAGGGCGAGGTGCCGCCCGATATTTGGGAATCAATCGAGCCATCTTGAAAACCCGAACAAGTGGGCGGCGTTCCGTCAAAATGTGCGTCAATCGGCACAGCTGCGTCAATGACAACTTGAGCAATTTCCGTGCAGCCGTTGGCATCTTCCACCGTGACGCGGTAAGCACCGGGGCAAAGATTCGTGGCCGTTTGCACGCCGGCTGGAATCGAATTGTCTTCCCAATCAAATTGGTAGCCCCCTACCCCACCCGAAGGATTCACCGTGGCTTGGCCGAGGCAATCGCCCGCGCATATTTCGCCCGATACGTTGACGAAATTGACCAGCAGTTCGGGCGGCGAAGTCACCGTCACCGCAGTTTGCACCGTGCAGCCATTCCCATCCGTCACCGTCACATTGTACGTTCCTGCGCTGAGGGCGAGGGCTTTTTGCAGCATTTGGCCCGCAGGGTCGTCCCATTGATATTGGTAGGCGGGCGTTCCGCCGGAGGCGAAAACCGTGGCCGTCCCGTTGTTCCCCCCAAAGCAAGTAGCGAACTGCGATTGGGTGCTGTCAATCAAAAACATCGGAGGCTCCAAGATTTGCACAAAAGTCGTGGCCGCGCAAAGGTTCGCGTCCGTGACGGTCACAAAGTGGAAATCAGCGTCGAGGCCCGTAGCCGTGGCCGTCGTCGAGCCATTGTCCCAGAGATATTGGTAAAGCATGGTGCCGCCCGTGACGACGATGCTTGCGCTGCCATCAGAGCCGCCGAAACAGGAGACGGAATCTTGCGCAGGGTCAAAATCGTATGCCAGCGGCTCGGCCAAAGTCACCGTATCGGAGGCTGCACATCCATTGACATCGGTGGCCGTGACGGCGTAGCAGCCCGCAAAAAGATTGGTCTGAGAAGCCCCGCCGAGCGTAGGCCCACCAAGGCAATCGCGCCAAGCAAACCCGATGCTCCCCGTGCCGCCCGTGGCTGCGGCCGTGACCGTGCCGGAGTTGTCGCCATTGCACAAAACGTTTGTGCCAGAGGCCGATAGCACGATGGCGGGCGGGGCGTTGATGGTAAAATCCACCGTGTCGCGGCAGCCGAGCGCGTCGAGGATAATGACCGAATGACTGCCTGCGGCAAGAATATTGATGAAATCGCCATTGGGGAACGGCGTGGGTATGGTGTCCAGAAAGAACAGCACAGGCGCCGTGGCGTTGGAAACCGAAAGGATGGCCGAACCCGTCGTGTCGCCCCCACAAAGCACGTCGGTGGTGGAAAAAACACTGCCGAACAGGGTGCAGCCAACAAGCACGCTGCTCGCGCTCTCCACCACCGGGATGCAAGACATGGGGCTTATGCAGCGCACCGAAATGCTGGCCGTTTGCCCCAGCACCAGCCCCGAAATGATGTGGGAAAGCAAGCCATTGTTCGGCATCTGCCAAGCCCCGCTGTCCACGCTGACTTCGTAGCCGAGCGCGTCGGGAACGGCATTCCAAGCCCAAGTCATGGAGTTGGTGCCGAGTTGGAAAACGAGCAAACCCGTGGGCGCTGGGAAGAATGAGGTGATGCCCACGATGGCTGTGTCGGTGTGGACGCAGTGGTGGCTATCGGTCGCTGTCAGCACATAACTCGTTGTCGTGGTGGGCGTTGCCGTAGGCGTTGGGCAATCGGGGCAGGAGAGCGAAGCGGTGTTTGTCCAATTGTACGCCACCGTATTTTGGGCGTTGAACCCGATGCTCCACCATTTGACTTTGCCAAATTGGGCGGGGGCAAAACCGTCGGAAACCACGAGGCTCCAGTCGCCATTCATGGGCGCGCCCGCCAGCGTGTTCCAGTTCCCTTCTGGAATGTAGGTGCCGTTGAAAGGCGCGGGCTGCCCGGCGATGGGAGTAATGGCCGTTGGCGAAAAACAGGTGATTTTGTAGTTGTCGCCCGAGCCGCCGTTGCCCGTGGAAAGCATGAGTTGCTGGCCGCCGGGCGCGCGGAGAAAGATATTGAGGTCGGAGGCAAAATCCGTTTCGATGTCCATGCACACCGAAGTGATTTGCTGCACGGGGACGGTCAAAAAGTTGAATCCCAAACTGTTCACACCAATCGGGGAAAGGTATGGCGCGGCGTGTGGGTGGTTTGCATTGCCCAAACGATGGTCCGGGTATGCTTCAAAACGGACTTCCTGCGTGGGCGGCACGAGAGAAGTTGCGTTGAAAATTATTGGCTCGCTCGCACAAACGCTCGTGTCGGGGAGCGAGGGGAAATTGGCGGCGCAAACGTAGCAGTCCGGGTGGGTGGGCGGCAGCACGGCGATGCTCGCCAGTGTGTCCCAAGTACAGCCAAATGCGTCAGTGACGCTGAACGTATAGCCTGCCGTTCCGGCGTTTTGCGGCGAAGCCGAAATGCTGTCGGAGGTTGAAAAATAGATGGAGGGGTGGTTGCTCCAATTCCAACTCACAAATCCTGTGGTGAAGGTTTCGATGTTGGGGTACAGCGCGTCGTGGAATTTCAAAGACCAATTGAAAATGTAGCCGTTGTCGGCAGGCCAAAAGTCGGTCACACCAATGGCCCATTCCCCGTTGAGGGGGCAGCCCACGAGGTCGCTGATGGGGTCGAAAGTGCTGTAATCGCCCGCAGGAATAGTGCCGGAGCCGCCCAGAACGGTGTTTGCGTACACGAGCCAAGTTGGGTTCGGGGCATTCGGCGTCCAGCAATAATCGTAGCCGAGGCCCGGCACAGGGTTGAAATTGTCGTTGTCGTTGGGTTCTCCGAGGTACACCTGTCCGCCAAAATTGCCAGGGTGATTGTGCAGAACGATGCGCTGCCCACTAGGGCAAGTGAGCGTGATTTGGACATCGCGCGCCCAAGAATGTTCGATGTTCACACAAATGCTTTCGAGGTCGTTGGCGCTCGTCAGCACTTGTCCAGGCGAGAATTCGGTCAAAAAAATGCTCGTCTCGTACAGTTCGCCCGTACCGTCGGGCAAAGCCAGCGAGTCGGAGCGACTGG
>JBJXFT010000209.1:0-2926 GCA_046155725.1 Saprospiraceae bacterium
TGGTGGAGGAGATTGGGAACTACATTCAGCCCATTCAGCACAATGCGCAATTAGTGGCGCGGTTGGATTGTCTGCTGTCGTTCGCCAAATTGGCTCAAAAAAACCATTACGCCCGCCCCGAACTCGACGACTCGACGGTGCTCGACATCCGCGAAGGCCGCCACCCCGTCATCGAAACGCAGCTGCCCATCGGTGAGCCGTACATCCCCAACGACGTGTTCCTCGACAGCGAATCGGTGCAAATCATCCTCATCACCGGGCCGAACATGGCGGGCAAATCCGCGCTGTTGCGCCAAACCGCACTCATCACCCTGCTGGCGCAAATGGGCAGTTTCGTCCCCGCCAAAAGTGCCCGCATCGGCTTGGTGGACAAGGTGTTCACCCGCGTCGGGGCCAGCGACAACATCAGCGGCGGCGAGAGTACGTTCATGGTGGAGATGAACGAAACGGCGCTCATTATGAACAACATCAGCGACCGCTCGCTTATTCTTCTGGACGAAATCGGGCGCGGCACCAGCACCTACGACGGCATCAGCATCGCCTGGAGCCTCGCCGAATACTTGCACGACAACGAGCGTGCCCACCCCAAAACGCTCTTCGCCACACACTACCACGAACTCAACGAACTGGCCGAGAGCCACGAGCGCGTCCACAACTTCCACGTCAGTACCCGTGAGGTCGGGCAAAAGGTCGTTTTCCTCCGCAAACTCGTGCCGGGCGGCTCCAACCATTCTTTCGGCATCCACGTGGCGCGCATGGCGGGTATGCCGCAGGCCATCGTGGAGCGGGCAAATGAGATTTTGAAAACCTTGGAAGCAAAATCCGTGGAAGGCAATGCGCAAGTTGAGCGAAGCGAAATCCCGATGATAGAGGAAATCGGGAAGGCAGGAAGCAAGGGGCAAAAGGTGGAGACGCAGACTGAAATGCGCAAAAAAGTAAAGCAAATCGCCGCGCCGCTGCAACTGCACATCTTCGATGTGGATGACTACACCCTGAAAATAAAGGAAACTCTGCTCTCACTGGATCTGAACACGATGACCCCGATGGACGCGCTTTGGAAGCTGAACGAGCTGGTGAAGATTGCGGGGAAGAAGTGAGCAAGCCCCTACCCTACCTCCACACGCCCGCTCCCACACGCTTCTCCCCCTTCTCATTTTTCAAAACTATCTGGTAATGCCCTGCGGGCAAATTCCCCAAACCCCTGATTTTCAAAGTTGAAATCTCGTTCGGGAAAATTTGAAACGAAACGCCGCCCATTTTTTGGCCCAAAATATTCCGCACTTCTACTGAATCGCCGGGCTTGAAAAAATCAAAAGCATAATTGAAAACCAGTTCCCCCCCTACCCTATCGAACGCAAAAAACCCACCATTGCCGCGCACCATGTTGCCCAGTTCAAGCCACGCCACGGTCATTTCGGGCAAGCCATAGCCGCGCGCGTTGTCGGGGCTTTCGGCTTGGTCAGCGGAATCAAAAACTGCATCGAGGATTTCCGCCGCCGTCTTTTGTGGGAATGCGCTCCACAGCGAAGCCAGCGCGCCCACCAGCATCGGCGAAGCCAACGAAGTGCCGCTCGAAAGCCCCAGCGCAATGCCGACATTGCCTGCCACCACCACCTGGTCACCGGGCGCAACAAGGTCCGGCTTAATGCGCCCATCGGGCGTTGGGCCCCACGAACTGAACTCGGCGCGTTCCCGCTCAGCATTCACCGCCCCCACCGCAATCAGCCCCGGCGCATCGGCGGGAACGCCGATAAAGTGCCAATCCCCGTCGCCCTCGTTGCCCGCGCTGTTGCACACAATCATGCCTTTCGAGACGGCCATTGCCGCGCCGCGCGAGCCGATGGCCGTTCGCCCGTCGAGGTCGGGATAAGTGTGGCTCAAGGTGTTGTCGTTGAAACTTGTGTAGCCCAGCGAGGCATTGATCATGTCCACCCCTATGCTGTCCGCCCACTCCGCGCCCGCCACCCAGTTGGCTTCTTCGATGGGGAATTCGCCGCCAGTGTCCTCCGTTTTCAGCAAAAAATAGGTTGCGTCGGGGGCAGTTCCTACAAAGTAGCGGGGCAGGTTGGCGGCCATCACCGACAGCACCGAAGTGCCGTGATGCGCCGCCTCAAACACGCCCGCGTCGCGCTCCACAAAATCCCAGCCGGGATGAAGCCGCCCTTGGAGAGCCGCACTGTCGAACATCGGAATCGTATCGGCATTGCTGAATCCGCCGTCCATGACGGCCACCCAAATGCCCGCGCCCCGATGCCCTGCCGAATGCAGCACGGGGAGGCCGAGCAGCTCATTTTGTTGGCCGGCGTAGCCCCAGAGCGGGATTTCGTCGCCCAAAATGGCGGGGTCGGATTTCAAGGGAGCGCGTTTTTTGGCGGGCCGGTTGGGCGGGTTGCGATATTTGAGGTGCGGGCCGAGGTACTGCACGGCTTTCACGAAGGGCAAACTTTCGAGCCGCCGGGCGGTGGCAGAATCGGCCATGACGGCAGCGGCATTGAGCCAGCGCGAGGTGTTGTGGATTTGTGCGCCCTTGGTTTTCAACTGGCTGAGATAGCCGGGGTTGACAGGCAAATCATTTTCCAGCACTTCGATGCTTGCACGGGCGCGGCGTTCGAGGGCGCGGGCGGAAAGGAATTCCGCAGGGCGGCAAGCGCAGTAGGGCGAGTTGTTTTTGTCGCGGAATTCGACCCAGTACTTGTTGATTTTTTGCGCAGAAAGAGGGTGTTGAAGAGATAGAAAGAAAAGGGCAGCGAGCAGTTTTTGCATATTTTTGTGCTTTATCAAAGGTGAAAGTACGGCGTTTAAGGAACGGGTGAATAATAACTTGTGGATTTCAGGTAGGTTCGTTTTTGCCCAGACAACTATCTTTTTGTGCGAATAGTGGGGCTATTTAATCAAAAAGATGGGCAGTTTGGGTGAAAAGGAATCA
>JBJXFT010000219.1:0-17862 GCA_046155725.1 Saprospiraceae bacterium
GAAACTACTTATTCCATGAAAAAAACTCCGCTCCTCCTCGCCCTCGCCGCCGGATTGTTTTTGGCAAACAACTCCGATGCCCAAACGCCCCAAATGTTCGAGCGCATTAGTGCGCCCGTGCGCGTGAACGGCCAAGACTTGGCCTACCCATTTGCGGGAGGCCTGAACGCCCCGCAGTTTTCGCAGGCCGACCTTGATCAAGATTACACGCAGGATTTGGTGCTGTTCGACCGCGTGGGCCACATCGTCCTCACATTCATCAACGAAGGCACCGATGGCTCGCCGGACTATGTTTTTCGCCCGGAATATGCCTGCAATTTCCCCGACAGCCTGACGGACTGGGTGCTGCTGCGCGACTTCGACCAAGACGGCGCGATGGACATTTTCTGTGCAGCCCTCTCGCAAGCGAGCCAAGAAATTCAGGTGTTCAAAGGATACTACGACAGCTATGGCCTGAAGTTCGTGCCGCAATTGTTTACCTACCCGGCCAGTTGCACCTATTGCAACCCGCTCTACGTTTTTTACCCTGACGACAACCCCGCGTTTTGGAACAATTTCCCCGTCAGCCGGGGCGATATTCCGAGCATTGACGACATTGATGGCGATGGCGACTTAGACATTGTGGCCTTTTCCGCAGGCACTTCCACCACCCTCACCATGCTCCGAAACGTGTCGGTGGAAAACGGAAATGGCCTCGCAAAGCCCCAGTATGAACTGTACGACAACTGCTGGGGGCGTTTTTTCGAGAACGGCATGGAGCGCTGCCACGCTCAACTGAGCTGCCACCCTGATACTTGCTTCACCCAATGCGCCTTCCGCCCCATGGTGGCCGACGACCGCGACGGGCTGCACCCCGGTGCTTCGGTGACGACCTACGACCACGACCACGACGGCGACCGCGACGTGCTCATCGGAAATGTGGCATATCCTTGCGTGAACTTGCTGCTCAATGGCGGCACCCCCCAAAATGCTTGGATGACGGCCCAAGACACGGCTTTCCCCAGCAACAACGTGCCGATAGACATCAACACTTTCCCCGGAACGTTCTACTTCGACTACGACCATGACGGACGAAAAGACCTCATCGCTGCGCTCAACAACCCCACCAGTGGCGAAGACCGCAAGGGCGTGTGGTACTACAAAAACACTTCCGACGTGCCCGGCCAGCATCAGTTCGAGCTCCAAACCAGAACCCTTCTTGTGGGCG
The DNA here is from genome assembly GCA_046155725.1 of Saprospiraceae bacterium. Classification (GTDB taxonomy): domain Bacteria; phylum Bacteroidota; class Bacteroidia; order Chitinophagales; family Saprospiraceae; genus M3007. The sequence goes on from JBJXFT010000219.1 coordinate 1,208, forward strand.
ACATGATTGACATCGGCACTACGGTACACCCGGCCATTGCCGACGTGAATGCCGACGGGTTGCTTGATTTGGTGATTGGGAATTATGGCTACTATTCCTTCTTGCCAAGTAAAGTCAGTTTCACCAATTCGCGGCTTTTCCTTTTCCTAAATATAGGCTCTCCCAGCGCTCCGGCATTTGAATTGGCCGACGACGACTGGGCGGGTCTTTCGCAGTTCTCGCCAGATGTGGACTGGGATTTTTCGCCCGCCTTTGGAGACATTGATGGCGACGGCGACCTCGATTTGCTGGTGGGGGGCAATATTGGCGGCATCTATTGCTACCGCAACACCGCCGGGCCTGACCAACCTTTTATTCTCGAATACGACAACGACCCGATGTGGCTGGGGCTGGACGTGATTGGCTCGATTTCATCGCCCATTGTCTACGACCTTGACGGCGACGGGCTGCAAGACTTGCTCATGGGCGAGCGCACGGGCAACGTCAACTTTTTCAAGAACATGGGCACGGCCAACAACCCTGTCTATCCTCCTTCGCCGACTTTGCAGAAAATCGGCCAGATAGACACCCGTGTGCCGCCCGAAGTGGTGGGCATGAGCACGCCGGTCATCATACCGACCAATGACGGTCCGATTATCGTCACGGGCACACAGCGCGGCCACTTGGAAGCCTACTATTTGCAGGGCGCGAGCGAAGATGTTTTCCCGGCCATTTCCTTGAGATGGGGCAACCTCGATGAAGGTTTCCGTTCGCACCCAGCATTGGCTGACTTGGACAGTGACGGCATTCTGGAAATGGTGGTGGGCAACCAGCGCGGCGGCCTCTCTATGTTCAAAACTGAATTGGTGGACTGCGCGGTGCCCGTATCCACGAGCGCTCCGCACACCCCCAAACTGCGCATCAGCCCGAACCCCGCTACTACTTGGGTGCGGGTGGATTGGCCGGTGAACGCCTCCGTGCGTTGGCAGGTGTTCAATGCGCTCGGCCAACGCATCGCCGAAGGCGAATCGGCCAACGGCGCGTTCAACGTGGAAGTAAAAAATTGGAAGCCCGGCATTTACATCCTCAAAGCAGAAGCCGCAGGCGCGAGCGCGGGGGGAAGGGTGGTGGTGCGTTGAGGTTAAAAAAACCTCCGGGGTGCAGCATACTCACCCTGCCACGAAATAGATTGACATAGCGTAAGCAAAAATCCCGAAGGCTACGCTGCCAATCAGCATACCGAGAGCGGCGGCGCGGTCATCGCTGGTTTTCAGCATAAACAAGCCCGCCGCGGTGCCGCCCGCAGAGAGAAAAAACCACGGGATAAAATATTGAAGAACGCAGGCCACAACAAATACCACGACCGCGCGCAGAAGAATGGGCAAAAGTGATTTCATGTGAAAGTGAGCAATGCTTTAGAATGAGTGAGCGGCCAAAGGTAAAAATGCAGCGCGGATAAGGAACGGTAAGAAAGGTCAAGTTTTGTCATCTGGGCGGGTGCTTGCAAGTTTCGCCAGCCTGCGTACATTTGTCCTTTCACTTTTACAAAAATAACATAGCACCTTACTCATGGGCAAAGGAGATTTCAAATCAAAGCGCGGAAAAATCCGCCGTGGCTCAAACGGAAAAAGCCGCCCCAACCCACGCAAACTGCGGGCCGCACAAAAAAAAGCAACCGCCTAACGCGGTGATTTTTCAAAAGCCTTGTCCACAGCAATTACGCAGGGCAAGGCTTTTTTAAAACACTAAAAAACGCCCAGTTTTATGAAACATATGCTCACGCTTGTGTTCGCATTTTTTCTGACACTCTCACTCCAAGGCCAGTCCATCACCGGCACTTGGAAAACCATTGACGACGAAACCAAAGAAGCCAAGAGCCACGTCGAGATTTTTGTCAGCGAAGGAAAAATGTATGGGAAAGTGGCAAAACTGCTCAAACACTCGCCCGACAGGCTTTGCGAAAAATGCCCTGGCGACCGCAAAAACAAGCCCATTCTCGGCATGATGATCTTGGTGGACATGAAGGAAAAAGGAGGCCTCTGGCAATCTGGCGACATCCTCGACCCCGAAAAAGGAAAGTGGTACGACTGCAAGATGTGGCTAAAAAACGGCGACCCCAACACGCTCGTGGTGCGCGGCTATATCGGGCCGTTCTACCGCACCCAATATTGGTACAGGGTGTGATTGATTGTTAATTGCTGATTGCTGATTGTTGATTGTTGATTCTTGATTGGCTATTGCGCCGCATCCAATAGTATCGGCGTGGGCACAGCAAGGGGGATTTTGGAAAAACTTTCGAGCCTCCTTGCGCACAAAAAAAAGTCGGCCTACTTTTGCCCCCGCTTTTGGAAAAAGCACTGGGTCATGGTGTAATGGTAACACAGCAGATTTTGGTTCTGTTATTCAGGGTTCGAGTCCTTGTGACCCAACAAGTTATTAAGCGCGATTGTCTGACTTTCAGACAATCGCGTTTTTGTTTTAGGCGCATCTTCTGAATCATGAACAAGATAAGAATTGACAAATGGCTGTGGAGCATCCGCATTTTCAAAAGCCGGACGCTGGCCACCGATGCCTGCAAAGGAGGCAAAGTGAAAGTGGCTGGCGTGTCCGTGAAGCCATCCTTCCAGATTGCCGAAGGCGAAGTGGCGGTGGTAAAAAAGAACGGCTTCAACTTCGAGTTTCGAGCCAAAACGCTGATTGAGAAGCGCGTGGGCGCGGCCATCGCCGTCACCTGCTACGAAGACGTGACCCCCGAAACAGAAAAAACCAAGTACGCCGAATGGTTTTTGAACGCCTCGCCTACCACCGAAAAACGCGAGCGCGGCACTGGCCGGCCTACCAAACGCGAGCGCCGAGAAATAGACGGTCTCAAGGATGAAGATGCCTACGATTGGGGCGACGACGAGTAGGACAAGCCAACACAAAGGGATGAAAAATACACAGCCCCCTTCCCGCAAACGCGCGGAGAAGGGGGCTGCTTTTTTGAAAAGATTGGCCATCAGTCAACCCTGCTTACGGGAAGCAGGAAATCACTAATCTCCCAATCCCTAAAACTTAGAACTTAACCGTCAAATTGGCTGCCAAAGTGGTGCCCAACTGGCTGAATTGCGAGCCATCGTAGGTCACGATGGAATAGCGCTGGTTGAAGGTGATGGCGTTCGAATTGTTTTTCACCTTCGCCGGGTCATTCAATACAGTCTCGCCCGCACCGTTGAGCGCTTTCAACTCCCACTCTGGCAATATGTTGAGGAGGTTGTTGACATTGATGCCAAGGCTCAATGATTTGGTGAGTTCGAAATTCACGCCGAGGTCGGTGACGACTGCGGGCTTGAACACCGTCTTCAAATTCACATTCAAACCTGCCTGGCGGAAAGTAGTGGGGCCAAAGAGCGTGTTGTACAGGCTGATGCTGATTTTCTTCACGCGGTAGTCAATGCCAAGAATGGCTTTGTACTTTGGGCGTGAAGAGAAAAGCAGCGCATCTTGCGTGTAGTCGAACACGCTTTTGCCTGCTCTTTGGATGAGGTCCGGGTTGATGACATTGCCGTTAGGCTTAGTCACGTCACCGCCTTCATAATCGCTGGTGCTTTTTGCGCCGTCAAGGCCGTTGCCGATCACATAGTTGGCGGCAAGGTTGAAGCCCAATTTGCCACTCCCTGCCATCACGTTGCGGTAGCTGGCCACAAGATCAATGCCGCTGGTGCGGGTGTTGATACCGTTGGTCCAGAAGCTGGCGGCCACGATGCCATTGCCATCCAGCACAGCCCTCAAAGCGTCGTGTTGAGGGAATGTATCGGCATCAGTCAACGCAATCTCCGATCCGAGGATGATGCGGTTGTCCACAGCGATGTTGTAGTAGTCGAGCGTAAGGTTGAAGTTGGGGGTCGGTTTGACGCCAAAGCCGACGGTGATGTTCGTGGATTCTTCGGCCTTCAATTTGCCTACGCCCAGCAATTTAGCTTGTGGGCTGTTGTTGTTGAAAATGCCTTTGGTCTGGATGCCTTGACCAGGCACGAAGCTTTGCTGCGCAATTTGCAGGTAAATCTGGTGCAGTTGTGGCGCGCGGAAGCCCGTGGAATAAGAAGCTCGGATGGTCAGTTTGTCGTCGAGCAACTTGTAGCGCGAGCTGAATTTGTACACGAAGGCATTGCCAAAATCGCTGTACCGCTCGGCGCGAACCGTAGCGTCTACGAGGAAATCTTCCGTGATGTCATAAGACAGGCCCAAATAGCCGCCATAGTTGTAGCGGGTATTTTTGCCAGCGTTGTTCTCGCGGGTGCCGGGGAAAGAATCCGCGCCCGTGCCGACATAAGAAGCCGTATCGCCTTCGATGATTTCGTAGGTTTCTTGGCGGAACTCGGTGCCGATAGAGAAGTTGAGGTTGTCAATGAGCATTTTTGACACGTCAATATTGCCCACGTTGTGTTTGAAAGAATAGCCGCCGGGCTTGAAAGTAAGCGGGCTATTTAGCTCCAGAGAGCGGTTTCGCGAGTTATTGACGGTGTAAAGTTGTTGGTTGCCACCTGTGGTGAAGCTCACGTCAGAGCGCCAGCCATTTTTTTCAGAGCGAACTCCTACCGTGCCGTTGTAGTCCGTGAGGTCGCCCTCAAAGGTTGGCACATAGCCATTGTAATTATTTCCCTCTAACACTGCGTAAGGGTTGTCAACGACCCCATCCATTCTTTCTGAAATTGGGCGCCAGTAAGGCGTACGGTAGTTGGCAAAGCTGTTTACCTTTTTGTACACATACGCCATGTTGCCGTACACTTCAGCATTTTCGCCGACGGGGATGCCAGCGTTGATAAGGAAGCGAGCGGTGGCTTTTTCTGGGTCGCCGTTGATGTTGCCGGCATCTGGGTAAGTCTTTAAAAATGCCTGTACGTCGGCGAGGTCAGCTCCAAAATCGTTTGCGTCGCCTTGTGCATCTACCGTACCGGGGCGGTTGGCTTGTGACTGGTGAGAGAGCGCCACGGTATAGTTCAAGAAACCTTTGTCGCCGTAGTTCGCGCCGTTGTTGAGTGTCAGGCCGATCATCTCGCCATCGCCTTCGGTGGTGATGCCGGTGTTGAGCGTTATCGAGCCATAGTCGTAGCGGTCTTTCAAAATCACGTTCATAACCCCTGCGATGGCATCAGAGCCATATTGGGCCGAAGCACCGTCGCGCAGGATTTCCACGCGCTTGATGGCTTCGGTCGGGATGGCCGAAAGGTCGGCGCCGCCTTCGCCGCGACCGGGAGAGGTCTGGATGTACACCAGCGAGCTGGCGTTTTTGCGCTTGCCGTTGATGAGCACGAGGGTGCGGCTTGGGCCCATGTTGCGGATTTCGTAGGGGTCGAGCAGCGAGGTAGCGTCGTTCACGGGAGTTTGCACCGAGTTGAACGAAGGTACGCGGTAGGTCAGCGCACGGTCGAAAGCGGGCTGGCCGGTGCTGCGCACATCGGCAGCCGAAAGGATGTCAATCGGCAGCGGCGAATCGGTGATGGTGCGCTGCGTGTTGCGGCTACCTGTGCTGATCACCACCTCGTCGAGCGTGAGGTCGGAGGTCTCCATGCGCACGTCGAGCATCACGTTGCCGCCCGCAACCGTGACCGATTGGGAGGCGGGCTTGAAGCCCGTGTACGCAAAGTTGACTTGGTAGCTGCCGTTGGGCAGCGAGAGCGAATACTTTCCGTTGGAATCGGTGGCAGTGCTTTTGCCGGTGCCGACTGCGCCCACGGATGCGCCCACGAGGGCATCGCCGTTGCTGTCCGTGACGGTTCCTTGGACAGTGCCCTGCGCCGAAGCGCCCGCACCGAGGAGGAGCATGATGGCGACGAGCGCCAATGTGTGAATGTGCTTCATACAAAAAGAAAGTTTAGTGATGGAAAGGAAGGTATCCATTGGTTTTCTGGCCGGGCAAATGTGGAAAGAAAAATTGAACTGCGACAACAGATGGATGGCAAAGTTTTGCAAGGCTGTTTTTCAGGGATAAAAAACTGCGCCCAAGCCCAATTAAACCACAAGTATTTTGCTAAGCTGCTCAAAACAAATAGCCCCAAATCTTGCGCTTCTTCTTCGCACCACCTTTGGTCTTTTTCACGAACGTCGGGTCACTCGGATTTCCGCCCACATTGGCGCGGTTGAAGCCCACCAAAATGTAGGTGTAATATTCGCCTTCGATGGCCGTGTAATCTTCAAAATACCATTTGTCCGCGTAAAAAGGCGTGAAGCCCAGCAGGTTGCGGGGGTTATCGAACTTCCCGACGCCCTCCCCGTCGAAACGGTAGAGGGCGAAGTAAAAAGGCATTTCATCGCCGGAAAGAAGTTGACAGAGATTCCAAGTGAGTTGCACGGTGCTGGGCGTTCCTTTCACTCGGCAAACCGTGGCAGTGGCAGGCGAAGCCTTTGAAAGCGAAGGCATCGGCGGCACCAGCGAGGGGTATTTCCAGAGCGAATTGATAAGCGTGTCTTGCACACCGAGGGGGTTTCGCAGGAGCGGTTTTACCGAAAAAAACACGCTGCCGCTCACGTTGGGGTTGGCTCGGTTGAGGGCGATTTGGTTGCTGATTTCGTCCTCGTTTTCCCAGTTGCGGTCGTTGGCGGAGTTGTTGATTTTGTAGGCGGCGTGGCCGACGTAGAGTTGTTTGCCGTACAGATGTTTGCTCCACCAGTCCACCAGAATCTCGTAGTCCGCCGGTGGGTAACCTATGCTCCAATAGATTTGGGGCGCCACATAGTCAATCCATCCTTTTTCGAGCCAGAGCAGCACGTCGGCGTAGAGGTCATCGTAGCATGTCACGCCCGCACGGGTGTTGGAGCCTCGCTCTGGGTCGCGCTCCTTGTTGCGCCACACGCCGAATGGGCCAATGCCGAACTTGACATAAGGCTTGTACTTTTTGATGGTTTTCGACACGCCTTCTATCAGCACGTTGATGTTGTTGCGCCGCCAATCTCCTATGTCGGTGAAGTCGTGGTCGCCCGAGGCGAAGTTGTCATAATCGTCCAGCGCGTCATCGAGACTGAGGTCTTTTTCCTTGTAGGGGTAAAAATAGTCGTCGAAATGGATGCCGTCCACATCATAGCGCAGCACGATGTCTTTCACCACATTGGTCAGATATTGGCGCACGGAAGGGCTGGCGGGGTTGAAATACCACTTGCGGCCGTAGCGGAAAAACCACTCGGCCTTGCGGCGCGGAGACAGCGAGCGCAGCGGGTGCAGCGAGTCGAGCGCGGAGGTGTCGGGGTCGAAGGTGGCGCGGTACGGGTTGAGCCAAGCGTGGAATTCCATGCGGCGGTCGTGCGCCGATTTGATCATGTATTCGAGCGGGTCGAAGAGCGAATCGTCGAGCATGGCCCCTTGCTGACCCACGAGGAATTTGCTGAGCGGCACGGTGGCCGATTTGTAGAAAGCATCGCCCGCAGGGCGTATCTGCACAAACACGGCGTTCATGTTCATGGCCTTCAGGATGTCCAGCAGGCTGTCGAACTCGACTTTGATTTGCTCCGACGAGAGGCCCGGCTGCGAAGGGAAGTCAATGTTCGCCACCGTGGCTACCCACGCGCCGCGCAATTCCGCCGGGGGCGATTGCGAGGGCTTTTGGGCAAAAGCCAGTTGGGCAAAAAACAAGACCGAGAGAAAAAAGAGGATTGGTTGGCGCAAACGAATGTTCATAAACAAGGTGGTTTTGGGGGTGAATGTATGGGTTTCTCTTTGTTTGGTTGTATCGGTAAGCGGTGGGAAAATTGACAGGGCCTTTTCCCTGCTTTTTTTTTGTCAAACACTTAGAAACAACGGGGCATAAGAGAAAAGGGTTTCCCGTATTTTTGACAATCTTTTCACCCACTCAGCTCAGTTCTATGAAACAACTTTCCTTATTCCTGCTTTCTTTTTTCTCGCTTTCGCTTTCTGCTCAAAACCGCTATCTCGAACCTTTTTTTGACCAAATCACGGTTACCAAAAACATCCAGTACGGCGTAAACGCCACCGTGATAGCGGCCTCCCAATTAGGAGAAGCAATCCCTCAATCGCTCATGCTCGACCTTTACGAGCCAACAGGCGACACCGCTTCTGCCCGCCCTATGGTGTTGGTGCTGCCCGGTGGGTTTTATCTTCCTAATTCTTTGAACGGTACTTGCGACGGCTCAAAAAACGACTCTGCGGTCGTTGAAATCTGTACCCGGTTGGCAAAGATGGGCTATGTGGCCGTCGCCGTGGACTACCGTTTGGGTTGGAATCCGGTGTCACCACAGCAGGTAATTCGTATGCTGACGTACGTCCAGGCCATGTACCGGGGCATTCAAGATTCCCGCACCGCTATCCGTTTTTTCAAAAAAACTGTCGTGGAAGATGCCAACCCTTTTCGAGTGGACACCTCGCGCATCGTGCTTTGGGGCGAATCCATGGGAGGCCAAATTGCTTTGGGCGCGGCTTATGCCAACTCGCCGAATGACTGGGTAGACCCTAGTTTGATCATATTTCCGCCCAATGTCCCAGCAATCCTTCCTCCTTATATCGGCAACATTTGGGGGACGGATGTGGGTGTGCTAGACGCGGCAGGGCAAGCCCTCTACGGCCTCCCCGAAGGCGACACCCTCTGCTACCCCAATTGGCCGGGCTATTCCTCTGATTTTCAACTTTGTGTGAGCATGGCTGGCTTTTTGATTGGCATTCCCTGGGTAGGCCCAGGCGAAATGCCCGCCGTGCTTTTTCACGCGCCCAACGATGCTGTGCAACCTTGTGGAGACGGCCTGCTAAACGTTGGGCCGCCCTTGAATTTGGGGATTATCGCAGCATCGGGCAGTTGTTCTATTGCCGCACAATTGGACCTTTTGGGCAACAACCAAGTATTCTGGGATGCCGATATCAATGATTGTGTGAGCAACAATGCCAACACGCTCAACGGCGGGCTGGAAGGGTTTTACCCTTTTGTCGGGCTTCCTTCTGGCAAAGGCCGCCCCTGGGAATGGACTGCACCTTGCGCCAACAACCCCAGCGGCCCCACCGATGGGGCGTTTGCGCGGCAGTACCTCGACACGGTGTTCGCCTATTTTGCGCCCCGTGCTTGTGCCGCGCTCGCCCTTTGCAATGCCCAGCCCGATCCAAACGGGCTTTGCGGCACACAAGCAAAAGGGAAAGCATTTTTGGACATTAACCAAAATGGCTCGCTCGATGCAGGCGAACTGCCTTTCCCAAGCGCGGTCATCGAATTGCAGCCAGGCGGCTTCCATGCTTCCTCTGGCTCGACCGGCAATTTCAGCATCAGTGTCGTGCCTGGAAACTACACGCTTGATGTGCCGAACCCGCCCAACTATTATGCCCCGACCAATACCCCGATCTCGGTAACAGTCCCTGTCGGTGCGGATGTTTTTCAAAATATCGGATTGCACCCGACCGTGACAGCGAACGATTTGCAGGTATCGCTCACACCGTTCGCCGCTGCGAAGCCCGGTTTTTTCAACATTCTATCTGTAAGTTGGAAAAACGTTGGCACGACACAACTCTCTGGCAGCGTGACGCTTACTGCCGATCCAAACTATTTTATTTCAGGAAGTACCCCGCCCGCCAACATCTCGGGCAATGTGGCGACCTGGACGTTCGCAAACCTGCCACCATTGCAAGGCAGGAGCGCGTGGCTGCAAGTTTTTCTGCTCTCTGATGTTCCGCTCGGCACCCAACTGACTTCAATCGCCACGATAGAACCAACGGGTGTGGCCGACGAAACCCCCACCGACAACCTTTCCAGCATCGTGCAAACAGTGGTCGGCTCTTTTGACCCGAACGATAAACAGGTATGGCCATCGGGCAACGTGACTTCCGAAATTTTGGAAGCCAACGGGGGCTGGCTTGACTATACTGTACGTTTCCAAAACACCGGCACCGCTTCCGCAGACAATGTGTACATCGTGGACACGCTCTCGGAGTTATTGAACATCAGCAGTTTGGAGATAGTGGGCACGAGCCACCCGATGCGCTGGGAGATTGGCGGGCAACGGACGCTAACTTGGTTTTTTGACAACATCCTTCTGCCCGACAGTCTGCACAACGAACCCGCCAGTCACGGTTTCGTCCGATACCGCATCCGGCCTACTTTGCCGTTTGGGGGCTTGCTGAACAAAACCGCCAGCAACTTTGCCGACATCTATTTTGACTTCAACGCGCCAGTAAGGACGAATACGGTTGAAACAAAATTCACAGAAGAAAGCGGGTCGAATGCTCCGCTCGCAATCGCTTTGGTTCAGATCGCCCCAAACCCAGTCGGCGATTTTGCAATACTTTCCTGGTCAGAGATGGAATCGAATGAACCAAGCACCTTGAGGGTTTTGGACGCTGCGGGCAATGCGGTTTTTGTAAAGGAAATCCTTGAGCCAAACGGAGTTTCCCACGAAAAAATCGCGGTGAAAAACTGGCCCAAAGGCTTGTACTTTGTTCAATTTCAAAGCAAAACTCGAACGATTTCAGGGCGGTTTGTGAAAGGGTGAGGTTTTGGCGGCAGATGCCCGAGCATGTTGCCAAACGTGTGGCACACCTTGGCACCAAGGTGTGCCACACTCGTTTCAACCAAATCCGTTTTTTCATTTCTGCGAGTATTCGGACTTTTGAGCCAAAAAAATCAAGCCTCTCACTCTCTCACCGCTCTCACGTCTCTCACATGGATTTCCCCCGCCCTATCCCCGTCCTCGAACTCGCGCTGCGCTTCAGTGCACAAATCATCGGCGACGAAACGCTTTCCGCCACCGGCATCAACGAAATCCACAAAGTCCGGCCGGGCGATGTGGCGTTTTCGGACGTCAAAAAATATTTCCAGAAAACCCTCGAAAGCGATGCCACCGTCCTCCTGCTCAATGCCCCTGCCGAATGCCCGCCCGGCAAAGTCATCCTCATTGTCGAAAATCCCTTCGAGGCCTATGACTCGCTCGTGCGCGAACACCGCCCTTTAGAGCCGCTCACAGAAACCATCAGCCCTCGCGCCTACATCCACGCGACGGCCATTATCGAGCCGGGCGTGGTCATCGCGGCCGACGTCCGCATCGGGGCGAACTCCTACATTCAGGCCAATGCTTACATCGGAGAGCACACGGTCATTGGAGAAAACTGCATCATTGGCCCCGGCGCGATCATCGGCCCGGATGCTTTTTATTTCAAAAAACTGCCCGACGGTTCGTTCAAAAAATGGCGCAGCGGCGGGCGGGTCGTCATCGAAAATCAGGTGGACATCGGCGCGGGCTGCACCATCGCCAAAGGCGTGAGCGGCGACACGATCATCGGCGAAGGCTCAAAACTGGACTGCCAAATCCACATCGGACACGGCGCGGTCATTGGCAAAAACTGCCTCTTCGCGGGGCAGGTCGGCATCGGCGGCAAGACGGTGGTGGAGGATGGGGTGGTGCTGTACGGCCAAGTGGGCGTGGCGCAGGCGCTGCACATCGGGCAGGGCGCGGTGGTGTCGGCCAAGTCCGGCGTGTCGAAAGATCTGGATGGTGGCAAGGGGTATTTTGGCATTCCCGCCGAGGAAGCGCGTGGGAAGTATCGGGAGTTGGCGGCGCTGCGGCAATTGCCGGATATTTTGAAAATGCTGCGAACAACAGACTGGAAGCGAAGCCCCTAAACCCTGCCTGCCTGCCGGCAGGCATCTAAACTTTCTACCTCACTCTAAACTGGCTGTAAAGAGAAATGCTGCAAACTCTCCTCTCTGGTCGGGGCCGCCTGATTACCCATTTGGTGGGCTGGTCGTTGGTGTTCTTCATTTTTTTCTATCTCATCAGCGGCATGAGGGGGACGGGCGAGGCATTTGTGCGGGCAGGCATCAATCTTCTGTTTTTGATTGTGCTGTTTTACGGCAACGCAAAATTCTTGGTCAACCGTTTTTTTGAATCCGGCCGCTACGGCATTTGGATCGCGCTGACCCTGGTGTTTTGGGTGAGCATGGCTGCCCTGCGGGCTTGGGTAGAAATCGAGGGCTTTGGCGGCAGCCTGTTTAGCATGGCAGGCGTGTCGAGCCGCAATGGCGGGATACTCAGAGTGTTCCTCGGTTACGCGCTGTCGTTCTTGCTGCTCTTGGTTTTTAGCGGTTTTTACCAACTTTTGGAGAACCGCCGCGAACTCGAAGCCCGCCACGCCGAGGCGCAGTTGAACTATTTGAAAGCCCAAATCAACCCCCACTTCCTGTTCAACACACTGAATAACATTTACGCCGCCGCCACGCTCCAGCACCCGCGCACGGCGGACATGGTGCTGCGCCTCAGCGACCTCCTGCGCTACGTCACTTACGACGGCCAAGCCCAGCGCGTGCCGCTCTCGAAAGAAATCGCGCAAATCCGAGCATACATCGAGCTGTTCCAACTGAAATCGGAAAGCCTTTTGCCCATCACTTTTGAGTTGGAAGGCGACACAGAAAGCCGCCAAATAGAACCGCTCTTGCTTTTGCCCTTGGTGGAGAACGCCCTGAAACACGGTGATTTGGAACAAAACCCCGACGGTTTCTTGCGCATTCTGCTCCGCAACGACCCTGCGCGGTTTACCTTTTTGGTGGAAAATTCTTTTGACCCCGACAATCAACAGAAAGACGAACAAGGCGGCGTAGGTTTAGAGAACATCCGCCAACGGCTCGCGCTCGACCACCAGGGGCGAAGCCAATTCCGAACTCAAATCGAAGGAAGAAAATTTAGAGCCGAACTGGCTATGGATTATTTGGGATAGCCCTCACATGGTGCGAATGACGATAAATTCAAAAAAATGAACCTCCGCTGCCTACTCGTTGACGACGAGCACCTCGCCCTCTCGCTGCTCGAAAAATTTGTGGCCGACACGCCCGGCCTCGAAGTCGTGGCCGCTTGCAAAAGCCCCATCCGCGCCATCGAAATGCTGCAAAGCGAGCCGATTGACTTGCTCTTCCTTGACATCCAGATGCCGATCTTGAGCGGCATCAGCCTGTTGAAAACCATATCGCGCAAGCCCGTCACCATCTTTACAACGGCTTACCCGCAGCACGCGGTGGAGGCTTTCGACCTCGACGCGGTGGATTATCTGCTCAAGCCCTACTCCTTCGAGCGATTTACCCATGCCGTGGAAAAAGCCCTCGCATTGCTGCGCCAGCGGGAAGCCAACGCCGCCGCCCAGCCCGACGGCCACCTCACCGTGAAGGCCGACCGTCAATGGGTCAAAATCCCCATCGCCGACATCCGCTACATCGAAGGCTGGAAGGAATACGTCAAGATTTTTGTTGAAAACGAAAAGGTGGTGACGCTCGAAAGCCTCAGCAACCTCGAATCCACTTTGCCCGCCGAGCATTTTCTGCGGGTGCACAAATCCTTTATCGTGGCAAAAAACCGGGTGCAGAAAATGGACGGCGAGGTGTTGATTTTGATTGGCAAAGTGCGCATCCCTGTGGCGCGGGCGCGGAAAAAGGAAGTGGTGGCGGAGTTGTTTGGGGGTCATTTGTATTGACGGCCACTGTTACTGTCCCGCCAATGCTCGCATTCGTGCCAGCAAATCCGCTGCCCGTTGGTTTTGGGGCGCGATGCTGACTGCTTTTTGCGCGTCAGCGAGGCCAGCCGAGCGATTGTCGCCGTTGAACCGCGCTACCCCGCGTTCGAGGTAAGCATCCGAAAGCCGCTGCTTTTCAGTCTCCACTTTGAGCGCTTGCGGCGATTTTTCCATTGTTTCTATCACTTCTGTCAACGTGCGTTCGGCCTCGGCGTAGCGTTTGAGATTATTCAACGCCGTGCCGCGCATTTGTTTGAACTGCAAGGCTTTTTGCGGGGCCAGCATCGCCGCCGTGTCGAGGTCGGCCACCGCGCGTTCCGGGTAAATAGTGAGCGCAGTAAAGGCTCGGTTGAAATAGGTGTCCGCATTGTTCGGGTTCAGCGCGATGGATTGGGCATAGAGCGAGAAAGCCCGATCGCGGAGGGCTTGTTGGGCCTCCGGGTTCTTTGCGGCGTTGGCTTTTATGGCGATGCAGTTCGCCAGCGCGCTGAACACGTTGGGGCGGGTGCAGCCGTCTTGCACGGCGCGTTCGAGCATTTGCTCGGCTTCTGGCACACGGTTCACCTTGCCGTACCAATTGGCGAGCGATTCGAGGGCTTGGTCTTCGGCGGGGTAGTAGCGCAGCACCTGTTGCCAGAGCGTTTCAGAGTTTTGCCAAGTCTTGGTTTGGGCGCGGCTCAGCCAGAGACACCAGAGCGCGAACGCGCCGAGGATTGCCCACCAGATTTTGCGCCATGCGGCGGGTTTGTTTTTCAAAAAATAAACTTCCGCCGCATAGGTCAGCATAAAGAAAACGCCCGCCGAGGGCAGATAAAAATAGCGGTCGGCCATGATGACCACGCCCACCGACACGAACTGCAATACCAGCACGACCGTGGCGAAAACCCATCCGAAACCAAAGGCTAATATTTTGGTACGGCGCATACTCCAAACCGCTAAAGCGATGGTCGCAAGCATGAATACCGCGCCGCCGATATAGATGCCTCCGCGCAATTGGACCTCCGTAGGATAGGGGTAAAAAGTGCAAAGGTCGAGCGGGACAAAGGTTTTCACGAAATACATCAGGTAGCCGTAGCCCGCGAAAAGCAGTTTTTGGTCAAGGCCGAACACGGTGGAAAGTGCCTTGGTTTTTTCGCCAGTCAGGGAGAGCAACCCATGGAAATCGCCGCCGTGCTGCACATCGAGCGCGATGAGGCCAAAGAGCAGCGAGAGGGCGAACAAGGGGATTTTTTCCAAGAATACTTTTGCTTCCAAACGTCGCCCGTGCCAATAGTCGAGCAGCAAGCACACGAGCGGGAACACCACTGCCACGCCTTTGGAAAGACAGGCCAGCAGCATGAGGCCGAGCGCGAGCCAGAGTTTCGTGCTGCGTTGCGTTTCGAGATAACGCCAGTAGGAAATGCAGCCTGCGAGGAAGAAGAAAACGTACAGCACGTCCTTGCGCTCCGACACCCACACCACCGATTCCGCCCGCAAAGGATGGATGGCAAAAAGCAGGGCCGTCAGCAAAGCCACCGAGCGGAATTGCCGCCCCGTGAGCAGCCACACCAACCAGCAAAGCAGCCCGGCATTGAGCCAGTGCAGCAGCACATTGGTGACGACGAACGACTTGGCGCCTGCGCCAAACATCGCCGCATTCCCCCACAGCGACCACATAGTGAGCGGGTGATAGTTCAGCGACACCACTTGGCTGCCGAAGGCTTTGAAACTCGCTGCTGTGGGGTTCAGGATTTGCGGGTTTTCGTAGACGTACACATGGTCGTCCCAAGAAACAAACTCGTGGTCGAAGGCTCCGCCGAACGCGGCCAGCACCGCTACCAGCAACACTGCGAGGCTCAGCCAAAACCAGTTTTTTACATACCAAGGTTCGCCTGAAATGGCATCGGGCCTCGTGGTTTTGGGGGCGGGCTTGCCCGTCGAAACTTTCTTGCCCGCCACGGTTTGGCTGGCGGGTGCGGGTAGCGGTGATTTTTTCTTTGACATGGGCTGATAAAGTGGTCAATGTCTTTTTGAGAGAGATTTCCGTTGAAACATAGAAGGGGCGTGATATTCAAAACGGGGCGCAAAGAGCGAGAGCGAAAAATACAGACAATTGTTGAATCCGATGAACCATGCTCGCCGCCTCGATTAATTTTCGGTCTTTTGCAGAAGTATTGAACCAATCCCCTCCGCGCATGGCATTTGACATTTTCCTCACTTTGTTCCTTGTTTTCCTAAACGGTTTTTTTGTGGCCGCCGAATTTGCGATCGTGAAGGTGCGATATTCTCAAATCGAGATTCGCGCAAAAACGGGCAACCGCATGGCCGGGCTGGCGCAAAATATGCTCAACCACCTGGACTCCTACCTTTCGGCCACCCAGCTCGGCATCACGCTCGCCAGCCTCGGCCTCGGCTGGATAGGAGAGCCGGTGGTGTCCAAAATGCTCATCGCGCTTTTTCACGCATTGGGGCTGAATGTCTCGGACGACTTGGCGCACCAAATCGCTTTGCCCGTGGCGTTTGCCATCATCACGGTGCTGCACATCGTTTTTGGCGAACTGGCACCCAAATCAATCGCCATCCGCAAGCCAGAAGGAACGGTTTTGGCCGTGTCGCTGCCGATGCGGGCGTTTTTTGTCCTGTTCCGGCCTTTCATCTGGATGCTCAACGGCTTTGCCAACAGCATCTTGAAATTGATCGGCATCCAGCCTGCCGACGAACACGAGGCGCACAGCACCGAAGAACTCCGCTTGCTCGTGCGCCAAGGCCATAAGAGCGGTGCCATCAAGGAGGACAATTATCAGATTATCCAGAATGCTTTTGATTTTTCTGAACTGACGGCACAGCAAGTGATGGTGCCGCGCAAAAATATTTTTGCCCTCGAAATGGACACACCGCGCGACGAAATCCTCCATGTCGTGCTGGAAAACAGCTATTCGCGCATCCCCGTTTTTGAAGACGACATTGACAACCTGATGGGCATCGTGTTTGCCAAAGACATTTTCAAGGCAAACACTAAGGGGGGCGATTGGAATTTGAAAGACCTGATGCGCCCGGTGCACTATGTGTACAACTCGGCCCGGCTCAATCGGGTGCTGAAAGATTTTCAGAACAAAAAAATACACGTCGGCATCGTGATTGACGAGTACGGTGGCACGGAAGGGCTGATTGCCATGGAAGATATTTTGGAGGAACTGGTGGGCGAAATCCAAGACGAACACGACGACGAGGTGGC
>JBJXFT010000247.1:0-21432 GCA_046155725.1 Saprospiraceae bacterium
TTGGTCCACCATCAAGGCCCTTTTTCAAACCACTTACTGCCCCTCGATGAACTTTATTTATGCTCAGGTCGCAGCCCTCTTTCTAATCAAACTTGAATAAGAATGGCCACATGGGAAATCGCTGAACTATAAACGATGAACAGTTCAAACTATTGAATTACAATGATTTCGGCTGGCATTTTGCCTCGTTTATTTTTCACTCGTTCCTAAAGGAGTAATGCCGACTTTCAGTCAACAGTCAACAGTCAAAAGTCAACAGTCAACAGTCAAAAGTCAAATGCCCGATATTTCCACCCCCGCCGACATCCGCACTTTGATTGACACTTTCTACGGCAAGGTGCAAGCGGACGAGCTTATCGGTTTTATTTTCAATGAAGTAGCGCACGTGGATTGGCCGCACCACCTCCCGGTGATGTATGCTTTTTGGGAATTCTTGCTGCTCGGAACGCCCGATGCCTATCGCGGCAACCCCATCCAGAAACACTTTGACTTGCACAAAAAGCACCCCCTCAAAGCCGAATACTTCGACCATTGGGTGAGCCTTTTCCAAGCTACGGTGGACGAACTTTTTGAAGGGCCGACGGCGGAAAACGCCAAACTCCGCGCCTTCGCCATCGCTGAAACTTGGAAGCCCAAGTTTGATGGGCCTTTTGCGAACACGTTTTGAAAGAGGTGAGGGAGCGCGGGGTTTAGCCCGCGTAATCAAGTTGCCAACACGCGCTGAAGAGAAGTATTCTCCCACCTCTGGTTGAAGAAATGAAACGCTTGGTTGAATGTGCCGAACGGCGACGGAGGGATGGTTTAGGTTTGGGGCAATATTCAACCAGCGTTCCCTTTTTTGATGAAAAATTTGCTATTCCTGCTTGCTTTCGCGGCGCTGCCCGCCGCCGCCATTTTCGCCCAAAGCCCTTCCGTCGGCGACCCTTCCGAACTGCCGTTCACGCTTGAAATGGAGGAGGTCACGCAAGACGAACTGCCCGGGCTTCATTCCACCGCATTTGCCCATTGGGAAGGTTGGTGGGTGTTCATCGGTGGGCGCGTGGGCGGTCTGCACGGCTTTTTCCCCTTTACAGCATTCCCCGAAAACGAGGCCAACACCAACATCTGGCTCATTGACCCCACCACGGGCGATGCGCGCACGTTCGGTGTGGATGGGCTGAACATTCCCTTTCACGACCCGCTCAAAGCCACCAACCCGCAGTACGCCCAAGATGACGAAAACCTCTACCTCTGCGGCGGCTACGGCAAGGACGCAGCCACCGGCGATTTCGTGACTCAACCCGTGCTGACGGCGGTGAACCTGCCCCAACTCGTGTCGGCCATGCTCTCCAATATCAATCCCTCCGCCGCGTTCCGTCAAATCCAGTCGGAGCAGTTCCGCGTTTGCGGCGGCGAGATGGACAAACTCGGCGACTATTTTTACCTCGTGGGCGGCCACGATTTTTCGGGCAAATACACCCAAACGCCCAGCGCGTCTTTCACGCAAGTGTACACCTACGAAATCCGAAAATTCAAAATCACGAACACTCCCAGCGTGCTCGCCATCAGCGATTACTCGGTTCACCACGACGAACAGAACCTGCGCCGCCGCGATTTCACGCTTGCCCCAGTGGTTCGTCCCGACGGCTCTCCCGCGCTTTGCCTCTATGGCGGCGTGTTCCGCCCCGATGTTGATTTGCCTTACTACAACCCCGTCTACATCAGTGAAAATCAAATTTTTGCGCTCGACAATTCCTACGCCCAAATCTTTAGCCAATACACTTGCCCTGCTGTGCCGATGTTCGATTCTGCCGACGGCTCCATGTACACCCTCTTCTTTGCAGGGCTGAGTGCGCACTACTTTGACCCCAATTCGCAGACCGTGAAGTACGACGAAAAAGTGCCGTTCATCCGCGACATCAGCACCTTCCGCCGCCGTGCCGACGGCGCCAGCAAAGAGTTTTTGATGACCCAAAAAATGGACGGGCTGCTCGGCACCAACATGATTTTCGTCCCCGCCGAGACCGCGCCGCACTACCCCAACGAGGTGCTGAAACTCAGCCAAATGAGCGGCAAAACTTTCGCGGGTTGGCTCTTTGGCGGCATCAAAGCGGAAATCCCGAACCTCACTCCTTCGAGCGCTAACAAGCGGATGTTCAAAGTATTCGTCACGCCAAAAAGCGCGGTCGGCACGGAAGATGGCATTGCGGGTTCGCCCCTCCTGCGCGTGGCGCCCAACCCATTTTTTGAGGGTCAAAAAATCAAGGTTGAACCGGCTGGAGAAATCCACAACATTTTGCTCTTCAATGCCAACGGCGGGTTGCTCGGCAGTTTTGGCAATGATTGCGCCGCGCTTCAAACACGCTTGGAAAGTGCCGCGCCGGGAGTTTATTTTCTCCAAACTGTGGGGGAAAATGGCCGCTCGACGAGCAAGGTGCTGAAGATGTGAATCTGCCGCCCGGCATACAAAAGTGACAAAAAAAATCCCCCGGCAACTCGTCAGAGTTGCCGGGGGATTTTGCAAATGTGGCAGCTGTTTTAGCAGTCGCGCAACATCACAGCAGTGCCTCGATGATGTTGTCTTCCGTCACGCCTTCCGCTTCGGCTTTGTAGTTGCGCACGATGCGGTGGCGCAGCACAAGGTTGGCAATGGCTTGCACGTCTTCGATGTCGGGCGAGTATTTCCCTCGGATGGCGGCATGGCATTTTGCGCCGAGCGCCAGGTACTGGCTGGCGCGGGGGCCTGCGCCCCAAGTGAGATAGGCTTCGGCTTCTTTGGTGGCGCGGGCGGTGCCGCGGCGGGTTTTGGAAGCCAGCCCTACGGCGTATTCGAGCACATTGTCGCTCACCGGGATTTTCCGAATGAGTTGCTGGTATTCTTTGATTTGCTCGCCGCTGAGGATATGGTTCAGGGTTGTTTCCCGGTTGGATGTCGTGTTTTTCACCACCTCCACCTCCTGCTCGTAGCTGGGGTAGGTGAGCGGGATGTTGAACATGAAGCGGTCGAGTTGCGCCTCCGGGAGCGGGTAGGTGCCTTCTTGCTCGATGGGGTTCTGGGTGGCGAGCACGAAGAACGGCGAGGGCAGTGCGTGGCGTTGGCCGCTGACGGTGACGGAGCGCTCTTGCATGGCTTCGAGCAGGGCGGCTTGGGTTTTGGGCGGGGTACGGTTGATTTCGTCGGCCAGCACGATGTTGGAGAACACGGGGCCGCGCACGAAGCGGAAGTGGCGGTTTTCGTCCAAGATTTCGGAGCCAGTGATGTCGGAGGGCATCAGGTCGGGGGTGAACTGGATGCGCTTGAATTCGAGGTCGAGCACTTCAGAAATGGTGCTGACGAGGAGGGTTTTGGCCAAGCCCGGCACCCCTACGAGTAGCGCGTGGCCGTTGGAAAAAAGCGAGATGATGACTGCCCGCACCACTTCGTCTTGGCCTACGATGACTTTGCTGATTTCTGCTGAAAGGTCTTTGTAGGCCTGTGCGAGCGCGTCCACAGCTTCTACGTCCGATTTTTGATTTGCCATTTATTGGTGATTGATAATTGCTGATTGATAATTGCTGATTGATAATTGCTGATTGCTTGGATAAAACTTTTGAGGTTTCGGAGTTGGAGGTTTGCCCAAACGGGCGGCAAAAGTAGCCATTCGCTGGAAGCCCCAAAAGGTTCGGCAACAAATGACAAGTTAAAAGCGCGGATTTGTCGGCGAAGGCTTGGAAATGGGGTTTGCTGGTGCGGGCCAAACCCCGCATCGCCTGAAAGATTTTGCTTACGCGGGCTGAACCCCGCGCTCCCTGAACGCCCCCTGAACGCCCCCTGAACGCCCCCTCAGCCAGCATAGGGTTTCAGGCAATCGCGGCAAAGACAGGTGGTGTCGAACTGCCGTTTCAAAGTTTCCAGCGTGGCCGGGTGCACGTTGGTCAGTTCTTTGCACCAGCAAGTATCGTCGGCGTAGCAGAGGAAGGGTTTTTTGCAGCGCGGGCAAGTGGCTACAAAATTGGCTTCGTCTTGCACCCAAGCCGCTTCTGCCCGCCCGCCGATTGGCTGATAATTTTCGGTGTCTTTCATCGCCCGCATTTTGGTACTCACCGGCGGGTTGAGTTTGCGCACCTGCACTTTCAGGCCCTTCATCTGCGGGAACTGCCGCTTCATGCGCCGGATGATGCCCGTCACCACGGTTTCCAAAAGTTTGCGCGGCTGCGACATTTCGGCCATGCAGATTTGAAACACGGTTTCGTAGTTGACCGTGGCTTTTTCGATGTCGTCCTTTTCTGCGGCGAGCGCAATGCCCGTTTCCACCTGCACATTCACCACGTATTCCGTGCCGAGTATCTGCTCTTCGGGGTATACCCCGTGAAAAGCATGAAAGCGCATTCCTTCGAGAACTACAAGTGCCATGATTATCAAGTTTCAAGTTTTCAAGTTTCAAGTCAGCAAGTTTCAAGTTTCAAGTTTCAAGTTCCAAGTCCACAAGTTCCAAGTCCCAAGAGCAGCGCCAACTTGAAACTTGAAACTTGTGGACTTGGAACTTGAAACTTAAGGTCAGTACCGCCAACTTTTCAAATCTGCTCCCTTGGGCGCACGCTTCTGAATCTCTTGCGTCCACTTTGGGATGAAATAGCGGTGGTAGCGCAGGCGCGAAATCGCGTTGGGCTGCGAGTGGTCGCCGTTCCAGCAGTGCTCGGCGCGGTCGCCATAGTCTACTTCGCCGTCGAACGGCGGGTTGTCTTGGGCGCGGAGCATTTCTTCGGCAAGGTACACCGCGTTGTTCAGGTAAAAATTGTCCATGTCGCCGCAGTAGAGGTGGATTTTGCCGCGCCATTTTGCGCCGTTTTTGGCCCAGTCGCGCTTCATAATCCACGTCAAGTCGTAGTTTTCTTTCCAATACGCCGCCACGTTCGGGTTTATCTCCCCCGTCAGTTTGTCCCAAATCCGTTCCGGGTAGCCATCTTTCCCCACGGGCGACGACACCGCTTCCCAGATGTCGAACTGCTGACCGCTTCGGCCTTTTGTGCCAAGTGCAAGTTCGTAGTGGTTGGTGTTTTTGAGCGTTGCGCTGAGGTGGCCGAGGTAGTTGCGCGTGGCCGGGCGTTCTATTTTGGAAAAATTGCCCTCCCGGTAGTAGGCGTTTTTGTCCGAGTAAAGGTCGGTTGTTACAAAAGCCCGAAAATCAATCGGGTCGGGGCAGGCCGCATAACAGCCATTGAATTCGTCGGGGTAAAAAACCTGCACCGCCAAAGCCTCCCAACCGCCTGTGCTGCCGCCATAAGTGAGCCTTGCCCAGCCCTGACCGATGCCTCGAAAACGGCGCTCGATTTCGGGGATGAGTTCGTACATGATGGCATCGCCGTAGGGGCCGACATTGGCCGAGTTGACGGCGTACGAATCGTCGTAGAAAGGGCAAGGGTGCTGAATCTCCACTGCCAGCACACGCGGAAAATCCGGCCCCGTCCACATTTTGTAAAAATCAAAAGCCTCCTGCTGCACGATGCGGTTGTAGCCTTCCAGTTTGAAACGCTCGCTGTAATCGGGCTTCAAGTCCGGGTCGGGCGGCTCGGTGCGGAAGCCGTCAAAATCGGCCGGGAAATGCCCGTGATAGATTGCCAAGGGGTAGCGCACGTCAGGGTGTTCGTCCCAACCTTCGGGCAGGAGGACGTGCGCGCCGAGCGTCATCGGGCGGCCCCAAAATTCAGTGAGCAACTTGCTCTCTATTTCGATGTGCTTGATGTATTTCGTGTCGGCGGGCTTTTCGATGGGCGGGATTTCCTCCGTCAGTTCGATGGCCAGCACACTTTCCTTGAGCACATTTACGGTGACTTTCAAGGGCTTGGAATAAAGGTTACCTGGCGCACGGTTCCATTGTTGGCCCTCGCCGCGGTCCATCGGCATCTTCAGCGTGTGGCCATCTTTGCGCTTGAACGTTTCGTACCTGTGCAAAACCGCTTGAACGAAATACTCGCCCATGGGCAAATCGCTCAGGTTCTGAATCGGGTATCCAAACTCTTTTCCGTTGAAAATGCGGATATCGTCCGCCTTCCAATCTTCCACATCCAGGCCAAAGATTTGGGCAGATTTGAAGTCGTCGCGCACTTGGAAGCGCGGCTCCGCTTCGTCGTTTTTGGCAAAAATGAGGAGCAAGCGCCCGTCGAGCGGTTTGTCAGAAAAACGGGCGGGGAATGTGACGGTAATGGCGGATTGGGACATGGCAAAAAACGGTAGGAAAAGGGCGAAGGCGGTCAATAGATTTTTCATAGTGCTGAAGTTTTGCGGTGTCAATAGTCCACTACATTGGCTGCTGGGTTGGTTTTTTTCTTGTGCCCCAAAACCCAGGTGTTGTGGTCCAACTCCACCTCCTGCCCCTCGTAGCGGGCGAAAAGCCTGACGGTGAGATTTTTTTGTTTGGGAATGATGCACTCCACCGCGCCATCCACAAAGAGGCGGCGCGGGCCGCCGTCGCCCATGTCCAACTCATAGACGGGGCCGATACTGGAGTCGAGCAAGGTGAATTTGAACGGTTGCCCGGCTTCGGGCGGCTTGTCGGGCTGGAACAGCCTGCCGGTGATTTTCTGGAATTTCTCCGAAGTCTGGGCATCGGTGCTGACTTGTTGGCTTTCGGTCTGCACAAGGGCTTTCTCCTCGGAATCCGAGGGGCCTTTTTGGGCGAATTGAAGCACGGCCAGACCTGCCAAGCCGAACACGGCCACGGCGACGAGCAGGAGGGTTTCGCGGTTGATGCCTTTCATAATTGAGTGCAAATAAAAAAGAGCCATGAACTGCCACGTTCATAACTCCTTGACTTACGATGTCGGGACGACAAGATTCGAACTTGCGACCACACGCCCCCCAGACGTGTACTCTACCGGGCTGAGCTACGTCCCGTAGCAAAGAGTGAGAGATCGTGAGCGGGTGAGAAAGTGAGAGAAAAATCGGCTCTCACTTTCTCACTCCCTCGCTTTCTCACTCCCTTGTGGGTAATACAGGATTCGAACCTGTGACCTCGCACGTGTGAAGCGCGCGCTCTAAACCAACTGAGCTAATCACCCAAGAATGTGAGAGAAGTGAGAGGCGTGAGAAAGTGAGAGAAAAGTACAAATCAAGTTCTCTCACTTTCTCACTTCTCTCCCGCCTCTCACACTCTCCTGTCGGACCAACGGGATTCGAACCTGTGACCTCCACGATGTCAACGTGGCGCTCTAACCAACTGAGCTATGGACCGTTTGCGTAGCCCGCCCCTTCCGACGGGACGGCAAAGGTAAAACGCCGCGCCTTAAAAAACCAACCCTTTTCAAATTTTCATTTCTCGCAAAACCGCTCGGATGCGCTTGGCCATCGTAGCGCGGGGGCTATTGCCCGAATGCGAACTGCACGATGTTCGCGCCCATTTGGAGCGCCTTGGAGCGGAGCTCGCGGGGGTCGTTGTGCACATCGTCCCAGCCATCGCCGAGGTCGGTCTCGAAGTTGTAGAAACACACGAGGCGGCCTTGGTAGAGCAGGCCGAAGCCTTGTGCTGGTTTGCCGTCGTGTTCGTGGATTTTTGGCATCCCGTTGTTGAAGTTGTATTTCTGATGGTAGATGGGGTGGCTGAACGGCAGTTCCACAAAGTCGAGTTCGGGGAACACTTTTTTCATGGCGGGGCGCACGAAGGGGTCGAGGCCAAAGTCGTCGTTCAGGATCAGGAAGCCACCGCCTTCGAGATAGGCGCGGAGGTTGCGGGCTTCGAGGTCGCTGAAAAGCATGTTGCCGTGGCCGGTGGCATACACGATGGGGTAGTTGAAAATCTCGGCGCTGCCTGGCTCCACGGTAGCGTAGTCGGTAGCGTCGAAGTTGGTGCGGAGGTTGTCGTTGCAGAATTTGGCGAGGTTTTTCAGCGAGTTCACGTCGTTGTACCAATCGCCGCCGCCGGCGTATTTTAGGAGGGCGAGTTTTAGGGTGGGGGGATTGATTGCTAATGGTTCATTGCTGATTGCTAATTTAAACGCCGTTGCAAAAAGGAAAATGAAGGAGAGAAGTGTATAGCGCATTTGTTTGTATTTCAGGTTTCAAAAAGAGTTTTCATCGGTCAGGGGTTTTCCGTCTTCAAAAGTGTAGAGGTCTTCTGCCTCGTCATGCCAGGATTGAAAAACGGGGTTGGCCGAGGCGCTCGCCAGCCATTCTTTTTCACTGATGTCCGCCTCTTCTTCGGCCATAGAGATGAGCTTGTTATCCATTGCTTGCCTGTATTTTATTCATAAAATCGTGGTTCAAAATCAACATCCAGTTTTTCATTTCCGCCGGGAAATCCTCGTCCCAGGGGAATGAGCCTTTCGCTGTCGGATACACGATTTGTTGCACCCGGAAGTCGTCATTGCCATAATACCATTGTGCCTGACCAAAATAATCGTCATAGTATTTCTTGTCAACATCCAGCATAGCGCAATCAAAGTTCTCCACGATATCGCTGTAGAAATGTTCTGATTTGTATGTTTTCCCAGCCTTGTACTCTTGCGCCAAGTTGTTGATGAGCGCATGGCCCAATTCAGCGCGCAGGCCAATGACCACAATCTCTGGCTGGCCGTAGGTTTTTTCCATGCCGACCGAATAAGCGAAGCCCGGCGAACCGCCTTCGCCGAAAACGCACATGACGTGGCAGCCATATTTTTTGATGTTCTCTATTATTTTAGGCTCAAACTTTGACATATCGGGTTAAAATTTTGAATCGTCCACCCCATTCAGGTATTCCTGAATTTCGCCTACCACGGATTGGACGCAGCCGTCGTCAAAGGGCGATTTCAGGTTGGCGAGTTTTACCAGATTGAGGAATGATTGGCTGCCTCCGGCGCGGCAAAGGTGGAGGTAATCCGCCCAAGCACCGGAGTGGTCGCGGCGGTCTTTCACCCAGAACTGGAAGGCGCAAATTTGTGCCAGTGCATAGTCAATGTAATAGAACGGGGAGTTGAAGATGTGGCTCTGCTTTTGCCAATAGCGGCCACTTTCGAGGTATTCGATGCCATCGTAGTCCCGGTGAGGGAGGTAGGTTTTTTCGAGTTGCTTCCACACGGCGTTTCGTTCGGCGGGGGTCATGTCGGGGTTTTCGTACACGATGTGCTGGAATTCGTCCACCGCCACGCCGTAGGGAAGGAACTGTATCGCGCCAGCCAGGTGCATGAATTGGTACTTGTCGGTCTGTTCGCCAAAAAAAAGTTGCATCCAAGGCCAAGTGAAAAACTCCATGCTCATGGAATGTATCTCGGCGGCATCTGCGGTGGGCCAATGATATTCCTCGAAGGGGAAATGGCGGCTGCTCCAGACTTGGAAAGCGTGGCCGGCTTCGTGGGTGAGCACGTCAATATCGCCGCTCGTGCCATTGAAATTGGAGAAGATGTAGGGCGCGTCAAATTTGCTCATGTAAATGCAGTAGCCGCCGGTAGCCTTGCCGTCGCGGTTCACCAAATCCATCAATTTGGCGGCTTGCATCCGGGTGAAAAAAGCATCTGTGTCGGGGCTGAGTTCGTGGTACATCCGGGCGGCATTGGCCACGATTTGTTCGGGCGTTCCGATGGGTTTTGGGTTGCCGCTGGCAAACTTGTATTCCTCGTCGTAGTGTTTTATGCGCGTGATTCCCAAACGTTTGCGCTGGCGCTCGTAGAGCGCGGAGGCTATCGGCACGATGTGCTCGCGTATTTGCCGCCGGAAATTTGCCACCATCTCGGGCGTGTAATCAGAGCGTCGCATACGTGCGTAGCCCACTTCGGTGAAGCTGCGGAACCCGAGTTTTTGCGCCATGCCGTGCCGCAGTTTTACCATGCGGTCAAAGATGCCCTCCATTTCTTCGGCATTGTTGGCGTAGAACCCCCACTTCGTGGTGGTCGCGTTTTTGCGCGTAGCGCGGTCGTCAGAAAGTTCGATGGGGAGCATGCTGCTCAGGTTGTAGGCTTTCCCTTCGAACTCGATCTTGGCGCGAGCTTTTATTTTGGTATACTCGGTGCTGAGCGCGTTTTCCTCTTTCAGGTCTTCGAGGATGCTCGGCTGGAAGGTTTTGAGCGACACTTCGGCCAGGGTGAAAAAGTGGGCCCCAAATTTTTGGGTCAAAACATCGCGGAACGGCGAGGCGAGCACTGCGCGGAAAAAACGGTTGTTCAGCGCTTCGAAGGAAGGCGATTGCTCGTCAAAATACTGGTTTTCGGTTTCGTAGAATGCATCGGCGGTATTGGAGGTGTGCCGGATGTGGCAAAGGTTGAACATGGAGGAAAATTCCTCTCGCACCTGAATGATGCCGGCGAGCGCGTCTTGCTGTTGGGCGGCGTCTGGGGCGTTTTCAAATTGGGAAAGGTGCTTTTCAAATTCTTTGGAAACCTCCGCCATGTCAGGGCGGGCATAAAGAAAGTCATCAAAAGTAGCGGGCGGGGAAGGAGAGTTTGTTCTGTTCATGGCGCGGCGGTTTTTGAGTAATGAAGGGCCTGAAATGGGAGGCAAAAGTACAAGAAAACGATTGGGTCGGAATGTGCCTTTGTAAAGCATTGTAGCCGGAGTTTCCACCAATTCTATATTTTCGCCACAAAAACAGCAAAAAAATGCGAATCGCAATACTTCTCGTTTTCAACTTTGTCTTTTTGGGACCAACTCTCGCCCAAAGCACCGCCTATATCATCCACTTCGGCCCCACGGCTGGCATCCAAAAATGGGACAATTCCTCCGGGCGCGAGCCGCTCTTCCAGTACCATGCCGCTCTGGGCATGGAGACCATCAACAACGAGGACAACCGAGGGTCTTTCTATATGCAGCTCGGCTACCACGTGAAAGGCAGCGCCACCCGCTACCGCTATTACAACATCAACTCTAACGCTCCGGGCGGCACCGTCACCGAACGGTTCAAGTTCAACAACTTCTCTTTTTCGCTCGGCGCCAAACAACGGTTCAAAGAAAACAACAGTGGCCGGGCCCGCTATTTTTACTTCGGCGGGCTGCGCACCGACTACACTTACAGCACCAATATTGACGGGCTCCAAAACAATGCCTGCAACCCAGGCTACTATCCTTTTATGGCAGGTGTGCAGCGTTGGATGGCGGGTTTTTCGGTGGGCGGCGGCATGGAGTTTGACATTTCTGAACTGGTGGGCGGTCAGGTGCAACTCTCGGTCCACCCAGACGTGACCCCGCAATATCGCCAAGACCCCATCCAAGATGTGATTGACAGCTGCTATCACGGCCCCAACTACGACATCCCCCAGCGCCGCATCCGCAACACGACGGTCGAGATTTCCTTCGGCCTGCGCCTTTTGCGCAAAGTGGTCATAGTGGAGTAGTTTCAAGTTTGCAAGTTCCAAGTTTCAAGTTGGCAAGTTTCAAGTCCCAAGAACAGCGCGCCAACTTGCTACTTGCAGACTTGCTACTTGCTACTCTTGAAGTGCCTCCCAATACTCCACCGCCCGACGGGTGTGCGGGATGCAGATAGAACCTCCGACCATATTGGCTACCGCAAAAACCTCAAAGACCTGTTCTGTCGTCACGCCCAACTCGTGGCATTTTCCGAGATGGTATTTGATACAGTCGTCACAACGGAGCACCATGGAAGCCACCAGGCCGAGCAGTTCCTTGGTGCGCACGTCGAGCGCGCCTTCTTGGTAAGTCTGATTGTCGAGGCTCCAAAAGCGCTTGATCACCTTGTTGTCCTGCGCCAAAATGCGCTCGTTCATGCGCGAGCGGTAATCGTTGAATTCTTGTACGAGTGACATTTTTTGAATTTTTTTTTGATGAACGGGCAAGATATGCCATGCCCCGAAAAGCCCAGCCATTTCAATGCACGAACCCGCCATCACGTATCCCCAACCATCTAAACTTCCTAAACCACTCTAAACTTTCTAAACCATCCTAAACTGACAATTATGCTCCGTGCCGCTCTCTTGGATATGTACAATGGCGAACAGAACCGTGGCATCCCGATGCTGAAAAGCATCTTGGGCCGCTATGCCGAAGCGCTCCAGTTCGATCATTTCGATGTCCGCGCCAAGTGCGAAATCCCCGACCTCTCTTACCAAATCTACCTGTTTTCGGGCGGGCCCGGCGACCCGCTCGAAAGCGGGGGCCAGTGGCAGGAGCCGTTTTTCCAGCTCATCGAAAATCTGTGGCAACACAACCAGCAAACATTGGAGGAAAAGAAGCACTGCTTTTTTATCTGCCATTCTTTCCAAATGGCCTGCCACCACTTCGGCCTCGGCGAAGTGACCCAGCGCTACAAAATGTCGTTCGGCACCTACCCAGTCTACAAAACCCATGAGGGAAAGGAAGAAGCGTTCTTCGAGGACTTGTCCGACCCGTTTTACATCGCCGATTTTCGGCGCTACCAAGTGACAAACCCTCGGCACAAACGGTTCAAAGAAATCGGGGCAGATATTTTGTGCCTCGAAAAACTCCGCCCGCACGTCCATTTTGAACGCGCGGTGATGGCCGTGCGGTTCAGCCCCGAAATGATCGGGACGCAATTCCACCCAGAAGCCGACCCAGCCGGACTGCTCCAATATTTCATGCAAGAGGACCGCAAAAAATCCATCGTGGAAGAGCACGGCGAAGCCCGCTACGACCGCATGATACGCGATTTGGCCAACCCTAAAAAAATACAGCACACGTTCGAGACCCTGATTCCGGCTTTTCTGGACAATGCGGTAGAAGCGAATGTGATAATGGGGGGAATGTGATAATTATCACATTCCCCCCATTATCACATTGCCGCATTCATTTTATTGCCCAATAAGTATCGGCACCGTTTTGCCGCTGCCCATGATGACCACCTTAGAGTTGGGCGAAAGCGCCAGTTCCCTTTGCGCCTTGATCTGCTCGTACTGCAGCAATTTGTCCGTCAGCGTCGAAGTCAAGATGCGCTGATAATCCGAAATGCCCTGCGCTTCCACGCGCTTGCGGTCTGCTTCTTGCCGCTCTTTGTCCAGCACGAATTTCATCTTTTGCGCCTCCTGCTCGGCGTTGATTTTTGACTCGATCGCCAGTTTCACCGACTCGGGCAGGGTGATGTTTCGGATCAAAATGTCTTCCAAAACAATGCCGCGCTCCGCAAAATCCTTCTCGATGGTCTGCGTGATTTTCAACTGGAACTCCTCGCGCTTGGTAGAGTAAAGTGCCACCGCGTCGTAGTAAACCGCGTTGTCGCGGATCTTCGTGCGGGCCAATGGGCGAATGATCTTGTCTGTGATGACCTCTCGACCGCCCGTGTTGCGCAGAATGTCGGGTGCCTTGTCTGGCACGATGTGGTACAGCACCGAAAGGTCAATGATCACCTCCAAGCCATCGGCGGCCAGCACCCGGATGGCATCGTCGCCTTTTACTGAACCCTCGTTGTGTATGGCCGACATGGTGTAGTTCTGGGTGCGCACGTCAAATTTTTTGATTTCCACCAGCGGGTTCACAAAGTTCAGGCCCTCCGTCAGGATGCCCGGCTGGATGGAGCCGAAGAGGGTTTTCACGCCCACCTCGCCCGGTTCTATTTGCACAAGGCAAGCCGTGGAAAGGCCGAGCAAAATGAGCGCTGCGCCTGCGAAACGGCCCGTTTTTCCGAGGTTGGCGAGGTTGGGGTTGGCTTTGGCGAGCACTGTGCCAAGCACGATGGCGAAAATGCCGAGAAAAATAAAAAACATGGTTGAGTTAGTTTGAATGATTGAAAGAAGCCAAGAAGCGATATTTTTCAAAAAGCATCACTTCTGAGCCGTGCTTTTTAGGATGTAAAAAAATGCAGTGCCGAGCGTAGCCACAAGCACAAGGGGCAAAGCCCAAACCCCCAGCCCATCGGCTTCACCTTGCGCAACGCCGATCGTGCGCCACACCAAAAAAGCAAAGAGCACCAACGCCACCGCCTTTATTGTCCTGATGAGCCGAGTGGCCATGCAGTATTGGCGTTCAGCGTTTTCGGGCGTGATGTTTACCGTGTAATTGAAGCGCTCCGGGCGGCGGTTTATCAGCGTCATGAAAACGTAGATAGCGAACCCAAGAAGTGGGAGAATCCAAAAAGCGGTTTTTGAACCGAAACCATCGGGGCGGCCGTCAGCACCAAAATGAGCGGGGATTTGCTCTGGCAATTGGCCGTAGTGCAAGGCGGCCACCCCGAGCAAAGCGAGCAGCGCAAAGGCAGCCAGGATTTCCAGAGCGTAGTCCAGCGGTTGAAGGGAGAGGATGATTTTGGGGCGGTCAGATTTTGACAAGGATGTCATTTGAACAGAAGTTGATTCGGTTTGTAAAAACTGGCTCAAATGTGCATCAATGCCGTGACTGACCGTGTGTTTTTTTCGAGCAAAATTCGGCAGAACTCTGCGAGGGGGTCAAGTTTCAAGTTGGCAAGTAGCAAGTTTCAAGTTGGCAAGTCCCAAGAGCCGCTCCTACTTGCCGACTTGAAACTTGCCGACTTGAAACTTGAAACTATTCAAACACCACCTCCACCACATCCTCCACCTTGAGGCCAAAAAGCGTGGCCGCCCGCCCCATGTTCACCGCGATTTCGAGGAAGCCCGCCGTGTTGAAAAGGCAAAGTTGTTCGCCCACGGCCACGTCGCAGTAATTGCCCGAAAGTTGCGCAATAGGGTCGTTGCGCTTGAAAAACAATGAAAAAGGCCGCCCATTCGCCGCGCCTTCGAACACCTCGCGGCGGATGTTGACCACCACGTTTTCAAAATTGTCCACATGGATCACCGTGCCCCGGATGCGCGTGGGCGTGATGACCGGCTGGATGCTGATGCGCTCCAGCAGCGGTGCGGCGTGTTCGCCGAGTTCCTCAAAAGGCCGGCCTTCGGCCAAATGCGCCACCGCGTGGGCAAAAATATTTTTCACCGCAAAATGCTCGGCAGGGTCGGCAGGGAGATTGCGCAAGTCAGCCGGGTCGAGGTGCTGGAAAAGCAACGAGAGCAAGCCATTGTCGGGCGCAAGAAAAAAATGCCCCTCGTGCCGCGCCGCCACAAAGCGGAAATCGGGCTGGTACACACAATTGACCCCAATGAGGTGGATGCTGCCTTCCGGGAATTCGCGCCACACGTTGGCCACCACAAACGCTCCGCGCACAATGTCGAACGGCGCGATGTCGTGCGAAATATCTACCAATTGCAGCGCGGGCACACGGCGCAGCAACGCGCCTTTGAGCGCGCCCACATAAAAATCCTGCGTTCCAAAATCGGTGGTGAGGGTGACCATGTTTGGTGGGTTGTTGAGAACTTTCCGCCTCGAAAAATCGGGGCTGAAAGTTGGGGCGCGGAAACTCTGCCCCAAGTTTTTCTGTTTAAAAAATCCGCCCGTGTTCCTTAGTTTTGTGGGCGAAAGCAAACAACATTTTTATCAAAAGCATGGACGCGCTACGGGAACTATGAACTATAAACGATGAACTATAAACCTGCGTGACGATAGTCCAGTTTATAGTTCATCGTTCATAGTTCATCGTTCAACCGACCTCCCGCTGCTGCAAAATTTCGAGGACAAAAATTTGAGCGAAATCATTCTCACCGTCGAGGGCCTTGACCCTCTCGAACTGTACGGCGAAAACAACGCAAAGTTAAATCTTTTGCGCAAAGCCTACCCAGATGCCACCATCACTTCGCGTGGCAGCAGCTTGAAAATCACAGGCGAAAAGAAAGACGCGCAAGCGGCCAAATCCAAATTCGAGATGATGGCCCGCTACCTCCGCGAGCACCACGAACTTCCGGTGCAAACCGTGGAAGACCTCCTCGGCGGCGAAAACCCCTTCGAGGTGCGCATCCCCGTCAACGGCGACGGCTCCGGCGGAAACGTAATCCTCTACGGACGCGAAGGCCGGCCGATCAAGGCCAAAACGCGCAACCAAAAACTCATGATCGAGGTGTGCGACACCAATGACATCCTCTTTGCCCTCGGCCCTGCCGGCACCGGCAAAACCTACACCGCCGTGGCCCTCGCGGTGCGGGCTTTGAAAAACAAACTCGTCAAAAAAATCGTGCTCACCCGCCCCGCTGTGGAGGCTGGCGAAAACCTCGGCTTCCTCCCCGGCGACCTCAAAGAAAAAGTGGACCCCTACCTCCGCCCGCTTTACGACGCGCTCGACGATATGCTGCCCTTGGACAAACTCAAGTTTTTCATGGAAAACCGCGTCATCGAAATCGCGCCGCTTGCCTTCATGCGCGGGCGCACCCTCGACAACGCTTTCATCATCCTCGACGAGGCACAGAACGCCACGCCCCTGCAAATCAAGATGTTCCTCACGCGCCTCGGCCCTTCGGCCAAGTGCATCATCACGGGCGACATGACGCAGATTGACCTTCCCCACCACCAGAAAAGCGGCCTCCGCCAAGCCGTCGAAATCTTGGACGGAGTGGACGGCATTGCTACGGTTCACCTCACCACCGAGGACGTGGTGCGCCACCGATTGGTCAAGGAAATCATCAAAGCCTACGAGCGCTTGGATGCCGATGAACGCGCCAAACGAGAGCGCCGAAAGGCCGAGCAAGATGCAGCGAACGAAATCCCGTCAGAAACTCCGGCACCCAATGGCGCGGGGAGCGAAGGTATTTGAACCGAAAAAATGGAAGGAAGAGCGTTGGTTAAAACCGCACCAAATCCGCGAATTGGAGCACCCGATTCTCGATCATGGCCGGGGTCAGCCCTTTCAAACGCTCAATGCTGAACGCTTCCACACAAAAGGAAGCCATCGCAGAGCCATATATCACCGCGCGTTTCATGTTCTCAAAAGACGTGTCGCCCGTTTTGGCTATCCAGCCCATGAACCCGCCAGCAAACGTGTCGCCTGCACCTGTGGGGTCTACCAATTCGGCAAGCGGCAGGGCTGGCGCGAAAAAGATTTGGCCCCGGTGGAAAAGCAGCGCGCCGTGCTCCCCCTTTTTGATAATCAAATATTTAGGCCCCATCTCGTGGATTGCCTTGGCGGCTTTCAGCAAAGAATGTTCGCCCGAAAGTTGCCGCGCCTCCTCGTCGTTGATGGTCAGCACGTCTATCCGCTCAATCACTTTTAGTAGGTCGGCCAGCGCGATGTCCATCCAGAAGTTCATGGTGTCAAGTGCCACGAGTTTGGGGCGTTGCGAAAGTTGCTCCAGTACGCGCATCTGGACCTGTGGCGTGAGGTTGCCGAGCATCAGGTAATCGCTGCGGCGGTAGGCTTCTGGCAGCACGGGGTCGAAAGTTGCCAGCACATTTAGTTGCGTGTCGAGCGTGTCGCGGCTATTGAAATTGCTGTGGTATCGGCCCGCCCAAAAAAAGGATTTTTCGCCTTTTTTGATCTGCAGACCTTCGAGGTCAACGCCGCGCTTGCGCAGATAGTCCAGCGTTTCCGAAGGGAAATCATCGCCCACCACCGACACGACGCGCACGGGGCTGGTGAAATACGAAGCGGCCAAAGAAATGTAAGTGCAGGCGCCGCCCACTACTTTTTCTGCGCGGCCTGTGGGGGTTTCGATGTCGTCAAAAGCGACGGTGCCTACGGTGAGGAGACTCATTTGCAACGCGGATTTGCGCAGATTTTGCGGATTTGCGCGGATTTTTCTGGTTTGCGCTGGTTTGCGCGGATTTTGTTCAAAATAAAAAACATGAGTCATCCCGAATTTTTCGGGAATTTGAGTGCAGATAAGTTCTGAACCCTAAAAATGACATGAGCCACCCCGAAAATTCGGGATGACTCATGTTTCGCGTCCCATCAAGGACTTGAACCTTGGACCTACGGATTAATCCCGACCCCAGTCGGGACTCTAGCCAACTGAGCTAATGAGACGCAGTATCAGGCGAAAGAACTTTTTGGGCAAAGCCCACTAATTTTTCCGGGTTTTTGGCAAAATCAGCAATTGTCTTTTTTGATTTCGAGGCTTTTAATCGGCGTTCGACTTTCATAGCATCACTCCGGCTCTCTCCAATTTCAACAAACGCCTTCAGAACCCATGGGCGGTATTTTGAAGTGTAAGAGTTTGTCAAATCAAATTCGTTGTGGCGCTCCAAGCGGTGTTCCAACGAATTGGTTTGACCAATGTAGTATTTGTCAAACTCCTCAGAGTAAAGGATGTAAACAAAATAAGGCATCTATAAGAAAGCCACTCCGAATTCATCGGAGTGGCTTGCGTCCCATCAAGGACTTGAACCTTGGACCTACGGATTAACAGTCCGCCGCTCTAACCAACTGAGCTAATGAGACATTGCTTTTTTCCAAAAGCGGCGGCAAAGGTAGTTTCCGGGCTTTCAAAATAGCAACCTTTGTCTACGAAAATTTTTCCCATGCTCAACCCGCACCTTTTCCTCTCTCCCGAAGTCCGCGCCGCGCTGCAAGAAAACCGCCCCGTGGTAGCCCTCGAAAGCACCATCATCGCTCACGGGATGCCTTTCCCCAAAAATGTGGAAACCGCCCTGCTCGTAGAAAAAACCGTGCGCGACGCAGGCGCGACTCCCGCTACTTGTGCCATCATCGGCGGCAAACTGACCGCTGGGTTGAGCAGCGACGACATCGAACTGCTCGGAAAAGAAGGCGCGAAAATCCCCAAGGCCAGTCGCCGCGATCTGGCCTATTTGGTCAGTCAAGGAAGGCACGGGGCGACTACCGTGGCTTCTACTATGATCGTCGCACACCTCGCAGGCATCCGCATATTTGCCACGGGCGGCATCGGCGGGGTGCATCGCGGCGCAGCCACGACGATGGATGTTTCAGCAGATTTGCAAGAATTGGCGCGGACTCCCGTGGCGGTAGTGAGCGCGGGCGCGAAAAGCATCCTCGACCTTGGCCTCACACTCGAATACCTCGAAACGATGGGCGTGCCAGTGATCGGTTACCGTACCGAGGAGTTCCCGGCATTCTATACGCGGCGCAGTGGTTTTGGGGTGGATTTCCGTTTGGATTCGGCAGAGCAAATTGCCCATCTCTTGAAAACCAAATGGGAAATAGACGCGCGCGGCGGTGTGCTCATCGCCAACCCCGTGCCGGAAGAACACCAACTCGACCCTGATTTGATGGAAAAAACCATCGCTGAAGCAGTGGCTGAAGCCGAGCGGCAAGGCATTCGCGGCAAAGCCATCTCGCCTTTTTTACTGGCTAAAATCGAACAACTCACGGGCGGGCGCAGTCTCGAGACCAACATCGCGCTCGTGCTGAACAATGCGCGGTTAGGGGCAGAGATTGCGGTGGCAGCTTGCGGTTGACAGTAGCAATGAGACAAGTTAGGGTTGGCATGAGAAAATGGAGTTCTTTTGACACATAGTTGCGGGCAAAGCCGCGAGAGATTCCGCACGAAGTTGAAGCCTTCTCCCGAGCATTGGGGGCGAAATATCAATCTAACCGATAGGCCACATCTGTATTTACTTCGTTTAGGCGGGCTTTGAAAAGTTTGAAAAATCTTGGGCCGCGATTAAAATTGGCCGCCTTTTCTGCTGGGAACCGCGAAGGGAAAGCCATAACCGCTTCGATGGGAGAGACATCTACTTGTTGTACTTCTGCTTGCTCCCTAAAAAAAGTGATAGTGCGAGCCAATTGAAGCATGGCTTTTTCTCGCTGTTGAGTGGCTTGATTTGGGTCTTGGGTAGATGTTTCCGTCTTCAATTCAAGAAACCGCCATTTGCTGTCCAGAAGTAAGCAGTCACAAGCCCCTGCCGTTCGCTCTTCATAATTTCCTCTGTTATACCATTGATACCTGAAAGGAACTTCGTCTCTCACTATAGGCGGCATATTTCTGAATATCCCAGTAGACCCATCCATAGGCACAAAAGCAAGAATTGTCCTTACTGGGTTTTCAATTCTCAAAGATTTGGGGGCGGTTTCATCTAAGACCCGCACTTGTGTTCCGTCGTCTTGAACCCAAAAATTTGGCCGTCTCGTTTCCTCCATATCAAACCTGCGTGTTCCAACCAGTCGTATAAAAACCTGTTTGTTTTCTTCGTAGGTCATGCGTCAGCAAGGGTTAAGAGGTCATACAATTGGCGGTACTGCATCCCCAACACTTCCGAAATACTGTCCAAATAATTCTCCGCCACCAGCCCTGTCACATCGTCTTTGATGTTGCGGCAATACTCGCCGGGATGTCCGATGGCATAAGCCGTGAAGTCTGCAGAGTTGAGCCAGAATTCTCTTGGCACAGCAGCTTCGGAAATCTCCCGCTCGATGCCATTGCCGCCGCGCTCTTGGCTGACAAAGTGGGCGAGCAGCAAGATGTTCACGCAAGCCAAGATGTATGGGCTGTGGGTCGTCATTACCACCCTTCCCTGCGGGATGGCGTTGAGGAAAACGGCGAAGGCGTTGACGACTTCCTTCTGTGCGAGGGGGTAGAGGTGGGCCTCGGGCTCTTCGATGACGAAAAATTCCCGGCGGTTTTTAAGTCCAATTGCAAGAAGAATACCTTGAAGAATCCTTAAGACCTCTTGCTGACCAGAGGATGCGTCCTTCATCTTTATCCAAACATAGCCACCTCTTAATGACTTAACTTTGATTTGTTCACCTATGCTTGGAGATTGGGAACTCTCGTACTCGCCTTTAAGGACTGTTGTAGCAATAGTAGATAGTTTTGAAAGCGCAACTTGATGATTACCTAAACTGCGTGCTACCTTCGAAAATGTTTCCCCATTTCGGCTAAAAAAAATTCGCACGTCTCTCGACCA
Source organism: Saprospiraceae bacterium (assembly GCA_046155725.1). Classification (GTDB taxonomy): domain Bacteria; phylum Bacteroidota; class Bacteroidia; order Chitinophagales; family Saprospiraceae; genus M3007. The sequence continues at coordinate 20,552 of JBJXFT010000247.1, forward strand.
TTGTACAAATTCATAGAGTAGCCTTTCGCTTCCAAGACGAAGTCGTGCCTCAAAATCTTGTTCCTTCACCGCTTCTTCGAGAAGTTTTTCCAGTTCGGATTCAACTACCCGTTCAAAGATTTCGGGGAAAGCCGTTGTAGTGCTCCGCCCTGCGATGAGATAGGAGTGTTCATTGTTCTCACGATTGAAAAGAATGTCCAGTTCATTCCTAAGCGTTTGCCGTGCATTTATTTCATCAACTTTCTCTTGTCTGAGTTTTATGGATGACTTGTATTTCTCAATAGCCAAATCCAAACCGTTTTCTAACTCTTCTTCAATTTCATACTTTATCCATGCAAACGTTGCAAAAATTCTAAGGCTGTGGCTATCGCTGTATTGAAATATAATCTCGTAGATGCGTCCATCTGGTTTTACCTGACCTGAATATCCAGATGTAGCACCACCGAACAACTCTGAAAATTTCTTTCCAATGCTGGTTTTAAGGTTGACGACATCTTTCCCATTCGCTGAAACAATACTTTCATAAATCGCATCCGGCAGCGTCTGAAAAAAGTAAATCAACTTCGCAATCGTGCTCTTGCCGCTCGCCTGCTCGCCGATGAGCAGCAAGAAACGGCGCAGCTCTATCTCGCAGGGCTGAACTGCCATGAACTGGCCTTTGATTACAAGCTTTTGCATTTGCTGAAAAAATTTGTGCCACAAAATTAAGCTAATACTTGCGCCTCCCCCTTTCAAAAAACCGCCCTCACCTGCGCCCGCCCCACATGCACCATCCGATTCCCTCCCGTCTGACGTCCCTCATAATTGAGGCTAAGCTGCATGGATTTTGAAAGTTGCCGGTCGAGCGTCAGGTTCCAGAGAAAATTTTTGCCGTCCTGCAA
>JBJXFT010000256.1:0-16843 GCA_046155725.1 Saprospiraceae bacterium
GACAGGAACTGGATGTCGTCAATGATCAGCACGTCAATCATCTGGTAGAAGTTGACGAAGTCGTTGACCGAGTTGTTCTTGATGGCCTGTATGATCTGGTTGGTGAATTTTTCCGCCGACACGTACAGCACCGCTTTCGATTCTATTTTGCTCACCACCTCGTTGCCGATGGCCTGCGCGAGATGCGTTTTGCCCAAGCCCACATCGCCAAAGACGAAGAGCGGGTTGAACGCCGTGCCACCCGGTTTTTTGGCGATGGCCAGCCCAGCGTTGCGGGCCAAGCGGTTGCAGTCACCTTCGATAAAATTCTCGAAGGTGTAGTTCGGGTTGAGTTGTGGGTCAACCTTGATGCGCTTGATGCCGGGGATGATGAACGGGTTTTTGATCATCTCCGCATCGAACGAACCAGGCACCGGCTCACTGTCTTTGTCGGCAGAGGGGCGCGTGTCCAATTTGCCCGTGTTGCTGCTGTGGCCATTGGCCTGAGACCCGCTTTCAGGGATGTGATACACCAAACGCCCGCGATCGCCGAGTTCTTGGCGGATGCTCTTTTTCAAGAGTTGCACATAGTGCTCTTCGAGCCACTCGAAGAAGAACTTGTTGGGCACTTGGATGGTAAGCACCTCGGTGTCGAGTTGCACGGGTTTGATCGGCTCAAACCAGGTCTTGAAACTCTGTGGGCTTACGTTTTTTTTGATGGTACGCAGACAATCGTCCCATACCATCCGGCTGTCTCTTGTCATACCAGATGGGTGCATTTGGATATAGGGTGTGGTCAGTTAAAAAGTGTCGTGGTGAAGGTGTTCAGTCGAGCAGGGCGACAAAGATTGTGCATAGGCTTGACCTGCACAAATAGATTTCCATTTTTTTCGAGAATTTTTTTTTGCCTTTTCAAAACAACTTGAGAACGAGCGTTTTGCGGAAAAAGGCAGCGGCGAGAGAAGTCATCTTCCTTCTGGGCGGTATTGCTTTTTGAAAGTTTTTTCCAAATTTATATCCCTGAGGGTGGTTTTTTTCAACTAATTAGCCTAAAAATGTGTGCTTACATAATTTTTTTTAGAACAACCGCTTTTGGCAAAAATTTATCTTTGAAACAAATTCGTGGGGTGCTCTTTTTTTGAAAGGGGCTGAATTTCAGGGCTAAAGAAAAATTGAAACATAATTTGAAAACAAATAGTTTTAAGAATAATGGCCGGAGAGAAAGGATGCCGCAAGGAAAAACCTTGTACCCGCAGCCCTCTAAAATCCTCGTGCCATCGTTGTTGTCAGGAGCTTGGGAATCCCAATTTCTTCCTTGCAATCGCTTGCTCAAAACAACTGCCCAGCCTCTGTGCGCACGGCAATGATGGCTGTCTGCAGAGCCGAGATGTTCTGCTCGTCGAGGGCTTGGAGCAGTGCGTTGACGAGGGCATCGGCATCGGCATCGGGGTCAACCTCGGGTGCTGTCAAGGTGACCAAAGCGAGCGTGTTGTTCTTTGCCATGCGGATGATCTGCCACAGCACGTCGGACACATACAATTGCTGCGACACGTTGTGCTCAAACTCTTGGTTGATGGCCATCAGCAGCGCGCCGCGCAGTTCGCGCACTTTCATGTTGGGCATCCGCACCCGGAGCATGGTGTTGGCAATGTCGGCGCGGTCGCAGAGCAGCATGAGGCGCTCATACGCCGCGAGGCGGAGCGGGAGGGTTATTTTTTGGGCATCGTTGCGCAAGAGGGCGCGGTCTACGCGCTGGCGCTCGTCCAACAGCATTTTCAGGAGGTAATATGCCGTGACGAAAACGATGAGGGCGGGAATGGTAAATTTCAGGATGTCAAGAAAAAACTCCATAGCGTTGGGTGGTGATTGGTTGAATTCGTAGAATTGAGGGACCGGTTTTTGCAAAAGGGTGGCAAAGGTAATCGGCTCTTTCTTGTTTTATGCTCGGCCCGCGAGGTTTTTGAAATTGCGGAGGGTAATCCATTTTCTTCTAAATTTGCACAAAAAATAGCACTGCCATGCAACCTGCCACTGCGCTGCCAAGACAAGAATCTCCCCAAAATCCTTTGGCTCATGCTGCTCCGCCCAAGACTAAGCGGCTCATGCCCTTGGATCGTTTCCTGCTTCGCTATACCAACCGCGAAGACCCTTTCAAGTATGAATGGAACAAAGGCATCGTTGAAAAAAAACCGCGAACTATGAATCGAAATCAACTTTACATTTTCCAAAACTTGCTTGACCGCTTTCTGAAAACAACGGCATTTTCCCAACGCGGTTCGCTCATCTGCGAGGTAGATATGTACCTCCCCAAAGCCGACCGAACCCGTCGTGCCGACATCGCCTACCTCTCTGGCGCACAGATGAAAGCCTCGCGCGATGGCGACCCAAGCGTGTGCGCTTTTGTGGCGGAGGTAATTTCAAAAAACGACCAGATAAACGAAGTGCAGGAAAAATTGAAGGAGTACTTTGCGGACGGGGTGCAAGTCGTGTGGGTCATTTTCCCGCAGATACAAAAGGTGGAGGTGTGGCGCTCGGTGCGCGATGTCACCATCTGTTTTGAAGACGATGTGTGTTCCGCTGCGCCCGTGCTGGATGACTTTCAAGTGACCGCAAATGAACTTTTCGCGTAGCAGCCTCAAACATTCTCCTCCCTTTCCTGTTTGCCTACATACTTTTGCCAAGCATTCTAACGGCTATTTTTCATGGAAATGACGCTCGAAAATACAACCACAACTTCTCCCGTCAGCCTCACCGAAGGTGCGGTGGAACAACTCAACCTCATCCGCAAGCAGGAGAACATCCCCACCGAATACTGCCTCCGCTTAGGCGTGAAGGGCGGCGGCTGCTCCGGATTTTCATACATACTGGGCTTTGACCAGATGCAGGACAACGACGACACTTTCGAGATCGGCGGCCTGCGCGTGGTGATGAACAAGGCGCACGCTATTTACCTGCTCGGCATGGAGGTGGATTTCCACAACGGCCTCGACAATCGCGGGTTTACGTTTGAAAACCCAAATGCTAAGAGCACTTGTGGCTGCGGCACGTCGTTCTCGGCCTGAGCAAACGAAGTATCGGAGATTTTTGAGAACCTCCGATCTTATACCGCTCCCCTGAAAACAAAATCCCCACTGTTCCGGCTCACCGGAACAGTGGGGATTTTTATTTTCGGACTTTGGACGCTGACCTATGCTTCCTCACTTCTCTGGGGTCGCAAAAAAATTGCCCACTGCCCAAAAGGGCAGCAGGCAACCATAGAGAACCATGAAAATTCTTTCGTGAACGAGGAACTATGAACGTTTGCCACGCTCGGTGTTCATACTTCATCGTTCATAGTTCATCGTTCTATAGATGAAGTCTCTCTTTCCTTGCAAGCAGCACCTCTGTTGACTCTACACGGTCGGGGTCAGGCACACAACAATCCACCGGGCAAACGGCGGCGCATTGCGGTTCTTCGTGGAATCCCGTGCATTCGGTGCATTTTTCCGGCACGATGTAATAGTAGTCGTTCGAGACGGGGCTGAGTTTTCGCGTCGCGTCCACCATTGTTCCATCTTCCAGTTCGTACTCCCCTGCTACTGTGTTGCCGTCAGATATGGCCCATTCCACGCCACCTTCGTAGATGGCATTGTTGGGGCATTCTGGCTCGCAGGCACCACAGTTGATGCACTCGTCGGTTATCATTATAGCCATTTCAAATTCCTCCTTTTTTTGCTGTTTTCAGCAGAACAACAGCGTTCTCCGAAAGTTGGCACAAAGGTAGAAAGACCCTACTGCACGGCCCGCACGAATGCGTCAATGTTGTCTTGTTCAAGTTTGCGTTTGAGCGTAGCCGCTTCGTCGCGGGTGTCGAATTTGCCGACGCAAACCGAATAGAAATTCGAGTTCGGGAAGCGGACGATTTCCGCATCGCTGTGGCCGAGTTGCTGCAAATTGGCCAGTTGGTTGTTGGCCCGCGTCTCGATGAGGAATGAACCTGCCACCACATAGTACGAATCGCTTTCTGCATTCGTGACTTTTACCTTGCCCCCCCCGGCTTGCTGCTGAGGCTTCACGTTCACATTGGTAGGGGTCGGGTCGTCTTCGTGGCTGCTTCCGCTAATGTTGCCATCCACATACACCACGCTGGAACCTGCGATGCCGCTGAGCATCTGTATTTCGATACGGCGGTTGCGGGCGTGTTCCTGTTCGGTGCATTCAGTGCCATCGGTACAGTTGTTGCGCAGTTCGCTTTCCCCATAGCCCATAGGTGACAGCCGATTGCGGGCAATGCCCTTTGTCACCATGTATTCCACCGCGCCATTGGCTCGCTGCTGGCTCAGGCGTTGGTTGTACTCATTGTTGCCACGGGCATCTGTGTGGCTGCGGAGTTCTATCTTGATGCTTGGCTGCTGTTTCATCAGCGCCAACACAAGGTCGAGGTCTATGCGGGCATCGGGACGCAGGGTAGCGTCGTTGAAGTTGAAGTAGATATTGGGCAGCTCGATGACCGAGCCAGGCAGGAGCGGTGCCACCGAAATATTCTGCATGACGGGCTGGCCGGAAGAATTATCCCAGCCATGCGTATCCACCTCTGTGCTGCCGATGACGCGCCCACCTTGCACCAAATCTACTTTGTACTTTGAGTCGGTGCTGAGATAGTGATCCACCATGCCATTGGCATCCGTGATGAGCGTGTCGCGCTTGCCTGTTTTCAGGTCAGTCACCACCATCGTAGCACCCGCGAGCGGGGCGCTGGTGCTGTAATTGAATGCCGACGGGTTCCATTGCACCTTGCCTGGGCCTGCCATGCTCGATTTTTCAAGTTGAGCGGCCAGTTCGTTGCCGGGCTTAGAAATGGGCAGCCGGAATTGCTTGGTTTGGTAGCCCTTTTTGGTGATGATCACCACATAGTTGCCGGGCTTTACGTCCGTGCCAAATCGACCTTTGCTGTCCGTTTCGCCATTGATGCCCTTGTCGGGCGGCATGGATCCAATCACTTCCTTGCCTTCGATGGTCTGCACGGTGATGAGATTGCCTTGTTCGTCCCGCCCGATCACGTTGGTGCCGTCGTAATTGAGCACCTGCACCTCGGCATCCTTGATGGGCGCGCCAGTGCCTTTGTCCGTCACCACCACTTTAAGGTCAAGGATGCGGTCGGGCACGCGCTTGTTTTGGAGGAGGTAGTCGTCAAGATTTCCATTCTCCGTGTGGAAACTGAAAATCTCGTCGCTGCCCGCGCCGCCCGCGCCGTTTGTGGCGTAGTATCCGTTTAATTTGTTGAGGTCAACGATGAGGCCGATGTCGTCGCCGCCCGTGTTGAACGGTTCGCCCATATTGATGGGCTTGGTCCATTGCGGGCCTTCGGGAATGGCGTAGAAAAGGTCAAAACCGCCCTTGCGCTCGGCTTGGCCGTCGGAAGCAAAATAGAGCGAGTTGTCTGCGTGAATGAACGGGAAAGCGTCGTTGCCCGCAGTGTTCACACCGGCACCGAGGTTCACCGGTTCGCTCCAGGATTCACCCACTTTGTAGGCCACATAGATGTCCATGCCCCCCAGACCGCCAGGGCGGTTGGAAGCAAAGAACAACTTGTCGCCGTCAATGCTGATGGCCGGGTGGCAGTCGTCGAACTCGTTGGCGTTGAAAGGCAAAGGCTGTGGCTCGCTCCATGCGCCGCCTGATTTTTTGGAGAAGTAGAGGCGCATCTTCTGCGTTTTGTCCTTTGCTATTTTTTCTTTCCCGTCAATGACCGCGTTGCGGGAAAAATAGACCGTCTCCGCCGTGCGGTCGAAACACACCGGGCCTTCGTGGTACAGCGAAGAAAGCTCTATGGCAAAGGGTTCGGGTGCGCTCAAGGCGCCTTCCGTATCGCGCCGGGCGCGCAAGATGGACATGGCCGGGAGCTTCAGGCTTTCGTCCGTTATCTTTTTCAAGCCTGCTGTATTGGTCGAAATGAAAACGATGCCGTCTTCATAAAACGTGGGGCTGAATTCCAGCCCGGTGGTGTTGACCGCAACCTCGTTTTTTACTTGAACGGTCACGGGCGTGCTTGCGCTGGGAACGGTTTGCGCATGAAGCGCAGCAGACCATGCCGCACACAAGACAAGCAAAAGGATATGCTTATAGGATTTCATAATGCTGAACTGATTATGTGGTGAAGGGAGTTGTTTTTTTTAGATGGTTTGAGGGTTTGAAGGTTAGGGGGTTTGAAGGTTAGGGGGTTTGAGAGGGCCGTGTTCTAAACCCTCAAACCTTCAAACCCCCAACCTTCAAACCATGCCAACTACATAAAGAACCTTGGGTTCGACATTTTTTTCTTGCCGCTTTTCTTCTGCTTCAAATCGTATTGCATCATCACCTCGAAAGAACCTACGTTGTAATCTTTCAGGCTGCTGAGCGTGAAATCGTAGGCTGCTCCGACGGCAAACTGCGGGGCGGCCTGCCATAGGACCAACAAGTCTACCGAGTCGCCAGAACCATCGCCGCCGAGGCGGTACGAAATGCCCGCCGTGACTTTCCGGCGGATGTCCAAGTTCACATTGATGTCCGCATCGAACGGCGCGTTTTTCACGTACTTCAACAACACGGCGGGCATCAGGTTGACGTCTTCGCTGAGCGGCAAAATCGCGCCGGCCATGCCATAGAAGTGCTGCGATTCTTTTGCCAAAGTCTCCGCATTGACGTTGACAAGGCCAATGGCGTTGGAATACAAACGCGGCACCGATAGCCCAAAATAGTATTTTTCCATGATGGTGCCATACACGCCCACTCCCACGTTGCCGTAAAAATCGTTGATGCGCTGGTCTTCGATGGAAAGGTCGCCGCCCATATCCGCAGGGCGGGCTTCGCTGTAGGCAAAGCCCAGCGAGCGCAATGAACCCGACAAACCGATGCGCAACGAAACGTCTTCTTCCGCAACCATGTCGTAGGAATAAGCCACGGAAGCATAAAAGTCGCGCTGCAAACCGATTTTCAAATGAGAAATGGTAGCGCCCACGCCCACCCGCTTGCTCAGGAACGGCCCATTGTAACTTGCCAAAATGGATTGCGGTGCGCCTTCAAAGCCGACCCATTGGCTGCGATAAATGGCCGTCAGGCTCGGCACGCCGCGCGCACCAGCGTAAGCAGGGTTGAGGTACAACTTGTTGTACATGAACTGCGTGAAATGGGCTTCTTGCTGTGCCTTGAGCGACCCGCAAGTGGCCAATATGACGATTGAGAATAAGAGTTTTTTCATCTTAAAAATGGTTTGGAGGTTTGGAGGTTTGAAGGTTAGAGGGTTTCCAAACCCTCCAACCCCCAAACCTTCAAACCTTTTAGTAATTAACGGAAGATTTCCACAAAACCCTTCATAGGCGGGGCATTCGGCCCTGATTTGAAGATGTAGAAGTAAACGCCGTCAGGAAGGTCTTTGCCATTTTCGCCGTCCAGTGTGCCGCGCCAAGCTTCGGCGGGGTCGTTGCTGTAAGGCGCAGCCTCGTACACTTTGTCGCCCCATTGGTTGTACACCACCAGCGAGTTGTCTCTGAACTGCCCCGTTTCGATGCAGGGAATGGTGAACCAGTCGTTCGTCTCGTCGCCGTTCGGCGTGATGATGTTCGGGATGAACACGCACCGTGAGTCGTTTATCGAGATGGTCACTACCGCTTCGTCGCAGAGCGTTGGGCAGGTTTTGGAACAAACTTTATAGGTGAACGAAGCGATGCGAGGCTCGTCTGGAGCAGTATAGGTGAATGTCCCATCGTCAACGTTCATGATTAAACCAGGGAATTCGCTCGTGTCTATGATGTGGAAATCGAACGAGGGGAAAAGGTTGTCGTTCAAAAACACGCTCGTGAAAGTCATCGTCGCGCCGGGGTCAATGGTGTAGTCCAAATCATTTTCGGCCGTAGGCACTACCGTCAAAAAGACGATGGCCGTGTCGGGCGGAGTGCTGCAACCGTTCACGCTGGCCGTCACGATGTACTGCCCTGTATTTTGCGCGTTCAGGCTGGTTATGGTCAGCACATTCGTTGCCGAAGTGATTGGCCCCACCCAAGTGTACACCGCGCCGGGGATGTTTGCCGCCGTGATGGTCAGGGAGTCATTCAAACAACCGGGGTTCGGGTCTACCACCGCAGCAAGGCCGGGCAAGGAGTCCACCCTTATGGCAACGAGGCATTGCGCCTGATTGCCCGAGGAGTCCTCCGCCATGAAAATCAATTGATTGATGCCGCTGGTGAACACCGACCCAGAGGGGAAACCCTGCAACAGCGTCACCGTAGGGGTCACACAATTGTCTATTGCGGCCGGAAAGTTGTACGTCAGTTCCACCGCGTTGCAGCCAGCCGTCGTGTCAGCAGTGAGCAAGAAGCCGTCCGGGTCGGTGCCGTCCACTATTTCTCCACCCATGTTCACCACAATCGGGCTCATGGGGCAATCGAACACGGGCGGCATGGTTTCCGTCACTATCACCAAGAACGTGGCAGTGGCCATATTGCCCTGCAAGTCCGTTGCCGTATAGGTCACTATCGTGGTGTCAAAAGGGAAAATACCCCAAGCATGGCTCGAATCAATCGTGACAGGCGGGCAAAAACCCACTGGCATCGGCGGCACCCACGACACCATCGTTTGGCAATTGGTGACTACTATGTTCATGGGGATATCTATAAGCCCGGGTATTGCCCCATTGACCTCTATCGTGATTTCGCAGTCAGTAGAGTTCCCGCTCACATCTGTTACACTAATCGTAAAGGTTTTTGTGCCCACCATGAATATGCTGTCAGGCGTGTACGGCGAATCATACACAAGTTCGTTTTGCGCCGTACAATTGTCCGTGGCCATCGGGAAAGTCCAAGGCACCACCACCCCGCAGGCACTGGCGTTGTTCACCACGAAGGGCGCAGTGGGGCAGCCTGGCGGCAATATTTCAGGCGGCACCGCATCTCTTATTCCAATGCTGAAAAAGCAGGTGGCGGTATTGCCCGAAGAATCGGTGGCGGTATAAACCACCATGGTATCTCCCGGAAAAAAGAGTGTGCCAGACTCGACATTGGAAATCAGCAAAAGTCCTCCAAAGCCGCAATTGTCAGTCACCGTCGGTGGAGTCCAAGTGAGCAGCGTGTCGCAGTCGTTGTCGGGCAGCACGATGAAAAATGGCGGCGGGCAATTGGTCAGCGTGGGCGCGGTGGTGTCGGCCACCGTCACCGTGAAAGTACACGTGGCCGTATTGCCAAAGTTGTCAGTGGCGGTGTACATCACCGGGTGCGGCGAGTTGTGTACACTGAAAAACGAGCCAGAGGAAGGTATGGACCCAATTTCCAAACTTGGGTCGCAAGCGTCGGTCACTGCTGGGTCTAGCCAAAGCGGATTTGCACCACAAATGTCATCGGCTGAAGAAACCGTGATGTTCGGCGGGCAGCCGTCGGTGAAAATGGGCGCCCCACCGTCCAATACGGATACCGTGAAGGTGCATTTTGCCGTGTTGCCCGATTCGTCCGTGACCGTGCAAGTCACCATCGTCAGCCCCATCGGGAAAATGTGGCCAGATGTATCGGTACAAACAACATCGGGCATTAGGTCGCAATTGTCCAGCACCGCAGGTGGGTCGAATTGCACTGCTGCCGAGCAGCTGTCGAGCGGTGCTACCGTTTGGGCTGGCGGGCAACTGATGGTCGGCGATGTCATGTCCCGCACCACTACATTGAAAGAACAGGTCACGGAATTGCCCGCCAAATCAGTCGCCGTGTAGTTGACCAGCGTGGTATCCAGCGTGAACATGTTGCCAGAGGCATAATCCGAGACAACCGTCAGGGGCGTTTGGCTGCAAACATCTTCAAAAACAGGCCCTGTCCAAGTGGCAATCGCGCTACAATTAACACCGCTTCCCACTACGATATCGGCAGGGCAGCTCACCACGGTGGGCGGGTTGTTCTCCAACACCGTCACGTCAAATGAGCAAGTCGCCGTATTGCCCGCACTGTCCGTCACTTTGTAGGTCACGGTGGTGGGAGGGCCGGCAAAGAACGTAACCCCAAACGGCATGAACATGATGGTGGCGATGGTGCCGCAGTCATCCGAAGTAATGGGCGGGGGCGGTACATAAGTGGCGCTGCACAGCCCGGACGTGGCGTTCACCGTGACGTTGGGCGGGCAAGCCACGTTGGGGGGCACGTTATCAATCGAAGCATTGAAAACCCCATCAATGGTGGTGACTGGCACATTTTGGAAACCAGAGTTCACCGCCTCAATAGGGCCGGAGAAGCTGAGGCCAGACAGCCCGTTGGCGTTTAAGACATTGAAAGTAAGGCAGAAAAGTGCCGAATCATTCGGAATATCAGGCCATGACTGGCTGCCCCCGAGAAATTTCAACAAGCCAATGGCCGTGTCCTGAAAATTGAAAAACATGGACGGTTGGAGATCCAAGCCCGGGTAATCATTATCAACAGTATCAAACTGCAACATCGCCGGGTCCCAATTGAGCCAAAAGTGTGCAAATTTGACATCCGTAAAATTCTCTACAGATACACACACTTTGATTTGGGAAGGTGCTTGGCAGCCCAAGTCCAATGTGTCAACTTGCAAGATCAACGCCGTGCCAGCATCTACCACTACTTGGAAAGAACAAGTGGCCATATTGTCATTGGCATCGGTAGCCGTGTAGACCACCGTAGTCACGCCTGCATTGTAAGTGCCGTTGGCATTGCCAGTGCCGATATTTGTGGTCGCGCCCGTTTGGGTGTACGAAAGGCTGGGAGTGCCCACGCAGTTGTCAGTCAAAGTAGTTGGTTCGAGGCCGTTCACCGCAGCAAAAAGCTGCCCTTGCGGGGCATCTACCGAAACGTTGTCGGGGCAGGTGAGCGAAGGCGGCACGTTGTCGGCCACGCCGACCAGCCCATTCACCGTCACTATCGGGATTTCGTCAAACGTTCCCCCGTCAAATGCGAGGCGCACCGTGGGGTCGTCGCTGAAATTGATGCTGGAAGGCGTATTGCCCAAAAGATTGAAATTCAGGCGGAAAAGCACCGCGCCATTGCTCACCGATAAACCATTCAAGTTGCTACTTGCCCAAGCAAAAGTGATAGAGCCTGTGCCAACATTGACAAGGCTAAAATCATTGGCCCCTATTGCAAGAACAGCGTTGAAATTAGAAAGAGAGGTGTATTGGAACAGCGCAGGATCCCAGTTGATGCTAAGCTGTATGCCCGCCACCGTTTCAAAATTCAAGGCCGTGACGTCAATGCTAAAGGCACCTCCGCAAGCCACGTTCGCGCTGTTGGCGATGATGGTCAAATCGGTAGTGGTGTTGGCGAACTCAACCGTCACGTTGAAAGAGCAAGTTGCCGTGTTGTTGCCCGCATCGGTCGCCGTGTACGTCACCGTACTGGTATCAAGGTTGAAAAGGTCGCCACTTGCATCCGGGTCATCTGGGTGACTTCCAATCGTGGCGCCAACCACCGACCAGCCCACCAAAGGAGCCGCACAGTTGTCGGCCACGCTGACCGGGGCAATGTCCGGCACCGCAGTAGTGCCGGGGGCTTGCACCGTAATGTCCGCAGGGCAAGTGATCGTCGGCGGCTCTACATCTGTGACCGCAACGATTGCGTTCACCAACACGAGCGGCACTAAATCTGGAGGATTCCCACCAAACGCAAGCGATGCCGTCGGGTTGTCCCCAAAAGCCAGCGTCCCTGCGCCCAGCACAGTAAAATTCAAGGTAAAAAGCACCTCGCCGTTTGCGACCGTCGAACCGCTGGAGGTAGGGCTCGACCAAGCAAAAGAAAGCAAGCCCGCCGCTGTTTGGTTCGTGCTGAAGTCAGCCAATCCAAGGTTGAGCGTTGTATTCAAGTTGCTGATGGAAACATATTGCAACTCAGTTGGCAGCCACTCCATGGAAAACTGCAAGCCAGCAATGCTGTCAAAATTGAAAGCCAGCACATCAAAACTGCCCATCTCGCCGCAGGAGGCAAGGTTGTTCGGATTGGCAATCAGCGTCAAATCTGTCGAAGTCACGGAGAATTCCACCAGAATATTGAACGAACAAGTGGCCGTGTTTCCGCCCACATCTGTGGCCGTGTACGTCACGGTGCTGCTGCCAATATTGAACAGGGCACCGCTCGCGTCGGGGTCGTTGGGGAAGTTCGCCATCGTCGCATCTACCGACGACCACCCGGCTGCAGGCGTACCACAGCTGTCGGCCAAAATTGGGGAGATGTTCGGCACCGCAGTTGGGCCGGAGTCGCCCGTCACCACATTGGCTGGGCAAGTGATGGTCGGCCCGGTATTGTCAATAGGTTTTACCGCACCGTTATAGGTTTCTGTTTCTAATTGATTGAATTGGTCGTCAAAAACGAAAACAGCTGTCGGGAAATCCGTAAAGGAGATAGGCGTTTGAGGCCCCCCGATACGGGTGAAGCCCACTTTGAACAACACCGTGTTCAAGGGTAGGCTAAGCCCACCCATATCGCCCCAAAAAAAAGTCAGCCTGCCCAGCGCTATGTTGGCCGCTGATGTGTCAAAGCCCACGTCAAAAAATTGAGGGTGGAGCATCGTCACATAAGCATAATCGAGCCGAGCCGTGTCCCACTGCAAAGTGAATTGCAGCCCAGCCACGTTGGTGAAGTTTTCGAGCCTTACCGGCACGAGAAACGCGCTGGTCGAGCTGCACGGCACTTCCACCGTATCGGCTTTCAGGATGATCGCTTGCGCAGAGGATTTGTTTGCAAAAACCTCTGCTGCGAGCAGGAATAGGATTAATAAAATATTTCTCATGGTGTTCAATGTCAAACTATTAAAGATGGAAGGTAGAACGTGCTGAATTTAGTTAGAGGCCGTCTCATAAGGTTGATAAAAGTTTCCTTATCAACCTTGATGAGACAGCCTCTTCTCTCGATTCAAGTTCAATCAATTAATATCATCTTCTTCCGGTCGCTGAACTTGGGCGTTTCCAATTCGTAGTAGAACACCCCGTTAGAGCCAAGTTCGTCTTTGCGGAACGTGATGGAATTGATGCCTTCGGCAAATTCGCCGACCACCATTTTCACCACGCGGCCTTCGGCGCTAAACACGCGCAAGGTAGCGCGACCCGCTTCGGGAAGGCGGAACGAGATGTTCGTTTCTGCCGTGAAAGGGTTGGGCTGGTTCTGGTAGAGCGCGAACGCCTTGCTTTCCACCTCGCCCGTAGCCACCGAAGACACGAATTCAAAATCAATCGGCATCGAATCGCCCCCTTGCCCAATCGCCAAAGCCTCCGTAATGTCCGAGCTGCTGTGCAACACGTTGGACAAGTTTGACACATTTTCCAATGCCTTGAACGTGAGAGAAAACAGCGTCTCGTTGTCATTCAACGACATCGGCTTCCCACCTATCCAAAGCGTGCTGATCAAACCATCCGCAAGGTTGGAAGTGCCAAAGTCCCCCTGAGAGAGGCCCGGCAACACGCCTGGCAGGATGTCTTGCAGTTCAAACACTTCGGGATCAAACGCAATGGTCATCTGATATGCCTGAGCATTGACAAAGTCAACAGACTTGAACGGAATCGTCACCGTTTCGCCAGCCTGCACCGTCCGCTCGTCGAGGCGGAATTTGAACACCTCAACAGATTCAGCACCGCCACCGTCATTCGAAAATTGCGGATTTACAGAGCCAGTCACGTCGCCATTGCGCACCGCCACAAAGTCGTCGTCCAAGAAACTGGCTACGATGTTGTTGTGTGCGATGGTAGAAGGCGGTGCCGGGTTATTGAGCGGGTTGAGTGCCGGAGCTGCCGGGTTGCCCGGAGGCAGCGCCATAAAGACGTGCACTTTTGGCACAAACTTCCAATCGGGCGGAACCACAGCAGCCACAGGAGGGAAGTGTATGCTGGTACCCAACACAAACGCTTTGATCAAAGCAAAGTCCACCAAGTTGACCTTTTGGTCACCGTTGATGTCGGCAGCCACCCATTGGTATGGGTTGTCAAAGGACGTTTCCACAGCCACGTGCGACTGGATTCTGATGGCATCGCCAATGTTTACGGCTACCTGATCCTTGATGAGCAATTCAGACTTGCTCGGCGTAACCACCGCATTTGCGCCGCTTGGCACAAACAAGCTATAGTCAGCAGTGGGCAAAGCCGTAACATCGGTGCCATTGGCCGTACCCGTAAGCGTGATGGTCACGCCCGGTACAGGTTTCGGAGGAGCTTTCCAAGTGAACACCTCGCCTGCGATTTGGAGATCGTTGACGGGGCAGCTGATGGTAACCGTACCAGGATTGAAGGTCACCAAAGGGGCTGGATTTGTGCCGTCCTGTAAGAACACAAGGGCTGGGATAGCAGATAGCACAATGCCGCTTGTGGTGCCCACAGCCGTAGGCGGGTTCGCCAATTGGATATTGACATTGAACAGCAAAGTGCCGTTCGGGAGCGTGGTCGGCGTAAGCATGGGGTGCGTCCAGAACACCGAGTTGGCACCCGGGGTCAGGCCAACGAGTGCAGGGTTCACGTCGCTCAGGCTGGTGATAGCGCCCACCAAACCATTGCTCAGGGCCAAGCCAAACGAGAAGCCCGATACGTTGATAAAGTTGTCAGCCGTCACCGGGATGGTCACTGTTGCGCCTTGGCAGCCATTGCCCGTACCGACCGTGATGGTCACTTTCGGGCCTGCCTGCACCACCACGGTATCCACCGCGATGCAGCCGCTGTTGCTGTCCGATACCGAAACGGTGTGGACGCCTGCCGAAAGGCCGTTGACCGCCGCCGTTGTAGCACCGCTACCGCTCCAGAGGTAAGTGAACACGCCTGTGCCGCCCGTAGCCACTGCCGTGCCCGTGCCGTTGTCGGCACCGAAGTAAGATTCGGATGTGCCGGTAGCACTGAGGTTGAAGCCCGTGTTGTTGCCCAGAGTCACATTCACATCTACGGTGCAGAAGTTTTCGTTGCCATTGTTGTCCGTCGCGGTAAGCGTAACGGCATTCAGGCCCAAATTGGAACAGTCAAAATTGGTTTTCGAGAGAATCAAAGTGTCAATGCCGCAGTTGTCAAAAACACCATCGTTGCCCTGAATAACATTGTTCGGCGTAATGGTCGCTTCGCCATTAGAGCCAAGCACAAGGGTGAAATCGTCGCAGGCCATGCTTGGCACCGCGTCGTCTATCACCTTCACCACCACCGTGTCTTTGCCTTGGTTGCCGCAGGGGTCGGTCAGCGTGAAGATCACCCTCGTCGAGCCTATCGGGTAATTGCCGCTCACATTCAGCAAGGTAGGCGTGATGGAAGGCAGGATTGCCGGCTGGAAAACGATGGAGTTGATGGTCAATTCGTTCAAGGCAGCACATTCCACAAGGAAATTAGCGGCGTTGAATGTCACTGACACCAAGCACACATCTTGTATCGTCGGGAAGCTTGCCGCGTGTACTTCCAGCGTATCGGGCATACCCAAGAACACTGGTTTTTTCGTGTCGGTCACCACCACCATTTGCGTGTGCGTGGCGGTATTGCCGCATTTGTCCGTAGCGTGCCAAGTGCGCGTGGTAGTGTAGTTGTACTTCGTGCAGCCTACCATTGTTTGGCTCGAAACCTCGCTGAACGTGATCACGATCTGGCTGCCGACGGAGCAATTGTCCGTAGCAGTCAGCACAGGCGCCACCACCAGCGGGTCTTCGCAACTGATCGCCAGGTTGGCGGGCGTAGTCGTGAACGTGGGTGCTTGGGTGTCCTTGATGTTTATGATCTGGTTGCAAGTCCCCATGTTGTTGGCCTGGTCAATGACCTTCCAGGTGCGGGTCAGCACCTCGCAAACAGTGCCAACGCCGGCCGTTATCACGTCCGTGAAAGTCGCCGCGCCGGGGGCGCAATTGTCCACAATCGTCGGCGAACCCAAAGCCGTGGGGGTTTTGTCCGCAGCGCAGTCCACCGTCACTGCCACAGGGCAGGTAAGCACAGGGGCCACGTTGTCTTGAATCACGATGTAGGTCAGGCACATGGACATATTGCCTGCCGCATCGGCCACGAAAAGTTTGACCGGGTGCTGTGTCACGCCATCTGCGTCGGCGCAAGTGTAGGTAAGGTTGCCGGAAGGCGCTACGAGCGGGTTCTGGTCGAGGCGTTGGATTTTCAGGTCCAGCGCACCGCCACAGTTGTCGTAGCTAAAATTGTTGAACTGGTTCACCATCACCACCACCGAGCCAGAGGGCTGCAGCGAGGCGCTCACGCCATTGATGCAAACTGCCGTCGGCGGCGTAGCGTCGCTCACCACCACCGTCAGGTCTTTGGTTGCCATGTTTCCACAAGCATCCTTGGCGGTAAAACGAATGACGTAAGTGCCGAGCGGATAATTCCCCGCGCCGATGTTGCTGCCTGCTGGGATGACAAACGTGTTGCCCGGAGGGGCAGAAATCAAAGCGTTGGTAATCGTCACGTCGGCAGCCGCTTCGCAATCCGATACAAAGCCAGCCATGTCGAACGTCACTTGCGCAGTGCAAGTAAGACTGTTCGGGGTAGTGCTGGCCGTCACCGTAGCAGGCGTATTGGCTGCGAACACGGGGACTTGCGAATCCTGCACCACGATGTGCTGGGTGCGGGTGACGGCATTGCCCGAATCGTCGGTGGCCGTCCAAGTGCGGTTGATGATGTAGCTGTATTTGCCACAGCCGGTCATGGTTTGCGAAGTAGTTTGCGTCAGCACGATGGACACCGCGTTGTCGCATTGATCCGCAGCCGTTTGCGGGAAATCCGTAGCGGGCGGCGGGGCGGCGGGGCAAAGCACCCCGATGTTCGATTGCGCCATCGTCCAAGGATTTGTAAAGGCCGGCAAAGTCACGTCGAACACCGTCACCGCGGTGGCGAAGGTGGAAGTGTTGCCGTTGATGTCGGTAGCGGCGAATATCACCACGTTCACGCCCAAGTTGGCACAAGTCAAATTGATAG
>JBJXFT010000267.1:0-7581 GCA_046155725.1 Saprospiraceae bacterium
GTTGTAAATGGTCACAACCTGTTTTTTAGCTTTTGCGACGGGTTCGGCGGTATGTCGAGTGCGCGGTGTTTCGGTTGAATAAACGCCCGAAATGGTTATTTTTTTCAAAATCTTAGGCAAAACGGCCGCTCTTCCACGTCCGATATTGTTCAAATCAGCATTTGAACCGCCCGTAGTGTCTTTTTCGGCGTGTCGGACTAGGAAAAACAAGGTCGTTTCTGGGTCGTTAAACCCTTCAATTTGAATGGTTTTCCCGTCTGTTGTTTTGATAACCCCTTTTTTGCTAATGGTTGGCAAAGGTTTTTTATAAGCGACGATATCGGTATTTTGCGCTTTTAGCAGACCAATTGTTAGGAGCAATGAGAGCGTAAAAATGATTTTTTTCATGATGACATATTTTTAATAGCAATACCTTTCCGAAGGTTACAAACTTTCGGAAAGGTATAAGTCCTATTTTTAATTATGTTCTTTCAAACACTTTAAACGTATAATCGCACTCATTTTTTTCGTCTTTGAAGCGTTTTTCTTCTGAAACCAACGTCCATTCTGAAAAATCAATATCAGGAAAAAAAACATCCCCCTCAGTATTTTCGCCCGTTTCGGCGTCAACATCGGTCAAATAAAGACGTGTCCAAAAGGGAACACTTTGGGTATAAATTTCGCCGCCGCCGATAATGAATGCTTCGGTTTCGCCGTTTGCTTCGGCAATTTTTATGGCTTCGGGAATCGAAAAGGCGCGAATACACCCCGTTGCAATGAAAAAGGGATTGCGGGAAATCACCACATTTGTGCGTTTCGGCAGCGGATGTCCGATGTCTTCAAAGGAAGTACGCCCCATAATAACGTGATGATTCAAGGTTGTACGCTTGAAATACGCTAAATCGGCGGGCAAATGCCACGGAATTTGATTGTCACGTCCGATAAGACGGTTTTTGCCGACGGCAACTATTGCGGATATTATCATTTTTCTTTTTGTTAAATGCGCACCTTTATTTTTCAAATTATTGACATCTGACATTTAATACGCCCGTACATTTTTATTCTCCATATAATTGACAAACGCTCGATTAACAACCCGATTGCCGCCCGGTGTCGGATAATTACCCGAAAAATACCAGTCGCCGAGATTGTTCGGACAAGCGATTTTCAAGCCTTCGAGCGACTGATAAATGACGGATACTGAGGGGGTAATGCCATCGTCGGGTGTGACGATTTCGGCGATAGCCTCGCTAATATCTTCATAATCAAAAAGGTCGTAGAGTTCTTGAACCACGTTGCGTTGCCGTTCTTTGGGCAATTTTTCTTGGGCTTTTGCCAGTTCGTAAATATCGTCCAATTTGTTATCTAAACCTCTGGCTCTCAATAACTTAACTGCCGCTTGAAAGGCCACAAATTCGCCCATTTTCGACATATCAATGCCGTAACAATCGGGATAACGGATTTGCGGTGCGCTCGATACGATAATAATGTGTTTCGGATTGAGCCGCGCCATAATCTTAATAATTGAGTTTTTTAAGGTCGTCCCGCGCACAATCGAATCATCTAACAAGACAAGTGTGTCCACCTCGTTGCGCACAATGCCGTAGGTCACATCATAGACGTGACTGACCATTTCGTCGCGGCTGCTGTCGTTTGTGATGAAGGTTCGCGCCTTGTCATCCTTCACGGCGAGCTTTTCGACGCGCGGCATACCCCTCAGTATTTCAGCCACTTTTTCGGTAGAAAATTCGCCTTTTGCTTGTAAATCGGCGATTTTCTTGGTTTTTATGTTGTTGTAAATATCGTTGATGCCTTCCATAAAACCGAAAAAAGCGGTCTCCGCCGTGTTTGGAATGAACGAAAAAACGGTATTTTCAAAATCAAAATCAACGGCTTTCATCACAGGCAAAGCCAATTGTTCGCCGAGTTTTTTCCGTTCCAAATAAATATCGCGGTCGGTGCCGCGCGAAAAATAAATGCGCTCAAACGAACACGCCAAACGTTCCCGCACGGGTGTAAACGGCAATTCACTCACTTGACCATCTTTTTTAATAATCAAGGCGTGAGCGGGTTTGAGTTCTTGAATTAATTGATAATTGACGTTGAAAGCTGACTGAATTGCGGGGCGTTCGCTCGCCACAACGACGACTTCATCGTCTTGATAATAAAACGCAGGACGAATGCCGTTCGGGTCGCGCAAAGCAAACGCATCGCCGTGACCGAGGGCACCGATGAGGGCATAGCCGCCGTCGAGTCCCTTTGTGGCGCGTTTGAGAATGCGTTGAAGATTAAGATTTTTAGCAATGCGATTGGTGATCTCTTTATTAGTGTAGTCGTCTTCTTTTTTGAAATAATCGAACCAATGTTGCACTTCATCGTCGAGAAAATGCCCAATTTTCTCCAAAACGGTGACGGTATCGGATTTTTCTTTGGGATGTTGTCCGAGTTCTTCGACCAAAAAGTTGAACAATTCGTCCACATTTGTCATGTTGAAATTGCCCGCAAGTAGTAAATTTCGGCTCATCCAATTGTTGGGACGTAGGAAAGGATGGACTTGTTCAATCGTATTTGCGCCGTGCGTTCCGTAGCGCAAATGTCCCATGAGGACTTCACCCATGTACGGGAAATTTTCGCGCAAAAAAGTTGGGTCATTGATTTGTTCTTTTGAAAGGTCTTTGAAATGCCAAAAAACTTGCTCAAAAACGTCTTTTATCGGTTGTTGTGCATTGGAACGTTTGCGGCTTATGAAGCGTTCGCCGGGTGTCGGATGCAGTTTGACGGTGGCGATGCCGACGCCGTCTTGTCCGCGATTGCGCTGTTTTTGCATCAAAAGATGCAGTTTATTCAGTCCGTAGAAGGCTGTACCATACTTTTCATGGTAAAATTCTAACGGTTTCAATAGTCGAACAAGTGCCATACCGCACTCATGTTTGATAGATTCGCTCATTTTTCGGATGATGATATTTGACTGATTTTGTCGAGTAGGTTGTGGTTTTCAATAGAACGTTGCGTTAAGGTTGGCGTTTTCAAGGGCGCGGTCGAGGTCTTCGAGCGTCAGGCTGTACTGTTTGAGTTTTGTGCTGCTGACCAATACCTGGTATTGCAGCCGGTCGCCACCGATGGGGATTACCTGCGACACGCCTTTTATCGCCAGCAACCTGCGCCGAATCGTGAAATCGGCCAGCGTCCGCAGGTCGGCTGCCGTGCTGAAAGTTTGACCCGTACTGTCCGCTTCAGCCGTCACGCCGACGAGCATGATTTGCCCCATGACCGAAGAAATCGGCCCCATGACCGGCACAATGCCATTGGGCAATGGCACGGTGGCGAGTTTTTCTGCCACGAGTTGGCGGGCACGGAACACGTCTACCTCCCAGTCGAACTCCACGAACACCAAGCCGATGCCCCGCGACGAACTGCTGCGAACCACCTCCACACCGGGCGAGCCGTTGAGCGCGGTCTCGATAGGTAGCACGGCCTGCACCTCTATTTCTTCCGGCGACATTCCGCCGGCTTCCAAGAAAACCGTGACCCGGGGGCGGTTGAGGTCGGGCAGCACATCCACCGGCAGGTTGATGGCCGTCCAACTGCCCCAGACGAGCAGCAGCGCGGCGGTTGCTACGACGAAGAGGCGGTTTTGGAGAGAGAATTTGATGAGGGAGTTGAGCATGGCTTAGTAGTTGAGGTATTTGTTGGGCTGAATTTTCAGTGTGTCTATTCCAAATCTATGAATGACAACCACTGCTCCCTCTATGAGGACGATTTCTGGTTTGGGGGGTGCGCTGAGGTAATCAACCGACCAGTTCACCGCATAACCTATCCTTTTCTCTAATCCCCAAAAACCTTCATCGCGATGGTAAACCTCGAAAACCGTACCCGCGTCCATGAAACCTGTGGCTTCACAGTAGGCTTTTACCCGGAAACCACCTTGGAAGTCATATACCTCTTTCTCTTTGCCGCAACCGTGAAGTGTTAATGTCAGCAAGAAGGTTGAGGCCATTACGGAGAGGCGGTTTTGCAGGGAGAATTTGATGAGGGAGTTGAGCATGGCTCGCTGATTTGGATTAGTTTTGTGTCAAAATTTTTGAAAAATGAGCGTCGCAGAGATAAAAAACGACTTGGTTTTACAGATTCTTCAAACCAACGACCAACTGCTGTTGGAGCATTTGGCCCAATATTTCCAAAACCTGCTGACCAACAAAGACTGGTCGGCGAACCTTTCAGATGCGCAGAAAGCGTTGGCCGAAGAAGAGGAGGCCGAAGACCGCCAAGAGGAGCGCATCCCGTTGGCAGATTATGTCGCCCAACGCAAAGCCCGCGCCCATGCCTGAGTATTTCGTTTTCCTCACCAAAACTGCCGCGAAGCAGTTGCACAAACCCCGCCGCCTCGCCGCTGCGTCACTCATTTTGGGGTTGGTGTACCTTTTTTGCAGCGGCAATTGCCTCCCAAAAGTCAAATACTCGGCATCGGGCTTCTTGTTCGGGCAGCCTTTCCAGACGACGGTGGACAGCCCGGCGGCCAAGACTTTTTTGGAAAACCCCGCCGACTCCTCCCTGCAATCCATCCTGCGGGAAACCGAGGCCCAGCCGCTCGAAAACGCCACGCTCGCCGCCCTTTCCGCTAAAACTTCCACTGATTTTGCCACTTTTTACCTCCTCGACCGCTGGTATCGGCAGCCGGAGAACCACGCGGCACAGGACGACTTTCGCGGGTTTATCCAAAAAATTGCCCCCTCTCAAACCCTGCCTGCCGAGTGTGATGACCTGAAAAACTACCTCGTCGTTTTCGTACCCGGCCTCGCTTACCGCGAAGACCGCACCACAGGCGCGGATTTCGCCCGCCAGATTCAACTCCTCACCGCCGCCGGCATCCCCAACCTGCTGATTGAGACCGACGAGTGGGGGCTTTCCGAAGCCAATGCCCTCATCATCGCCCAAAAATTGCGCGAACTGAACGCCGCGCATGAGCGCATCCTGCTCGTCAGCGCCAGCAAGGGCGGCCTCGAAGTCGCCATCGCCCTCGGCAAAATCCTCCGCCCCGATGAAGTGCCACACCTGAAAGCCTGGGTCAGCGTCGGCGGTATCCTGCGCGGCTCGCCGGTGGCCGACCAGTACCTGTGCTTCCCGAAATGTTGGCTTGCCGAGGTGCAGTTGTTTTTCAAAGGCAAAGACATCAGCACCGTCCGTGACATCTCGCACAAGCGGCGCAGCGTGGAGTTTGCCGAACTGCGTTTCTCTGAACACTTGCTCAAAATCCAGTTCGTCGGTGCGCCGTTGGCCACCCAAATCAGCCGGGAAATCCGCGGCCGCTGGTGCAGTATGCGCCACATCGCCCCGAACGACGGCCTCACCACGCTGCCCGACCAAATCATCCCCGGCAGCCTCATCGTCAGCGAGCCGGGGCTTGACCACTACTTCCGCGACCCAGCGATTGACGTAAAAACCCTCGCGCTGGCTTGTGTGGCAGAAAAGCGGCTGAGAGCGAACAAGTGATTGGTTGTCAGGTAAGTCGTGGCACAACTCAGAGCAGTGCCGCACCTACTTCCGCCGCCGAAAACTGCAAAACAAGAAGTTCTGATTGGTCTGAAACGGCGTGACGTGTACAATTTCGCGGCATTTTATGCGGCGAAAAAATTGCCCGAAGACGGCGTTCATGCCCGCCCGCGAATATTGCTGGATGTCCAGTCCACTGCATTTCCGAGGGCCTTTTTCTGAAAACGTACCCAGCACGAAGTACCCGCCGGGGCGGACAGCCCGCTGCGCGATGTCGGCATAGCGACGCACCGTCGCTTCGGTGGTCAAAAAATGAAACGCCGCCCGGTCGTGCCAAAAGTCGTAGGGCTGCGCGGGTTCAAATTCGGTGACATCGCTCACCACCCACTGCACCTCGTTTGCCCGGTTGCCCAGTCTGGCTCTGGCGCGTTCGATGGCGTTGGCCGAAATGTCGAGCACCGTGATGTTCGTGAAACCTTGCTCCAGCAGCGCGTCCACGAGATTGCCGTCGCCACCGCCGATGTCTATGATGCGGGCGTGTTTCGGCAGGTCGAACAGTTCGACGAAATCCATGCTCGTGCGCGGGTACTCTTGAAACCAACTCACCTCGTCAGGGGCTTTGGTTTGATAAATGTTTTCCCAGTGGGACTTGGCTGTGTTCAGCATGAGAAACTGATTTTTATGAACGTCGGATGAACGTCGGAAGGGTTTCAAACCCTTCCGACGTTTGATAGGTCTTTTTTCAACAACTGCGCGTTCACCGCCACCACAATGGTGCTGGCTGACATCAGCACCGCACCCATCGCAGGGCTGAGCACAAAATGCGGGTACAGCACCCCGGCGGCCAAAGGTATCGCCACTACGTTGTAGCCCGTCGCCCACCACAGGTTTTGCACCATCTTCCGGTAGGTGGCCTTGCCGAAGTTGACAAGCCCAAGCACGTCGGAGGGCTTGCTGTCGGTCAGGATGATGTCGGCAGTTTCGGCGGCCACGTCGGTGCCGCTGCCCACGGCGATGCCCACATCGGCCTGGGCGAGCGCGGGCGCGTCGTTCACGCCGTCGCCGGTCATGGCCACGTACTCGCCTTTGGCTTGCAGGTCTTTCACGATTTCGACTTTCTGGTGGGGCAGCACCTCGGCGAAATAGCCGTCCAAGCCCAGCTGTTCAGCGACGGCCTTCCCGACCGTGGCGTTGTCGCCCGTGGCCATGAAAACTTTGATGCCCTGATTTTTCAACTGTTTCACGGCCTCGGCGGCATCAGGGCGGATGCGGTCGGAGAGCGCGAGGAAGCCCGCGAGTTTTTCATTTTCCAAAACGAAAACAACGGTCTCGGCGGCGGAGCCTGCAGCAGTGTCGGGAATGGGGATGTTCTTTTCTTTCAAAAACCCTGGGCTGACGACGCTGATCTTTTTGCCGCCGACCTCGCCCGTGATGCCTTTGCCGGTAATGGAAGCGAAGTTGGAAACGGAAGGCAAGGATAACCCGGCAGCTTTGGCTGCGGCCACCACGCCCTGCGCGATGGGGTGCTGGCTTTCCTGTTCGAGCGCGGCGGCAGTGGCGAGCAGGGTGTTTTTGTCAAAATTTGCTGCAAGCGGCTGGATGCGCGACACGCCGAATTTGCCCTCGGTGAGCGTCCCCGTTTTGTCGAACACCATGGCCGTGATGCGGCGGGCGTTTTCAAAAGCCGTGCGGTTGCGGATGAGCAGCCCCCGGCGGGCGGTCATGGCCGTAGAAATGGCGACGACCAGCGGAATCGCCACGCCCAGCGCGTGGGGGCAGGAGGTGACCATGACCGTCACCATGCGTTCGAGCGCGAAGGCCAGCGTCTGCCCTTTGGCGAGCCAGACGGCCAAGGTCCCGAAGCCTACGCCCAGTGCGATGAAGGTCAGCCACTTGGCGGCGCGGTCGGCCAGATGTTGCGTTTGCGACTTGGCGGCCTGCGCTTCCTGCACGAGCGCGATGACTTTTTGGAGGTAACTGTCCTGGCCCGATTTGTCCACGCGGATTTTCAGGCTGCCCTCGCCGTTGATGGCCCCGGCGATGACTTTTGCATCGGTAGTTTTTTGCACTGGCACGCTTTCGCCGGTGAGCATACTCTCGTTCACGCTGCTG
>JBJXFT010000271.1:0-7453 GCA_046155725.1 Saprospiraceae bacterium
GCCACCGAAGTCGTCACCTGGACCTTGCTGAACGCATTTCCGATAAAAGTCCAGTTCAACGACATGAAGGCAGACGGCAACGAAGTGGCCGTCGAAACTTTGGAACTGGCACACGAAGGCGTCACCGTCGAATACCTCTGATCATGGCAAACACGGTCTATTATCCCCCGGTGGGTTTCTTTTTCAAGGTGCAGATAGACGGGCTTCCCGATGGCGAATCCGAGTTTCAGGAAGTGACCGGCTTGAGCGCCACGATTGAAACCCAACAGATTGTCGAAGGTGGCGAAAATCGTTTCGTCCACCAGCTGCCCCTGCGGGTCAAGTCAGAGAAATTGGTGCTGAAACGCGGCCTGAAGGTCAGTTCTGCCTTGCAAGATTGGTGCCGCAAAGCGATAGAAGAGTTTTCGTTTTCGCCCAAAGACATACACGTCTTTCTGCTCGACCCAGGCGCAGCCAACCCGAACGACAACATCCTGATGTCGTGGCACGTGGTACACGCCTACCCCTTGAAGTGGTCGGTGTCGGCTTTCAACGCCATGGAAAACAATTTGGCCATCGAAACCATCGAGTTGCAGTACAACCATTTCACCAAATCACACCCGACTTGAATCATGGTTGAAATAAAGGAATTGGTAGTCAGGGCCATCGTTGCCAGCCCGCCGCCGTCCGAAGGTGCCAGCTCCGCCGCTGCGACAGATTCGGGCAATCCCGCAGCATCGGCATCTGGCGGAGCAGCGGGCGCCGATGTCGTGGAAGACTGTGTGCGCCAAGTATTGGCTATTTTGGAACGACAAAAAGAACGCTGACCCATGGAAAATCAAGTCAACAAACTAAGGATACTGAAACTGAAGGACCCGACCGAGTACTTCAAGGGAGGCTTTAGCAGCGTGGGCGCAGCAGCTGGTTCCATCGTCGGCGCAGCCACCGGCGCGCTGACCACCCTTTTCGAGGTGCAGGTGAATCCTGAGCAGATACGCAGGGATTTTAAAGTCTCCTATCACTACTCACGGGAGCGCAACTCTCCCAAAAGCACCTTGCAGATAGACAGGCCCCAACCCGAAGCCTTGGATTTGAAGTTCACGCTTGATGGCACCGGGGCGCTGCAACAAACCAGCTTTGTGACGCTCGACCCTGGGAGTTTGGCGCTCGGTGCCATCGGGGCGGATGCACAGGGGGCTTATGTGGCGACCAAAGTGGCTCAGTTGCAGGCAACGGTCTATGATTATATGTCCGAGACACACGCTCCACCTTTGCTGGCCATCAATTGGGGCAAGTTGGTGTTCATCGGCAAATTGGTGGACATGAGCGTGAGCTACAACCTCTTCGCGCCTTCGGGCATACCGTTGAGAGCAGAGATTACTTTGAAAGTGCAGTCCCACAGCGTAGGCGATACCGCTTCGGCGGTGCTGTCTTTCCTCTCGCCCGACCTGACCCGCCGTCGAGTCGTCCGAGGGTCTGACAATCTCCTCACCCTTTGCCAAGAGGTGTATGAATCCGAGAAGTATTACTTGGAAGTAGCCAAAGCAAACGGCCTGACCAATTTCAGAAAAATTGATGCAGGCGTTGAACTCGATTTTCCACCCATCGAAAAACGGCGTGTTGTATGACGATGATCCCCAGCATAAGCGCATTGACCGGTTCTGCCGTAGCCAGCCGCACGACCGACCACGTCACGGTAAAAGTCTTTATCGAAGGCAGCGACATCACCTCCAATCCGGGCGGCCTGATGTCATTGTCCGTGTATAAAGAATTCAACAAGATTCCGACCGCTCGCCTGCTCTTTGAAGACGATGTGTCACAGAACAGGGAATTTCAAAAAAGCAATGCCGACCTTTTCGTACCGGGCAAACAAATAGATATCCAAGTGGGGTACGACAACGAAGAAGAAAGCATTTTCCAGGGCATCATCGTGCGCCACAGCGTGAAAGTGCTGAGCGGCAAACCTGCCCACTTGGAAATAGAATGCAAAGACCCGGCGGTGAAAACCACGCTCGTGCGCAAGAGCGATTATTTCTACAACAGCAAAGACAGCGATGTCATCAAGCAAATCATCCGAACCCACTCCGGCCTGCGCGTAGGCAACGTGACCGACAGCCCCCACACCCGCGAAGAATTGGTGCAGTATCACTGCACGGACTGGGATTTCATGGTCATGCGCGCCGATGCCAACGGGATGTGCGTCAGCGTATCGGGCGGAGAAGTGCACGTGAAAAAGCCCGAAGTGGCCGCCGCCGCAAAGTTTGCCGTGCATCTCGGTGCCGCAGGCAGCGGCATCCCGCTCATCGAAATGGAAGCCGACATAGATGCCCGCACACATTACCCATCGGTCAACGCGAAAGCATGGGATTTCAGCAAGCAGGAAGTGGTGGAAGCGGTGAAGCAGGGCAGCGCGGGAGGAGCTGCGGGCGGCGGATTGGGGGGCGGATTGGGCGGTGTAGCCTCCGCAGCAAGCAGTGTGGCCTCAGACATAGGCGATGCTATCGGGGCAGTGACGGAGGAAGGCGACGGCAGGCGGCAATTCCCAGAAGCACTTTTTGGGCAAGACCCCTTGCTGCTTTATCACGGCGGCGATTTGGAGAGCCGCGAACTGGAAGCCTGGGCGGAGGCAAAAATGAAACGGGGCGACTTGTCGAGCGTACGCGGGCGCGTCCGCATCCTCGGCATAGAAGTCGCTCCGGGAGACACCATCGCCTTGGAAAGCATTGGCGACCGCTTCGACGGCAATCACTTGGTGTCGGGGGTCATGCACCAAGTGTATGGCGGCACTTGGCATACGGACATTCAGTTCGGATTGACCGATAAGTTCTTTTCAGACAACAACGATGCATCGGCGGACGCGGCGAGCGGCTTGCTGCCCGGCATTAGCGGCCTGCACATCGGCATCGTGTCGAAATTGGACGGCGACACCCAGGCAGGCCATCACAGGATACAGGTGCGGATACCCTATTTGGCCGGAGGCAGCGGCACGGGAAGTCAGTCAGAGGGAATTTGGGCGCGATTGTCCACGCTGTACGCGGGCAAAGACCGGGGCTTCGTATTTCGTCCTGAAGTCGGCGATGAGGTCGTGCTCGGCTTTGTCAACAACGACCCCAACCAAGCCGTCGTGATGGGTTCGCTGCACAACAACAAAAGCCCAGCGCCCATACCCGCCACCCGGGACAACCACCAAAAAGTGTTTGTGGCAAAAGAAGGCATGGAACTCATCTTCGACGACCAGAAAAAGAGCATCACGTTGAAAACAAAAAATGGAAACGCTTTGGTCCTGAGCGATCAGGACAAGAAAATCTCCATCAATGACGAAAACGGGAACAGCATCGAAATGTCGAGCTCCGGGATAAGCATCCAGAGTGCCAGCAAAGTGACGATAAAAGGAACGCCCATCAATTTAAATTGAGAAATATGCCAGCAGCAGCCAGAACGAATGACCCGCACACTTGCCCGATTGTCCCCCCAAGCCCTGCCAACCCTCATGTTGGGGGCACCATCTCGGCAGCCGGGGCAGGCAATGTGAACATCAACAACTTCCCAGCCGCCGTCATGCTCGACACCTGCACCTGCGGCGCGCCGGGCAATATGATAGCGAAAGGCTCGGCCACGGTGCTTATTGGAAACAAGCCCGCCGCCCGGGTCGGCGACGCGACTTCGCATGGAGGGCAGATCACGGTCGGGTCGCCGGATGTCAATATTGGGGGTTGAACAGTATTCTTTTTAGCGGGCTGAACCCCGCCCTCCCTGTCGCCGAATGTAAATATTGGATAACTACTCACTTCCCATCGCCAATAAATTTTTGCTACAATGATGAACTCTCAGTTTTTTTATCCGGCTTTATGCCTTTTTCTAATTTTGATGTTTGGCTGCCGATGCCCGAAGGACAAATCCTTCAACCCACCGAACGAACGCCCCGTCTCCGCAATCAGCGTCGAGGATGCCACCGAGGTGGACATCCTGCAGGAACAAACCGGGATTGAAATCGTCAAGGTCGAACTTCCCCTCGTGTACTTCCATTCCGACAAAACGGACGTGCTGGCAGCCCTCAAATCCGCCGGTTACGAGGAGCCCAAACGGCAGGAGCCGCTGCAGGTTTACACGGCCTACGGCATGGTTTCCGGGGAACAAAACATGGAAAGAATCGCCTCCTTCGGGCTTAAGTTGCTCAACCGCGAAAAAGACCACGTCGTCGTTTTCGGCAACCTTGACCAATTGCAGGCGGCGGCCAAGGGCAAGTTGAACATCAAAAAACTGGACTACGAACCGCGCCCGCGCGAAATCGTGGTCCAGGTCAACTCGCCCGCCGACGTGGAAAAACTGGCCGCAATTCAAGTTGACATCTTTGCCAGTTACCCTGATGAAGGCAAACAAGGGATAATCGTGGAAGGCGCGGCCTTTGATTTTCAAATCGACCAAGTGAAATCGCTTGGCTTCCAAATCACTGTTAAATGAACTGCAACAATGAAAAATCTCCAAGTCTTTTTCATGCTTTTGTTGCCCGCGCTTGCTAACGGGCAAATCCTGTCATACGCCGCATTCCGGACACCGGCTCAGGCAGACCTCGCCATCAACACCCTCCACTCGACCTACCCGACGCTCACGCAGATTAGCACGATTGGCTTCTCCGTCGAAGGTCGCCCCATCCGTGCCTTGAAAATCTCGACCACCCCGGCGGTGAACGACCCGACAAAAGGCGATGTCGTTTTTTGTGCCCTGCACCACGCGCGGGAATGGATAACGGTCGAGACAATCATCTACATCGCCGACCGCCTGTTGGCCGAATACGCGACAAACGCGCAACTGCAAGCCGACATGAACCGCCTGCAAATCTGGATAATCCCGGTGGTCAACCCGGACGGGTATCTGTATTCGTCCTTGTCAGCGGCGAACCGATTTTGGCGCAAAAACCGGCGGCCAAACTTTGGCGGCTCCTTTGGCGTGGATTTGAACCGAAACTGGGGGTATCAATGGGGCAACCTCGGTTTGGGTGCGAGCGGTTCGGCAAGCACGACCGACGATGTTTATTTCGGGACCGCGCCGTTCAGCGAGCCGGAAACCAATGCCATGCGGAATTTCCTCAACACACGCACCAATTTGAAGTGCTTCGTGACCTACCACAGTTTCAGCGAACTTTACCTGCGCCCCTGGGCGCATACGACCTCCGACCCGCCCGGCGAACCCACGCTCCGTTCTGTGGCACAGCGTCAAATCGGGAAAATCGCCGGCGTGCATGGACATACTTATGCCGAAACGATTTGGTACAACGCCATCGGCGAGGCGACCGATTGGGTCTGGAACGAAAAACGGGTGGCCGCTTTCACACCCGAGCTCCGGCCTGCCTCTGGCGGCATCAGCAGTTTCGCGCCCCCGCCCGCCGAAATCCTGCCTTGCGCCGAAGAAAACTACCCGGGTGCCCGAGCGCTCATTCATGACTCGGCATTGCCCCAAATCTTTGTGCGCGACAACGCGGCAGACACGGGCATCGAGCCTTCGACCGGCATGTTTTGGGTCAGCCCGGATATTTGGACGGTGCCTTCCACCCTCGTGCTGGGCAGCACGGCCACGTTGAACATCCGCGTGAGCAACAACACCGGGACAACCCAGAACAACGTGACAGTCGAAGCCTATTACACCGACCCGCGCATCACGCTGGAGTTTCCGAGCCTTTCCTCGATTTCGATTGGCAGCCAAGTGGTTTCCGTGCCGCCGGGCGGGACGGTCGTGAGCATGACTTGGAACACGCCCGCTGTGCCGAACATTTGGGGCGAACCACATTGGTGCGTGGGCGTCGTCGTCAAGCACGAGAACGACATGCCATTGACGACGGTCGTGAACCGCAGCAGCAACGTGGCTTGCAAAAACTTCGATTTCGTGGTGTTGGCATTGTCGGGACTGATTTATGTGGCGGCCACGAATTTCTTGGCCGTCCCGGCCGAGCTTCAAGTGGAAGCCCTGAAAGAGGGTCTTCCGCCGGAATGGAAAATCGAACTGCCCGATTTCGTCGCCCTCCAAAAGGAGTTGAAACCGCGCCCCGGCACGCTCCGAAAAGGAAAGTTGCTCAAAACTTCCGGCCTGCTGCTCGAACCCGGCGAGACGGTCAAAATCCCATTGAGAATCATCGGCGCGAAGGCCGGAACGGAATCCACCCTCAACATTTCGGGCAAACTAGTGCCGCTCGTTGCGGGCGAACGCAGGGCTGTCGAAAACGGGTTCACGTATCAGGTAAAGGTAGAATAGACACGGCCGGAGAGGGGGGGCACCTGCTGCTTTGGTTTGACCAGCGTGTTCATCGGAAAAAAGGCCGCTGCCCGTGTGAAAGACCCGACTACGCACAACGGTCAAATCACCGCCGGCTCGCTGAATGTCAATATTGGGGGTTGAACGATACTACTGGGTATTTTCCCGAAGAACCGTTTAATCAACCCGCTCGCCCGATACCCCAAAACAAAGCAAAACACCATCAGCAAATTCAAAAAACATGGAAGAAGTACCAATCGGAAAAAACAAATTGCGCTGGCTGCTCGGCACCAACATCGCGCTGACGCTGCTTTTGGGCATCGCACTAGTGGGCATGCTCCGCAAAACCGAAAGAGCCTACGTCCGCGAAGCCCAAAAGCGCGAGGCAGCCGCCGCCGCCCCAAAATCGCCCGCCGAACAAGCGGCACCCACCGCCCGAAATGCGCCCAAAACCATGTCCATGTCCGCGCAAGATTCCATCGTCGCCGACAGCCTGAAAAAAGCAAATCAGGCAAAAACTGCTGCGGAGGACGATGCGGAGGCCGATTTCGACGCTGGCGTAACCTTTTACTTGATCGTCCTGCTGATGCTCATCGCCGGGGCGATGGGCGGCGTGATGTGCAACCTGCGCGGGTTTTTCATGCACTTCCGGGGCGAGGACAAAGACTTTCCGGCGCATTTAGAAGTGCCATATTACGTCCGAGTGTTCATGGGCGCAGGCGCGGGGATTTTTGTCTATTTCGTCGCCAATTTTTTAATCACCTCGTTGACGACCGAGTATCTGGCTACCAATGTTCCTTTTCAAGGCATGGTCTCGTTCGTCGCGCTGGCGATGCTGGCGGGTTTCGGTTCGCTCGAATTTTTTCAGCGTTTGAAAGAAACCGCGCTCACCCTTTTTGGGCAAAAAGCAGAAAAATCGAAGTGGGAAAAAATCGAAGAACTCTACGCGTTCTTCAAAAAAGGCGTGATAAGTGAAGAGGAGTTCGTCCGGCTAAAAAATGACGTATTGCGAAACAGCATCGATTTGGAATCTAAAAACCCCAAACAACCCAATCCACAAGGCACATAGGTCGTGCTATAAACATTCATTCCCGATACCGCCGAGCGTTGGCTTCGCATATATGCACTCGTTTGAGAAACCTTTTTTGGGTTTCTTAAACGTGCTCGAGGGTCTTGCACGGACCTTGGCCAAGACATCGGAGCCAGCCTACGTTTAAGAAACCCAAAA
>JBJXFT010000387.1:0-5671 GCA_046155725.1 Saprospiraceae bacterium
CGAAGTAGGGAGCGGGCGCTACGATGCCGGCAACGGCGTGTTCCTTGCGGGCGACGGAAAGGGCAACTTTGCCTGGCTCGACAATCTCCAGAGCGGCTTCTGGGCCATGCAAAATGCCCGCGACCTGGCGATGCTGCGCGGCGCGGGCGGCAAAAGCCTCATCGTGGTCG
Organism: Saprospiraceae bacterium; assembly: GCA_046155725.1. Classification (GTDB taxonomy): domain Bacteria; phylum Bacteroidota; class Bacteroidia; order Chitinophagales; family Saprospiraceae; genus M3007. The sequence goes on from JBJXFT010000387.1 coordinate 171, forward strand.
CCAACAACAATGGGAAGTTGCAGGTGTACGGGGCACAGAAGTAGGGCAGGTCAAATCCTCAAGGAGTTCATCATCGCTGCACGGCTACCTTTCCTGAAAAGACGCGGCCACTCTTTGCCCGGAGTTGGAAAAAGTAAAGCCCCGGCGGAAGACCCTCGACCTTTAGTTTCATGGAAAAGCCTTCGAGAAGTTTAAATTTAAAACATCGCCACCTTTTCTGTTCTATACCGCCCTTTTTCGTCCATTATTCGAACATAGTAAAAGCCCGGGCTAAGCCTACTGGAGGGGATAGAAAGCAAACTCGGTACAGAGGCGGGGAGGCTCGCCCCTTTTTCCCATACCATATTTCCATTCGCGTCCAACAATTGGATGTGCAAGTTTTCTGGCACTGGCGCAAACAGCTCTACCCGTATCAGATCGCCAACCTTGGTGGGATTTTGCAAAACACGGATGCCCACCGGGAGCAATGCGAAAAGTGGTGCTTCCGTATCTGTAATACAAGGGCCCGGAAACTCGTAAGAACCCATGTCTACCGTATCTGCCACCACACGCGAATATCCGTAGTAGTCTTTAGTAAGCCCAAATGTGTCCGCCACGAGGTTGCTGCCTTGGTTGTGAGGAGGCGAACAGTGCTCAATGTCAAGTGTGGTCCCAAAATCAGGGTCAACATAGCCAGGCCAAGTGTCATAAACCATCCCTTCCCCACATGGGTCAACGCCATTGTATGCGCAAGCGGGAAGGTGGACCAAGGAGTGTTCCACCAGATAATCGTTCAGGGTAAAGTTGACGGGGTCGTTGTTGTAGAACAGCCGGTGCACCCCCTCGGTCTGGGGCTCCCAAATGATGGAATTGAGTATCTGCATCGTCATCACCAAATCCACCGGGTTGCTTTCTTCCCCCCAGTATTTGACAAAGGGGATCGCACCATTTTGGTAAAAAGAGCAGTTTGCCACCCGCGTGTGCGTGATGCCAGGGCTGCCTCCGAGCGAAGCAATGGCCCCATCGTTGAACATAAATACCGAATTGGTGATGGTGTTCTGGTTTCTGACCAATTGGGCCCCAAAACCTCGATAATAAAAAGCGCCCGCCACAGAGGAAGCCCCTGTCTGATTGTCCAAAAACCCACAGCGATCCACCGAAGCCTCCGTATAGACAAGGCCGCCCCCCTGTATAAAGATTCCTGCCCCGCCATTTTGTGAATAGTTGTGGTGGAACAAGCATTGCTCCACCTGCACACGATGCAAAGCCAAGCGAGAGAGCGCTTCCGAGGTAATTCCTCCCCCGTGGCCTAAGTAGCTTTTATTGAAAAAAAATGCGGTGTTTCTGACGATCAGTTCGATTTTCTCCACGGGCACATACCCAGGAAAAATGTGTGCCAGTGCCGGCGAAGCACTGCTCGTGTAGTTTGTAAAAAAGTGGCAACTGTCCACTTCATAGCGCACATTTTCGGTGCCAGACCAAAAATGCGCGCCTCCAGCTTCAATGGCAGTATCTTTCTTAAAAGTGCATTTGGTGATCCGAACAGTATCCGTTGGGGCATAGATGGCTATGCCCCCGCCGAGGGCCGCGCAATAGTTGGACTCAAAATCGCAATCGTACACCCAAAACGCCCGGTCGCTGCGGTTTCGCCCTACCTTGTACATTGCCCCGCCTTTTGATTGTGCCCTGTTTCGCTCAAAGCGGCAATGCCGGATATCGGGGCTACAGATCGCCGCATCGTCTCCGATGCAGGCAAGCCCGCCCCCCGATCCCGCACGGTTTTGCTCAAAACGGCAGTGGCTGATCAGGGGTGTTGTCACGGGCCACACGGCATCTGCCAGCACCAGCACCCCGCCCCCATATTCGTCGGGAAAATCCCCGCCCGAGTTTGGAGCATACCCTTGTGCAATGGCGAAGCCGTCCAAAATGGTGTTCCCGTCCCCCCCATAGATATAAACGACATGGTAGGAATTGTCCGTCCGCACATCAGTGGCCCCGATGTCGCCGCTCAACGTAGTGATATGGAGGTCTGCGTTTCGTTGCGCCAACGCTGTTTCGTCGCCCGCAAACCCGCCGTACAGCCCTACGCCGCGGGGCAGGTCAAAGGAAATTTTTCGGTCTGTGCTATCGGTTGGGAAGTAAGTCCCTTTCGCTACCCATATTTGATCGCCATAGTCCGCTGCCCCGAGCGCGGATTGCAGGTCAGTGAAAGCATCGGCCCAAGTGTTCCCGTTGTTGGCCCCTACGGCGGCATGGCTGACATGCCAGATTTGTTGGGCGGGCATTATGGCTGCAACGCAGCAAAAAAGGAGCGTGAGTGTGGAATTTTTCATGAGAGTGGAAATGAAAAGTTGCCTGTGGCGCGTGCGCGCCACAGGCAACTGTGAGGAGAAAGAAAATTAGGGCTGTGATTTGATCAAAATACCCGAATAGCTCAGGTTGCCTATCTTGACGGTATAGTTGAGCGGCCCATCGGCAAGGCTGCTCAGGTTGGGAAAGGTGTAAGAAGACGTTCCGGTATTGTAAGGCTGGCTCATGGTCAGCACACCTCCCTGATAGTCGGAAAGGCGTATGTCCACCATGTTTGCCTGATCTAACTGAAAAGCAAACGTGGCCGAGTTGGTGGCAGGGTTGGGGTACAAGGACAGCAATTGGCCCGCTGGTGTCTCTTTTTGGTAGCTGAGTACGACATGGGCCGACATGGGCTGTACGCCGTCGTCATAAAAGATGCTCGGTTCTACCCCCTTGTCAAGGGCGAGCACTTCCGACAGGTCGCAAAAATTGTCCAGCACCTTAAAATGGAGTTTGAACAGCGTTTTCTGCCCCGTTATACTTTCGGCCTGAAAGTCGTTCCGGTTCCACAAGGTGCGTATTTCTCCATTGCGCTCGGCAAAATTTTCGGGGCTGTAGTCGGTCAAGTTGCCCGCGGAATTCCCCAAATATTGGAGCGCGCCTTGCTCATACCGCATTCCCAACTGATAGCCCACCAATGCTTGGCCCACGCTTGCTTTTACCTCCACCGTGACCACATCGTTGTTTTGTGCGCAAATACCTCCGCCAGTTGACCCCTCTGTCACCAAGCCATCTTCTCCACCACCCGGGGGCGAAAATCCGTCTATCATCATGGTACAGTTCACATCGCCCAGCTTGACTCCCCGGAAAGACCAAGTGCTTGGGTCGGCCGCCGAGGGGTCGTCCATGTCCAAGGTTACGCGATCCATATAAAGCGGGTAGGGTATGCCGGGATACACGGCGGTAAAAGGGAATGTCTCGAACCCAGTCTCGAAATCAAGGTTTTTGAAGTAGTGTTCTGGCACAAAATGCCAAGTGCCCGATGGAAAATCTGGGACAAGCCCGAGGAATACCTTGCGCATGGAAACGACATCAAAAGTCGTGATAGAGCCGCTTGTGGTGACATCCGCTGCTATCCAGGCGTAAGGAGGCGCCAAAGGTGTTATGGCAAGGATATGTTGCCCTACGCTCACGATGTCGGCTAAAGTAAGGCCATTTTTAGGGTGGTAATTTGGGGGCACGGCAGTTGAGTCCAGCAAGATCATGTCCACCAAAGGGTGGCTTTTTTGCGGTTCTATGGTCACGCTGGAAAGGTTGGAGTAATCGTTTCTAAAGTGAAGGTATTGGCCGTTTGAAGCGGTTTTCTTGGTGCTTCCCTCCCAACCAGTCAGTTCATTTCTCATATCCAAACGCAAGTCTTTGATCGGGGAGATGCCTGGGTTTGGTGTATACGTCTGGCAATATTTGGAGATGTAGCCTACCTCCGCGATGTTGTTATTGCAAGATGGCTCGATTCCGTCCCGTAGGAAAGCAAGGCCAGCGTGAGTCATCAAAAGGGCCTTGGCCTGGTTTGCTTGACCATCTGTCAGCACTTGTGGCAGGCATAGTCGGTAGTACGACATGATATTGTTCGTCCAGTAGTCCGTGTAAGTATAGCTTAGGCCACCTGAAGTAGTACAGTCAGGTGTACAGCTTGAAATTGCCTTCGGGCAGTCAACAGGATCAGCACAAAGCCGGCCCGGATCAATGGGGGTGTCTTCTATCATATCCCCTGTTGTCAAAGGATCTGAATTAGGGTCTACGAGATTACAGAATCCTGTGCTTGGAATAAAGTTATTGCCTTGGTGAGTATGCAACAAACCAAAATTATGTCCTAATTCATGAGCAAGCGTAAACTTGTCAGCAGGACTTTCTATAACCATCATATTGTTTTTCGGAGCCCAAGGCAAGGGGGCTACTCCACCGCCGACATCAAGACTTTTGACAACATAGACGTTTATTGCTTCGTCCAAATGATAATAATCGTATAAATCCATCCCTTCTGCAAGCCAACTTAGATCGGCAAAACTACTCTTGTTTATATGATGGTAGCCGCACACATAGACATTGGCAATCCCCTCAAAAATCTGATTTGCAACATTCACACTTTCTGAAATCTGAACTATATTTCCCGGAGGTGTGCCATCATCTTGATTCACATAGATGATATGCAATGGCACTGAAACTTCGCCAGAAAAATTTCCTGCCGCTTGTATGCCGTTCGCGAGCCAGTCCAAAGCTGCTTCATAATCTGATTGCTCTGCATTGGTGCCACATGAAAATTCTGACGATGGCTGGCCAAAGGCCAGACTAAAAGTCAAAGAAAAAATGGCCGTGAGCGTTGCGAGCGGAGAGCGGAGAGCGGAGAGCGGAGAGCGGAGAAGATAAATTGATTTTCATGTTGTGGAAAATTTTGAAAAATGAACGGTTGAGTTTTGTGCCTCTAAGGTAAGCGGGCATTCGGCGAGCCGCCAAGAAAAAAGTGTTAAGTTTCGTGAGCGGGGCTTCTGGGCAAACGAGCGGGGCTTTTGAGCGTGTGGGCCGAGTATCGTGCCAGCGTGGCGGCATTGGTTTTTCTTCCCAACCAGTCCGGTTCAGAGCCATAAAGAAAGGCGAGGCATATACCATAAAAATGGGGGCAGTGGCTGATAGCCACTGCCCCCATCGCATTTCAAACACGCTTGCGGAAAATCACTCCGTTACCGCCAGCCGCTTCAGGATTGTACCTTTTTCGTTCTGGAGGGTCACGATGTAAAGCCCGGCTTGGAGCGCATCGGTGGGGATGTCCACCAAGTTTTCGCCAAAAGAAAGTTTCACCGCTTGGCGCAAGCATTGGCGGCCTGTGGCATCGGTGACGCTGAGCGCGGCTTCCATGTTTTCGTCGGAAGTCAAAAGCAATTTGGCGGGCAGGCCAGCCGCCACAGGGTTCGGCGATAGGTCGGCCAGCACCGTAGATTCCAGGTCATTGGTAGCCGAGAAGTTCTTGGTTTTGAAAATCCCGACTTGCTGAATGTCGGCAGGCTGGCACACATCCCACTCGTTGTAGGCGCGGACGCGCCAGTAGAGCAGGCGGTTGTTCGGGAGGCCGCCGTTTGTGATCGTCAGCGAAGTGGCGTTGTAAGTGGTTTGGTAAAAAATGCGGGGCGTGAGGTTGCTGAGCAGGAATATTTCTACGGCATAGAAAGTAGCGT
>JBJXFT010000288.1:0-7578 GCA_046155725.1 Saprospiraceae bacterium
CCGCCGTAGTTGAAAAAACTGCCGGGGCAAACGCTCGCCGTCAGCGTCGAACTTGAAATGGGCAAAGCCGAAACCGTGACCGTGACCACAGAGTCGCAGCCAAGCGAGTTTGTCAAGTTGAAATCCTGCGACTGGCCGACGGCCAAATCCACGCCGCCGTAGTTGAAAAAACTGCCGGGGCAAACGCTCGCCGTCAGCGTCGAACTTGAAATGGGCAAGGCAGAAACCGTGACCGTCACCACCGAATCGCAGCCGAGCCAGTTGGTGTAGTTGAAATCCTGCGACTGGCCGACAGCCAAATCCACGCCGCCGTAGTTGAAAAAACCGCCGGGGCAAACGCTCGCGCTCAGCGTCGAACTTGAAATGGGCAGAGCCGAAACTGTCACCGTCACCACCGAATCGCAGCCTAACCAGTTTGTCAAGTTGAAATCCTGCGATTGGCCGACGGCCAAATCCACGCCGCCGTAGTTGAAAAAACCGCCGGGGCAAACGCTCGCGCTCAGCGTCGAACTCGAAATCGGCAGAGCCGAAACCGTCACCGTCAGCACCGAATCGCAGCCGAGCCAGTTGGTGTAGTTGAAATCCTGCGACTGGCCGACAGCCAAATCCACGCCGCCGTAGTTGAAAAAACTGCCGGGGCAAACGCTCGCCGTCAGCGTCGAACTCGAAATCGGCAAGGCCGAAACCGTGACAGTTACGATGGAATCACACCCAAGCCAATTTGCCAACTTGAAATCCTGCGATTCGCCGACGGCCAAATCCACGCCGCCGTAGTTGAAAAAACTCCCGGGGCAAACCGCCGCATTCAGCGTCGAAGCCGAAACTGGCAAGGCAGCAACCACCACCGTGACCACCGAATCGCAGCCCAACAAATTCTGGAACGTGAAATCCTGCGAGGCCCCAGCCAGGACGGGCGTGCCATTGTACAAGGCCGTTTGGCCGGAACAAGCCGTCAGCGCAACTGCCGAAGCGAGGGGCGGACAGGTGTACGAATCCACCAGCAAATGGGCGAAGGCTTTGCCGCCGCAGCCCGTGAGGCCGACCAAGTCGGAGAGGATGACGATTTCCCAAAGCGGGGGGAGCGACAGGCTGTCAATCTGCACCGTGTAGCTGGTGGAAAAGACGTTCAGCCAGTTAAAGCCGCCGTCCGCGCCCGACAGGTTGGGGGCGATAAGTGTGCCGTTTTGCAGCAGTTGCACAGGGATTCCCGCCACCAGCGTGTCTGCCGCGTCAATGATCCCGTTGTCGTTCACGTCCGACCAGACTTGGCCGAGGATGTTGCCAAAACCGTCGTAGAGTTCCACCGTGAGCGGCACGCTGGTAGCCTCGCAGCCGTTGATGTCCATGAGTTCCGCCCAGTAGGTTCCGCTCTCGGTGGCGGCGAATTGGTTGCTCGTCGCGCCAGGGATGGGCTGGCCCTCGAAGAACCATTGCCAACCGACTATCTCGGGCAAAGGCGGCAGGCAAATCGTGTCGGGATTGCAGCGTTCGTGGCAGCCAGTTGGGAGGGCCGAGATGTTCGGGCCGGGAAGTAGGACGACTGGCTCGCTGCTTGCCGCACAGCCGAATGCGTTGGTAGCTTTCACGATGTAACTTCCGGGAGAGGAGGTGATGAAAGAGGAGCCGATTATTCCGTTGTTCCAACTCAATTGCCAATCGGGCTGATTTGGGCCGAGGTAGTAAACCTGCGTAGGTATGCCCGCACAGAGATTGTCGGCAGCGGCCAAAAAGTCAGAAGGGGTCGGGTTAACTACGACCGTGAACGGAGGGGCCACAAAAGAACAACCGCTTGTAAGGTCGGTAATGGTGACTTCAAAGGTGTGGGTGCCAACATTCAGGAGGTTGTTTCTGCCTTCGGTGAACAGCAGGGTTTGGCTCATTTCGCCCGCGACCGACCATTGGAACTGATAACTGCCGTTGGTATTTGCCAAAAGTATCACGTCGTCGCCTGCACAAACAGTCAAGGCCGAACTGACCGCCCCTGTGTTTTGCCCCAATTCGTTGATTAGGAGTGCTTGGATAAAGCCATCGGGCGTAGGGTATTCGTTGACGACTTTTGCCTCTGGCGAGTATTGGCAGCCGTTGGCGGCTGTGACGGTGACATCGTAAATCCCTTCTACAGCGATGTTGATGCTTTCGGCCGTTTCTCCATTTGACCACAAATAAGCAACGCCAATGGGTGGCGCATGGAGGCTTGTGTTTTGCCCGCGACAAATAATGGTCAGGCCAAGGGGCGTGATTTCACCGATAAGGGTATTGGTTGAAATGGTGGTTTGTTGTATCGCCGAGGAAGTGCAGCCCCAGGCATTGTGGGCAGTCGCGGTCACGGTGTACGTGCCGGTATTGTTCCCATAATCGTGATAGACCGTGCTGCCTGTTGCCGAGTTGGAGTTGCTGTTTGGTTGCCCAAAATCCCAGCTGATTTCTATCGCATCGGCACTCGGCTGGGCGATAAAGGGCGTGGCTTGGTTGGCGCATCCAGGGGGCAAGGGCGCCAGGCCTGGCTGTGGAGAGAGCGGCACTTCTACTACTTGGCTGAAGGAGGAGGTACAGCCACTTTCGGTGGTCACGGTGAGCGTAGCCAGAAAGTTGCCCGATGTGGAATAGGGGTATTTTGCTTCCTGGGAATCCGTGGTGGAGAAACTGCCACCTGGCGGGTCTCCGAACGACCAATCCCAGGAGACAATGCTGTGGTCGGGGAGCCGGGTGCTTTCGTCTTTGAAGAGGCTGGAATCGCCGGGGCAATTTTGCTCCACGGCAAATTGCGCCATGGCCTCCACATCCAAGGAGTCGAGGGATTCGCATACCGAGCCGTCTTGCAGGAGCACCCTCACCAGCACCAGATATTTCCCTGCGTTGGGATATACAAAACTGACGTTGTCGCCCGAAGCGGTGTCTATATCTATGCCTCCAGAAATCCCTGTCCACCACACCGCGCTGCCCGGCACATAAAGCCCTGAATAGTCATTCAAAACCATCGCGAAAGAATCGCAGCGCGGGGTGAAATCTGGCACACCCTGTACTGTTCCGGGGGCGCAAAACGGGTTGGCATGGCCGGGGTCGTTGCAGACACCGCCGCCGCCACCGCCACAATATTCCCACAAACGGATGGGCGGCGCGCTGGCCGTGCAGCCGTATTCGTTGGTCACGATGGCAGTATAAAGGCCGTATTGGTTGGTGCTGAAAACGCTTTGGTTTACGCCCAAGGGGATGCCGTCCCGATACCATTCGTAGTCAAAACCTGTGTCGTTGTCGGTAAGCGCGAAGAGGGAAACCTGGAGGGAGTTGTTGCAAAAACCCGTTGGGGAGGCGGTCGTGACGCTGAGGTTTGGGCTGGGATATTCCACCATTTCAAAAGCCTCGACATCGGTGCAGCCGTTCGCGTCGGTCACGATGAGGATGTAAGTGCCAGCCCCAACCGACACCGTGGGTGCATTGGAAAGAACGTCTTTTGTGGCCGTTTGCCATGAATACGCACTCCACGTCCCGTTCGCCGAAAGTTCGGCGGTTTGCCCTTCACAAATTCCGAGCGGGTAGGCGGGCGCGACCACTGGGGCAGGGTGCACGTTGACCACTTGGATATCTGTTTTTCCGCACACCGTTACCCGTACCGTGTGCGTACCGGGCATTGACCAAAAAACTTCGATGCTGCTTGTGTTTTGACCCTTGGTGACAAAGCCCGCGTCGCTGGGGAGAATCTCCCAGAGGTATTCAAGGCTTTGGCTTTCAGGCATGGCCAAGTAAATGCCCGTCGAGCCTACGCATCGGTTTATCTGACCGGTTATTTTGGGGTCTTGCAATGGCATTATCACCTTGCGAACGGTGTCGGAAGCGCAGCCGGAGCCATCTGCGGCAATTGATTGGGCGGCTACCCAGAAGTTGGTGTTGGAAGTCTGTGGGGCGAGCACATTGAACGGGTTCCCCCAATCCTTTTGGTTGTTCAGGCTGTTGGTCCACTGGACTTGGGCTGTAGCCCCCGTGGCAGTATAGGTAAACCAGTTATCGGGACAGTAATACGAAGGGCCGTCAATGCCGAGCGGTTTGGCGGGCGTTTCGGAGACTTTTACCTTCCATTCCGCTTTTTCGCTGCACGTCAAATTTTGCGGATCGAATATAGGAACAGCCACCAACAAGTACTCGCCCGTGCCATTGGCAAAGGCCGGGGTGATTATGGATATCCCTGTGAACGTTTGGACCAGTGCCCCGTCTGGTGCAAACACGCTCCAATCGCTTTTGGGATAGGCAGAAAAACTTTTTGGTTGCCCTTTGCAGACTTGGAAGGGTCCAGTAATAAACATAGGCTCGCGCACTCTCACATCCAACGTATCCGTCCCGCTACATCCCAAATAGCAGTTGTTGTAACGGACGATTACCTTGAAATTGCCATTGTACGCAACCCCCCACTTGACTCGAATTTTCGACCTTCCTTGGCCTTCTAAAATTACATTGTAATAATTCGCTTGGTAGAGCTCCCATACATAGCTCGTTCCGTCGAATGGCCCGATGGAATATTCAACTTCGGTTCCTTTGCACACAATGGTTGGCCCTTTGATTTTTGCATCGTCAGACACTACGGGCACCTGAATTGCGGAAGCAGCAGGGCAGGTGCTGCCGATGCAGTTTTGCCCTTGGAGGTTGATAATACCGTTGGGGCCGTCTGACCATTGTATCGAAATGGAGTTGTCGCCTGCTTGGCCGCCGTTGGTGATTGTGCCATTGGGCGAGACGCCCCAGACAAAATTCCCGCAGTCTGAATTGGTGGTGTATGTGACCGATTCGCCGGGGCAAACAGACCCGACACAGTCCAGCGTTGGCGCAGTTTCGGCCAGCACTTCCACCAGTAGGAACGTAGTATCGGCGCAGTAGCAAAGGCTGCGGGCAATCAATGCGACTGAAAAGATGCCGGGCTGATTGTATGTGTGCGTGGTGCGCTCGGCAGTCGAGTTGGAAGCATCATTGCTGAATTGCCACTCAAACAATTCGGCGTTTTCGCTTTGGCTTTCAAACCACACTGTCTGGCCTCGACAGACTTTCAAGGTCGTGTCGGCCATTGCCGGAGCGGGTAAAGCGGCCATTTTTGCCACCGGCATTTCTATGATTTCGACACAGTAAGCCCCACCCCAGCAACCCTGGCCCAGGCTACTGACATCGATTTTGCCCGTTCCCGAATCGCCCCAAGTGATGGTCGCCTCGCTCTTGTCGGCGTTAAAAAAATAGCTGACCACAGAGCCTGTTATTGTCCAACTGAAATTGGTGAGCACCGTGCCGTCGCACAAAGGCGAATACGGCCCTACATGATAAGTGACTGTAGCATTTGGGCACACTTTCTCGCAAGTATTCACTGCTGTTGGTGGGCAAAGCCCAGGGTTTTGGGAGGTGATTTTCAGAGGGTTGGTAATATAGAGGCCATACCAGATGGTTGGATCCCCAAAAGTCTCCGAGACAATAGGCCCCGATGCATTTGAAACCGTAAGGGTGTACATAGAACCGGAAGTAGAAATATTGTGGATTTCGAAAGTACTGCCGGAAAAAACACCCGTAGAAGATACCGTGCCGTTGCCGGTGTTTGTCACTGTGTACGTGTAATTGCCCGGCGGCAAATTGTACGTGTAAACCACCGCTGAATGGTAGCCACTAAAGCCGCAACCAAAATTATAAAAATCAAATGCCAGCGCAGGATTGTTGCCTACTACTTCCACCGGGAACGACGCGGTGCTTGTGCATCCATTGGCATCCGTCACCGTAACGGTGTAGGTAGTATTGAAAGATGGGTTTACCGTGGTTTGCGGGCCGTTCGTACTGTTGCTCCAACTGTACTGCACATAAGGTGGTGTCCCTCCCACCACCTCAGGCGCAATGCTTATGGCCTGACCACCAACTGAAACCAAGGGCGGGAGTTCCTTTATGACAACCCGACAGTCAGGCTTTGTGAGTGTGACGCAAGTTGTGGCGGTTTTCCCTACGGCATCGGTCACGGTCACGCAGTAAATTCCTGAATTCGACAATTGGATAAGGTCTTCCGGATTGTTTGTGCCGGAAACCCCCGACCAATCGTAATTGTAAGGAGGCGAACCGCCCGTAACGGTCAGATTTATTGCCCCGTAATTGTTGTTCTGATTCCCGGCACATGGTAAATTGACCTGCGTGGTGGAGAGCACCAGGTCTTGTGCGGCGATTTTCAGGCTAATAAAAAGTGTGAGGGCGATAGGGGCGAGGAGGTGGGTAGAGATGTTTTTCATAAATGATGAATGATGAATGAGGAGCGAGGAATGATAAACTATGAACGATACCCGCCTTGTCGAAAGAGCGTTGGCTATGGCGGGTAAAAACGATGAAGGGCGTCGCATCAACTTCCCGAAAGTTTGATACCGAGTACTCGGGACGGGAAGTTCGCTTCGAGCGCAAACCACCCATTTGATTCGAGTTGGCTCCTGATTGCTGCCCCAGAAGCACTATGCCAAAACCAATCCTGGGACTCGACTAAAATGCCGGACATTCAGCGTCTTGACTGGCATCAAGTGAACGAGCGCGGTAGCGGCGATAAAAATGTCCCTGAATTCGATGATCTGCCCAGTTGCTTGAAGGTGACGAAAGATTTCCGTCGCTTTTCTGGCTTCATCGTCAAGGAAAGGCAGTAGCGAAACACCGGAGAGAATGAGTTCGACTTCGGCCAATTTGTTGACATTGGTTGCCCCGGAAAAAAGTTCAAAGACCGTAACCGTGGAAACAAACAGCGGGACTGTTTTGGGCAATTGAAACAAGGTCGTTTTTGCCCGGTCTTTGGCGCGAAGATGTTCGATGAAAAGACTGGAATCTATTACCATGATTCGACGCTCCAGTTATTGAAGTGCTTTCGATTTTCTTCAAAAACATCCAAATCTGCTTCGCTCCAAACGGATAAATTTAGCAGGTTTTGGCGATAAGTTTCCGGGTCAACAGGTTTTTTGGTTTTGTCCGGCTGTTTCCCTGAGAAGTATTTGATAAACAAATGACGAACAGATTCAGCGGCCCCGGCCTTTTTCCTGCGGGGATTAGCAGCATCGCTTGGCGGCTGAAACAGTTGCAGCATTTTATGGAATATGGCATCCATGGAAAGGTTTTCGTCCGGTATTTCGCGGATTGCATCAAGGACGGCATCTTTTGGAACTGACTCGTTTGCGACCATTTTACGAAAATTTTGTCCTGCAAAATTAGATGAAAAACTAAACAAATGAACGGGCAATCTATTCCTAGCCCAATTAGGAAACACCCCTCACCGCACCACCGTCACGTCCCCCTTTTTGTAAATCTCGATCTCCCGCCCGCAGAACGCCACCCGCGCCCACAGCTGCCACACAAAAACATGGGTGCCCGTTTTCGTTGAGCCGACCTTGCCGAGCCAGCCATCTTCCACCGTCTCGGTTTCGTGCACTAAGTTGCCCCAGCGGTCGTACACCTCCAAACGGTAACTTAGCAGCGTCAGGTTGTTTCCAAAGAAAGGCCTGAACATCGCGTTCTCCGTCAATTCCGCACTTGGCGCAAAAGTGTTCGGAACGTACACCAAAATTGTGTCGCCCTCCGAATCCGCCCAAGCCACCT
>JBJXFT010000292.1:0-14654 GCA_046155725.1 Saprospiraceae bacterium
CAAGTCACAAGTCACAAGTCAGAGGGCGCGGTTGTGCTTGGAACTTGGAACTTGGAACTTGAAACTTGCCACTCTTTTTCTTTCTTTTTTCCTCCTTTCGGCCAAAGAAACAGGCTGTCGCAAGAACGCGCCCACGGGCGAACCTCGCTTTGCCACGGAAGTGCGCAGCACGGATTTTTTGCAAAAAAAACTCCGCAGCCACGCGCGCCCAAACCTGAAAACCGTGAACGCCCAAGCCAAAATCTATCTGGAAGGCAACAACCAATCCATCGGCGCAACGGCGAACATCGTGTGGATACGCGACAGTGTGCTGTGGCTGAATGTCAAGAAATTCGGCCTCGAAGCGGCGCGGGCTTTGGTGACACGCGACTCGGTTTTTGTCTTGAACCGCTTGGAGAAAACCTATTCGGCGCGTGGGCTGGAATCTTTGCAACGGCAGTACAGCCTGCCCGCAGGGTTCGACCTTGTGCAAAGCATTTTGCTGGCCGAGCCGTGGTTTTTCCCCGACATAAAATTGGAATCCGACATCAAGGACGGGCTGCACCGGCTGTCTGGCTCGAACGGTCGTTTTGCCGCCGACTATCGCATAGAGGAAGGAGATTTTTGGCTTCGGCAAGAGATTTTTTTGCAGCCCCGCGATGCCCGCACCGTGTCGGCTTCATTTGAAAAACACAAAAAAACGGAGCTGGCGGGGTGGTTTCCATATCTTCGCACGGTGGAGGCGTTCAGCCCAGAGTCGGGCGAGATGCGCCTTTCCATCGAACTCAACGATGTCGAATTCAATGTTCCGAAAAATTTTCGCTTTGAGATTCCGAGCCATTACGAGCGGGTGGAGTAAACAGTGGCAAGTGGCAAGTGGCAAGTGGCAAGTGGTGCCGAACTTCCCGAAAGTTTCAAACTTTCGGGAAGTTGCGATAATGCTAAGCCTCCTGCTCGCCGCCGCGCTGCTCCTTCCCGTTTCGGCTTTTGCCCAATCCAAAAAAGAACTGGAGGACAAGCGCAAAAAAATCATCCGCGACATCCAGTCCACCGAGCGGATGATCAAAAAAACAGCCAAAACCAAGGAGGCCACCTACGACCGCTACCTCGCGCTGCAGAGTCAAATAGAAAGCCGCGAATCGCTCATCCAGAATCTGGAAACAGAAATCGTGGCCGCCGAAGAAGGCGTGGCGCGCAACCAGGCCGTCATCGCATCGCTCACCAATGACGTGTTGAAGATGCGCGAAGAATATGGCCGCACGATACGCAACGCATTCAGGCGCAAAACTTTGAGCAACCCGCTCCTCTATTTTCTTTCTGCCGAAAGCCTCAACCAAGCGTTCCGCCGATGGCTTTTTCTGCGCAAGTACGACGAGCGGAGGCGCGAACAGGCGGAGGCCATCCGGTTCACCCAACAGGTGCTGGCAAAAAAAGCCACCAACCTCGAAGAGACCCGCATTGACAAAGAAAACCTGCTGATTTCGATGCAAGGCCAGAAGTCAACCCTGACGGGCGAACTCACGGAAAAGAACGCGATGCTGAAAGATTTGGGCAACGACGAAGCGCGGCTCAAAGCCGATCTGGAGAAAAAACAGGCCGCCCACGAAGCGCTCAACAGTGCCATAGAAGACGTGATACAAGAAAACGTGCGCAAGCGAACAGAGGAGGCTCGGAGCAAGCCAAAGCCCGCCGCGCCCAATCCTGAAACACCTGAGAAAAAGCCGCTCGAATCGCCCACCGCCACCGCCCCCAAACCCGAAAAAGCCAAGCCCGCTCCCCGCGCGGGCGAAGACGACGTTTCGTTCAATTTTCGGAAGAACAAAGGCCGCTTGCCGTGGCCAGTGGAAAGCGGGTTTGTGTCGCGCGGTTTTGGCAAACAAAAACACCCGACTTTGAAGAACATAGAGGTCACGAACAACGGTGTGGACATCCGCACGGAAGAAGGCGCGGCGGTGCGCTGTGTGGCCGACGGTCGGGTGGCCGGCATTCAGTTTGTGCCGGGGCACGACTACACGGTGATTATCCAGCACGGCGATTATTACACGGTGTACACCAACCTCGCTTCCACAAGCCTCTCAAAAGGCGAAGAAGTGAAGGCCAAACAGAACATCGGCCAAGTGAGCACCAACAACATCACTGGCACCTCGGAACTTCACTTTGAAGTGTGGCAGCAAAAGGAACGGATGAACCCCGCGCTTTGGATAAAAAAGTAGCAAGTCTCAAGTGGCAAGCACGTTTACTAAACTTTTGAAAGTTTAGTAAACGTAGGCCAAAATCTCTAATCAACATTCAAGTATGTGTCCCAAACCTGCTTTCGCGATTGCCTTTTTTTCGTTGCTGCTGCTGCCATGGCTCAGCACAGCGCAAAAACCGCCCACCCCAAAATCGCCCTCAAAAACCAGCGTAGATTCGATGATGCTGGAAAGCAACGTCATTGCCTTCAAACAAGCGAGCATCGGTGCCGACACCGCCAAAGCCATGCTACGGGTGCGGGTGCTGGAAAAAGGAGGCAAAACCGAGCCGATACAAGGCGCAACGGTGCTGCTCCGCCGCGACAAGGACAAAATGCTGGGCCGGGTGACGAAGCATGACGGGCGTTGCCTATTCGCCCCCACACCCGCTACCTACACCGTGCGGGTGCAAATGACCGGGCTGAAATCTTTAGAAAAATCGGGCTTCACGCTCGAGGCAGGCAAGGTGTACGACATGGAAATCACGATGGCCCGCAATTGAAATCAAAAAAGCCATCCCGCTTGCGCAGGATGGCTTTTTGCTGAAATTTTGAATAATGCCAATCACTCTTCTGGCTCGTCGAAGCTCTTCACCCGGTACTTTGTTTTTTCCACAGGTTTGAGTTTTTTCTTTTTGTGGTCTTGCGATTGTTGTCGAAGGTCGCGGTCGTCGGCACGACGGAGTTCTTTTTTGTTCTTTTCCCAGTGTCTCATGGCAAAAGTGTGATAGTTTTTTGCGCTCCCCTACCCTTTCATCAGAAAGTTTTTGCGGAGAAAGCAGGTGAAAGAATTGGTGTCAGGCTTTTCGGCAACAGCGCGCTTTGAAGGTGCAGAACGCCGAATCGCTTTACAAAAATAGTCCGCCCCGGCAGATTGGCAAGAGGCAGGGCATTATTTTTTTTAGACACCTCCAAAAAACCCGTGTTTATCCAAATCAGAATCGAATCAAATTTTTTTTACCGCGCATGAAAAAACATCTTTCTACCTGCTTCTTTTTGTTGGCAACCTGCTTGCCCGCATTTGCCCAAAACACATTCCCCGTGCGGTTTGCGCACGGCACGGAGTTTTTCCCAGCAAATTTTGACAATGCCCGACAAGCCCCCAACGTCGGCGCGGATGAATTGGCGAACGGTCTGTACGCCCGCTACATCCAATTGGAAAAAATCATGAACTCCGAAGAACGAACCGCTTTTGAGGCCACCGGCGTCCGGGTCATCGGCTACGTTCAGTTTGGCGCGTACTTGGTTTTGCTGCCACAGGGTTTTGATTTTCAAAAAATAAAGGCGTACGCGCCGCGCAGTGTTTTGCCCGTAAAACCCGAATGGAAAATGGCGCGCAGCCTGCGCGAGCAGCCTTATGGCGCATGGGCGGTGCGGGGCGACTACATTGACATAAACCTTCAAATATACCCCTCGCTGCGCATCGCCGAAGGCGCGGCCTTGTGCCGCCAACACGGGTTGGAGGTGCTGAAAGAAGGCACCCAAAACGGTTTTTTGCAACTCCGAATCCACCAAGACCGCGTGGGCGAAGTGGCCGCGCTGCCCTTTGTGCAGTATCTCGAATTAGTGTCGCCGCCCAGCGAAAGAGAAGACACCAAGGGCCGCTCGCTGCACCGCGCCAACATGGTGGACAGCGACGCGCCGATGGGCAAAAAGTACAACGGCGATGGCGTGACCACGCTCGTGCGCGACGATGGGCCGGTTGGCCCGCACGTTGATTTTAGGGGACGCTTGGACAATTTGGCGACCCAACCTGCCGGCTTCGACGTACATCACGCCGACTGGGTGGCAGGGTGCATTGGCGCCGCCGGGAATATTGACCCCACAGCCAAAGGCATGGCATCGGGCGCATTCGTCTATGTCACCGCTTATCAGTCCAGTTTTCAAGACCCAATCACCTCCTCGCTGCAAGACAAGGGAATCACGATTGCCAACACATCCTACTCCGATGGCTGCAACGTTGGCTACACTTTGTCAAGCCAAACCGTGGACAAGCAATTGTTTGAGAACCCCATTTTGACGCACGTTTTTTCCGCAGGAAACTCCAATGAAACGGATTGCGGGTACGGTGCGGGCAATCAATGGGGCAACATCACGGGCGGCCACAAAATGGCAAAAAACGCCCTCATGGTTGCCAACGTAAGCTCTGACGGCACGATACACAACCGGTCGAGCCGTGGCCCTGCGTATGATGGCCGCTTGAAGCCCGACATTTCGGCATTCGGCGTGGATGCTTACATGACGCAGCCGGACAACACTTACTCCCTCAATACAGGCACTTCTTTTTCGGCCCCGAACGTCGCAGGCTGCCTCGCGCAATTGACCCAGGCATTCAAGACCATAGAAGGGGTGGACAACGCGCCCGCAACGCTCCTGAAAGCCACCGTGCTGAATACGGCCACCGACTTGGGCAACGTGGGGCCAGATTTCAAATTCGGTTGGGGCAATCTCAATGCCTGGCGCGCGCTGCGGCTTTTGGAACAAAACCATTGGCTGGAAGGAAGCACTGACCAAAACGGCAATGTGGCGCACGCGCTCCAAATCCCGCCCGGCGTGAGGGAAGCCAAAATCATGCTCGTGTGGGCCGAACCCGCTTCCGCCGAAAACGCCGCCAAAGCCCTCCTCAACGACCTCGACCTGCGGGTGGATGCCAATGCTGGACCAGTGTATTTACCTTGGATACTCGACCCTACGCCCGCCCCGATTGTCTTGGACTCGCCCGCCGGGAAAGGCCGAGATTCGTTGAACAACGTGGAGCAGGTGCTGATAGTGAACCCCTCCGCCGGCCCCTACACCATCTATGTGAAAGGCACGGAAGTACCCTTGGGGCCGCAGCATTACTATATTGCGTGGGATTTTGTCTTTGATGAAATCAAAGTCACCTACCCCAACGGAGGCGAGGGTTTTGTGCCCGGCGAAGTGGAGCGAATCCACTGGGACGCGCATGGCAACACCGGCACTTTCGCGCTGCGATATTCCACCGATGGCGGAAACTCGTTCCAACCCATGGCTGCGGTGGGCGGCGACCGGCGGATGTACGACTGGACCGTGCCGAACACCGTGAGCGGAAAAGTATACGTGGAGGTACAGCGCGGCACCACGCGCGACACTTCGGACTTTTCCGCCAGCATTGTCGGTGTGCCGAAAAACATCCTGGTGACCAAGGTTTGCCCCGATTCGATGTGGGTGGGTTGGGACGAGGTGCTCGACACGCTTTCCTACGAAGTCTATCTTTTGGGCAACAAGTACATGGAAGTAGTGGGGGCTTCCAATACCAACTCGCTCGCGTTCCCGATACAAAGCGCAGGGGACGAGCAATGGGTGTCGGTGCGCAGCACCCACGCCGACGGCACGGCAGGCCGCCGCGCCATCGCGGTGTCGTGGCCCGGCGAGTTGTTCCATTGCACACAACAATTCGACTTGGCTGTGCGCGAAATGCTGTCGCCGCTTGGAGATGTGGTGGTGTCTTGCAGCCCATCCGAAGTGACCGTCGCCATCCGAGTGCGCAACGAAGGGCTGGACGCTGCCACAGTGGGCGCAACCGCATTTTATCAAGCAAACAACAACCCGCCCGTGAGCGAGGCGCTGCCCGGCATCGCGGCGGGAGGCTCGCTGGACTTTACTTTCCAAACGCCGCTGACGCTGGATTTCAACGGCCCGGTCACGCTCAAAAGTTGGGTGGTTTTCCCCGGAGACATGGTGGATTTCAACGACACGATTTCGCGCTCGTTCTCTGTGGGAGTAGTGCCGACCAACCAATTTTTTGTGGAAAATTTTGAGACCGTGCCGGGCTTTCCCGCAGGCTGGACGAGCGCCAACCCCGATGACGACCATAGCTGGGCAATGAGCGACAACTTATCCCTGCCCGTCGTAGGGCCAGATGGTTTGGCAGGCCGTTCAATCTACTTTGATTTTTTCTCTTATGGGCCAAATCAGGAGGACGAAGAAGATTTCCTCTTCATGATTCCCTTGGATTTGACGGGCCTGAACAACCCCGCGCTGACTTTCGACCTGGCGCATTCGCAATACAACGCCAGTTATGCCGACTCGCTCCGGGTGGAGGTGTTTGCCCAATGCGATTTTGGCACAGCGCCCATCACTGTTTGGGGAAAAAAAGACCCTGCGCTGGCGACCGTGCCTGCGCGCACCACTCTCTATTACGCCGAAAGCGCAGGGGATTGGCGCACCGAAAATGTTGACCTGAACGCCTTTGCCGGGCAGAAAATCATTGTCCTTTTTGTTTCGGTCAATGGTTTTGGCAATACGCTTTACCTCGACAATATCGGAATAGCCGAATACACACCGCCGGTGCTGCCGGTGGCGGAATTCATGGCTCGGGACTCTGCTTGCCGTTTGGATGAAATCACGTTGCAAGCCAGCCCTTCCACCGACGATGCGACATACTCTTGGTCTTTTGGCGCCAATTCAGTGCCAGGGTCGGCCACCGGCATTGGGCCGCACAACGTGTTCTACACCACTCAGGGAAACAAAACCGTGCGCTTGATTGTGGCAAACAGCGCTGGCGCCGACACCATGACCCAAATGGTGACGGTGTTGGGGCTTGCCTCGGCCAACTTTACCGTAGCGCAAAACGGCCTCAGCGCCACGTTCACCAACACCAGCACGAACGCCGCTTCGTACTTCTGGGATTTTGGCGACGCGACGAGCAGCACGGAAACCAGCCCTGTGCACACCTACGCTGTGCCCGGCACTTATCAGGTGACGCTCACAGCCACCAATGCCTGCCGTACAAACACAAAGACCTCCACCGTGGGCGTGACGGGGGTGAACGAACTGGCGGAACATATCGGAATCCGCATTTTGCCCAACCCGACGGAGGGCGATTTCGCGGTGGAGTTGGACAGCCGCATGGTGGGCAATGTGCAACTCTCGCTGTTCGACGCTGCTGGCCGAAAGGTGGCGGCGCAGGAAGCAGCGATAAAGCAGGGCCTCACGCGCATGGCGTTCGAGCATCTGAACTTGCCCAAGGGCTTGTACCAATTGAACGTGCTGGCTGGGGGGAAGCAGGCGAGTTTTAGTGTGGCGGTGCAGTGAGGGGTGGTTTATTGGGGTTGGGGGGAGTTGCGGGGGCGTGAAAAGAGAATATCATACTCTGCACTCACATTACGCAAGCGGCGTGGCCGCGCAACATTTGTAGATTGGAATGCACCCTTTTGGCGGAGGTGCGTAGCACCGAAATATTCTCCGTTCCATGATATTCCGGTGCTACGCACCTTCACAAAAGAAATAGCGGGTTGACTACAAATATTGAGGTGCGCTGCACCCGCTGCGTAATGTGAGCTCCTCATTTCTTCAAACCCCTCATAATGCCTGATTTTTCTAAATGGGTGTTACTCGGAAGCGTTCCCGGAAGCCGCTGTAAAACAGATTTGTCTGACGCCGTAGCTGTATACTCGTAGACCAAAACGGTCACTTTGTATGATTTAGAAAATGTACGGTTCCCGGTGCTTGACGGCAACCGATTGAGTGCTTGTGATAACCAACCTGAGGCATCTTTGATGTCGCCAAATCTTTCTCCCGACCCTGATGTTGACGACCCGCCAGAAGAGGTGAATGCTTGGTCGGTCACGATGAAAACAAATACCCTAAAATATCCCTGCTCGGCAGTAATCAGTTTTTGAAGATAATCCCAAACTCCATCAAATTTGACCGCTGCGTTTGGGCTCCAACGAGCGCCTCCTTTCATGCTGCTGCCATCCCTCTGAAATTGCTCCAATCGCGTTGCTACTGCAAAACCATTCGGCACGTCAAAGTATGCCCGCTCCTCATAGCCGCTTTTATTTAGCGCAGTTTTCAATTGATCGTCCACATCGTCCAAGGTTCGGCATCTTGAGAAAAGAGTGCTTGAAAGCACAGAAGAACTGGAGGACGGAGGAGGCGGAAATGGGAATTGTGGCATTTCTGCTGAGCCTGACTTATCGGGGCAACCCCCATTTATCTCCCCCTTCACATCTGGACACTTGTCCACTAAATCCGGCACCCCATCACTGTCTCGGTCGGAGGGGCGGCGGTAGTTTCGGACTAAGCCAACCTTAGCCGGGTTTCCATTATCTATGATTTTTAGTGCAAAGTTTTGGTTGTCAAGTTTTTCGATTGAACCTTTTATCGCTGCTCTTCCCTCGTTAGTCTCGTTTAATATCCTATCTTTTACGTTCCAACTCTCAATGAAAGATTGCAGCAATTGATTTTCTTGTGTAAAAAATCGATAAACGATTTGATCATCATCACGTACCTCTATCAAAATTTTTACTGATTGTCCAAGCTCTACAGCGTCTAATAACCAGAACCCTAACAATTGCTCTCTGATAATTGGGCATCCACCATTTCCCACAGTCCCCTTTTCATCTGGGCACTTGTCCACCTGATCTGGCACTCCATCTCCGTCGCGGTCACCATCAGGACAGCCATCATTGTCTATTAACCCTTTTACATCTGGGCACTTGTCCACTAAATCTGGCACACCATCGCCGTCGCCGTCGCGGTCAAGTTTTTTTCGCAAATCGTTCAGCTTCGCTTCGGCGGCATCTCTGGCACTCTCTATTAGATCGCTCGCTGCCTTCCTTCTCTGGGCATCGGCATCGCTACAGTTTTTCGCTGCCCGAAACAATGCCGCCGCTCGTTCATAATCCGTCTCTTGCATGGCTCGCTGCCCCTGAGATATCATTTGGGCGTAGCAATCAATTTCATTGTACAACCGGATAATAATACTCTTATCAAACGACGCAGGGTACACCGTCCCAGAGTACGGCTCATACCCCGGCACGTTCACTATCAATCGCACCGGGCTGTCCCAATCATCGGGTAATTCCAAAGAAAAATAACCACCCTTTGCTACGATGCCTGGCTGTAATCCTTGCGCTTCTACTTTGGCTTCGGATATGGCCGCAATGGCTTGGTTGGTAGCGGCATCCAACAAGCGTCCGCGCAGGTACAGGTCTTTAGGTGGAGGAAAAGGTAGTGCTGCATAGCACCTCGCCGCCCCCTCGCGCACAAACCCAAGTTGTTCAATAAACGGCAAAAGCGCATTGAGTTCTTGGGCGCGGAGGAAGTATGCGCAACTCATGTAATCACTTGCCAAGGAAGGATTTCGCAGCGTTACTCCTCGATTGTAATACCCCACCGCGAGGTTTTGAAAATAGGTGACAGAGTCAATGGGCTTGATTTCGACATCTCCGCCCAAGGATTTATTGGTCCACTGGTTTTCTCTTCCAATCCTCAAAATCTCATTTTTCAAAGAGTCTGCTTTGGGCAAATCGCCTTTGTCGAGCGCGGCGAGCGCAGACATCTCGTTGATTTGAAGGAGTTCCTCCACACTTTCGGCGCACCATTCTTTTTCCTCTGATGGAATCGGAATCGAGGACAAATGCATCATACGGGAATTCTCTATCCATTCTTTTCCATCTAAAGAAATCGGCCTCCCCTTGCACCCCAGCTGTGGTGGCTTCCATGCCAATATCCCCGCGCACAGCAGCAGCCACAATGGCAATGCCCACATCCATGGTCTTAAGGTCTTTGCTTCTGCCGGGGCATTCTCCTGCAAGTGTTTTCTCCAATCTTCGGGCACTTCAAATTGCTCCGGCGTAAGTGTTTCGGTGGGGTCGAACATCCGCAGCACCATGAAATCGGGCTCCTGCCCTGCGGCAATGCGTTTTTGGATTTCATCCCCAAGTTCTTTCTTGCGGATGGGGTCTTTGGTGTAAAGCCGCTCATTGATGGCAAGGTTCATTCCCCATTCGTCGTGCGCTGCGCTGCCGAGGGTGGGCTCGTTCTTTTTGTCTTTGAGGATGTTGTGCAGCCCTTCGCGGATAAGGTAAAGCGTGTCTGGGTGTTCGCGCTCAAGCCAAGTGAGGAGCGCTTTGCGTGCTTCGAGCGGGATTTTGCCTTCCACAAACCAAGGGAAACGGGAAAGCAGGGCCAAGTTTTCGGAAGTCAGGAGTTTGTCTTTTTCGCCCGCCTGCGCCACAGCTTCGGCGGGCAGGCCCGACAGCAGTTGGCCGAGATAGAGCGTGAGGTCCCAATGCAGCTCAACGTGAACGGCGCAGGCAGCGACCCAAAGGGTAAGCGGGGTGATGGATTCATCTGTTACTTCACCATGGAGCGCGGTGGATTTTGCCTCCTTGAAATAATGGTGTAGAGTTTTTATCAGGTCATTGTCAATGATCTGAACCGGCTCTTGCGCCGCGTCGGGGAATCGGCGCGGATCGAGTTTGGGCGTTCTTTCTTCTGGGTTGTTGAAAAGTTCGACCGCATCCCGGAAGCCCGAAAGGGAAGCGGGCAAAACCTGAAACATCTCCTGCAAGCGGCGTTCCCTGCGGCCAAAAGTAGACAAGGGCTGTGGGGTCAGCACCCCCCGGTTGTTCCAAGCAGAAAAATTCTTTGCCGCCCATTTGGTCACGTTGCCAGTGTCGTTGCTGAGCAGGTGATCCCCATGGCTCAGCAGCAAGACACGGCTGTTGGGGTGGAGCGTGTACAAATCTCGAAGGCTGAGGCCCTTGGGGTGTTTCTCGTTCCACACGTGCCGGGCGTCGCCTTCGTCTGCCCAATAGCGGTCCACCAGCACATCTTGGCTCTTGAAGGCGCGATAGAGCATATCAAAATGCCGGTCCTGATGGTTGCGCCCATAGTGGCGGTCAATCAGCAAAAGGTATTCCGCCGGGCGGGTTCGGCGGGAGAAACGGAGCTGTGGCAAGCCGCCCTTGTCCACCGTGGCACGAACGGTGCGCGGCATATCGAGCCTCCATTGGTCGTCCTGCTCGCGGCGGCGGAGTTGTTGCACCAGCTCTCGGTAGAGATCGCTGAATGTCACAGGGGGCTGGTCAACATGGACATTCCAAGTAAACGGCGACTTGGTGTTTGGCTTGTATTCGGCGAGGATACGCTCCGGGTTTCGCGCGCGCTTGATGCGGCGCACAATCATCCAAAGCAACAATCCGCTCAGCAAGATGGCGGCGGCTTTTATGGGGTATTCGTAGTCAAACAGAAATTGTTGTAGGGCTGTCGGAGTGGGCGGTTCCCAATCGCCCGGGTCTCGGGGGTAGGGAATGGCATATTTGCAAGAATCACACCTCGTAGGAAGAGGGTCAATTCTTCGTGCCGTATCTCGAACACTAAAAACGATTTGCTGTCTCCAGATTTTGGCGTGTTGCCAACGCTTGGGGTAAACGCGCAAGGAAACGGTGTCGGCTCCCACCCGAAAGCCGCTATAATAGATTTTGCCCGCTGGGGCATCCACGCGCAAGTCGGCTGCAGTGTCTCCTTGTATTTTGTGGAAATCGGCAATGCGGTCGGCGATGTGCCTGTCCCATTTCATGGAATCCACCGCAAGGGTCTTGGTGGTGTCGCCGAGTCGAATGGACACGAACATTGGCACGCCGAATTGTATCTCTTTTGGAGAAGCCATCCCCGACCAATGCCCCAGCGCCCACAAAGCCATCAGCGTCAAAATGGTCGCCGCCGTCGCCCAATTCCATTTTGGCTTCCACTTTGAAGGTTCGGGGTATTCGCGGAGCAGTTTGCCCAACTCCTTTTCCACCTCGATCCGTTGTTCCAAACTTTTATCAAAAATCGCGTAAAACCGCGCCTGCTCGTCCTCGTCTTTGCAAAGAACGGGGCTTAGCAAAGTTTTCAGTCTTTCTGGTTTTATGTCGCCGGGCAATCTGCGCAGCAATTCCTGCACCTGCAAATGCGTCGCCGTGCCAAGGGGAAAGCCCGTGGCTGATTCGAATGCCGAAAGCAAATCGGCCACGAGCGCATGGGTGAAAGGCTGCTGCATGAGGGGATCAGAGTTTCTTCAAGCGTTCGGACAGTTCTTTCAGGTCGTCTTTGGTTTTTGCCAGCACGGAATAGGATTTCAACAAAATGGCGCGGGCCTGGACGTCGAGGGACTTGCTGACAAGGTTCTCCGGCTTGAACTTGTAATGGTGCAGCAGCGAAACCCAGTGGAGGAGCTCGGCAGTGGCAGGGTTCTTTTGGAGCGTTTTTGCTTCGCAGATGGCGTTGAAATGAGCGACAAGCGGTTTTATTTCCTCCTCTTGGTAGCCCGGTATTTCCTTCTCGTCCCCTTCTGCGGCCTTGTAGCCCACTTTGTTTTGCAAAATCTGGACGAGTTCTGGCTCGCTTGGCGGCATGATGTGGAAATAGGCGACGCGACGCAGGAAAGCATCGGGCAGGTTTTTCTCCGAGTTGCTGGTGATGACCACGATGGGGCGATGCGTGGCTTTGTAGGGTTTGTTGTCTAATTCCGGCACCTCGAATTCCATACGGTCAATGGCTGCCAGCACGTCGTTGGGCAGGTCGCGCGGGGCCTTGTCTATCTCGTCAATCAGTACGACCGTTCGGTTTTCTGCCTGAATGGCCTTGCCCAAGGCCTGGTATCGGATGAACAGTCTTTCCACTTCTTCCAACGGAAACGGTTCCCCACCCTGATGGCTCTGCTGAAAATGCGCCAGCGCGTCGTATTTGTAAAAGAGTTCGTTGGCCGCGCTGGTGGTCTTGGCATTGAACACCTCCAGCTTGCCCAAGCCGTAATGGTCGGCGATGTAGCTGGCCAATTCGGTCTTGCCCGTACCCGGGTCGCCTGTCACCAACAGCGGCTGTTCGAGCAAGAGCGACACTTGCACCGCATCCCACAGGGCATCGGAGGGTTGGTAAAGTTTCGGGTCGCGCAGGCGAGGGTTGTGGAGGGGCGTGGGCAGCGTAGGCGTGGGAGCGTCGGATTTTTTTGCCATGGTTTGTCAGATTTTAGGCCGCGTATTTTATAGCGTATCGGTACAGTTTTTCTTGGAGGTCTACCATGTCCAGCATATCAATAGAACCCTTCTCTTTGTCCATAAAACGGGGAAGACGGGTAAGTGCGGTCGGGTTGCGCTGTAAAGTGAGCATCAACAGGTTTTCAATTTTTTGAAGGTCGGCCTCCTTCCCCAATTCTGTAAACCATAGGATGGCCTCGTCCTTCGGGATTGGCTTTAGTGGCATGATTACATCGTAGGCGACGGAGGGAGGTGGCGGGAGCGGCTTGCCGGCAGCGTCTTTGGGATTGGCCAAGTCGTTCATTTTGAGCATCTCTTCCAAAGCATTTTTCAAAGAATCTGGAGTTTTTCCCTCGTGAAGCCTAAGCACTTTCACTACAAAGAAGAACAAGAATTCTGGCAAGCCTTCAGTATTTTCGATTTTCATGAACGTGTCCCTCATCCACTCCAAATACTCAGAAAGCACAGAATTCCATTGGGAAGCATTGATGCTGAATATAAAAGTGACACATTTTTTCCCTTCAAACTTTTGACGGACACAAGTTTCAATATTCACCTCAGGCACGAGGCCAATCGCTTCAAACTTAAATCTCTCTTCAAAGTATTTGGAAAATTTCTTTTTGCAGCCATCCAATTCACGTTTGTCAAAAGGGAGTTCTTCCTTATTCAAGCGGTGTGAATCTGAAGGATCGGGATTCACTAAAATGGCTTCCCGCTCCTCGTCGCTCAGGTCGTCCAATTTTTCCAGGATAAAGCGCTCCGCGAAATCCTCTGGCCTTTGAGTCGGGCAAGCATTGATAAAAAAGAACTGGAATTTCTGGCCTTGTTTCTGGCGTTGGCTGTATTTCTCCCAAATAGCATCGTATTCGTTCTTGCGGTTGCAGTCTACCAGCTGCAGTGTGTTCACTTTTCTCCAGTTCAACTGCAGTTCTTTGAACACGGAGTCAAAATCATTTTCGAGAGGAACTGGCAGCCCCATTGTTTTTGCGAATTCCGGGTCAGGCGGAGGCGGTGCCAAATCGTCGTCGGTCAATTTTTCCAGCAAATCACTAAGTGCTGCGTGAACGCCATTGAAAACCTTTTTGCGGTCAGCCAAAGTAATATTGTCTTTGTGGTACTCCCTATCGGCTAGGTTGTAGCGACCTGACAGCACTAAAATTTCGTCGTAAAAATCGGAGGAAGATTTGATTTTTTGGCGAAATAGCGTCAGCGCATCACCGCGGGCCTCGGCGAGCGCATCTTGAAGTTGGCTAATCGTTGTTTCCAATAGATTCACTGAAAATCAGGCGGATAAGAGCGCAAATATAGATTCATATCTGGCCTTTGAATTCCTTTTTATCGGGCAGTTCTTTGAGAACATAAATTTTATTCTCCTAATCCGTGACCACCCGCCCCACCCCGCGTTTCAATATCAAATTAGGGAAACACAAACACTCGCCTAATCACCGATTTAATCTTAAGCATTCCCAGACCGATTTACATCTGACCAAAGCATAAGCCGCTCCCGAAAGGAGCGGCTTTTTGTTTTTCCGATTTCAGATTCTACCTAAGCACCGTCACATCCCCATAAATCACCTCCACTTGGCCGTCCACAAACTCCACTTCGGCGGCCCAGATAAACACCCCCGGGTTTAAGGGCGAACCCCGGAACGTGCCGTCCCAGCCCAGCGCGTCGT
>JBJXFT010000302.1:0-4600 GCA_046155725.1 Saprospiraceae bacterium
CTGTTCGCCCGTACAATACTCTGGGTCAATTACCACAACGGTGTATTCGCCACTGGTGGTCGGCGTGAAGGCAGGGCCGTTAGCCCCCAGAATCGGCTGGCCATTTGTGTACCATTGATATTGGTAGCCGTTGCCAACAGGCAGCACAGCCGCCGTCAAGGTGCCGCCGGACTCGGCTATCTCGACTTCCAACATGGGCAGCGCAATGTACAGGTCATGGTTCTCTCCCGGCTCGGCAGGGTTGTAGTAAATGCCCGCGAAGGCGACGCGGGGAGGGGCTTCCGACACTTGCACCGTCGAACGGATGGTGAGAGGGCCTGCTTGGTTGGTGAGGGCGGAGTGCAGCTCGATTTTTTGGTTCACCTCATTCACGGTGATCAAAAGCGGTGCTGCCCGTTTAATTGGCTCAACAGCGGGCGTACTATCGCCTACTGCAAAGAACCCCGGCACGTCGGGATTGGGGGAAGGGATAACCTGATAAAGGTTCTGGCTGCCGGGCATGACAATGGTGAGGGCATCGAGCGGCTGACCATTGGGCGACAGCAGCAGAAAGTGCGCGTCCAGCACGTTGGTCAGCGTGTCGCCCGTGAACTTGTTGCCCACGGCGAGTATGTTGCCCGTGTTTTCATTTTCTATCGCATCGCCGAAATAGGATAGGCCGAACTTGTTTTTGAAAATCTCTGCGTTGCGCACATACTCCCACAAGAGCGTTCCATCAGGTTTTATTTTTCGGACAAAAGCATACTTGTCAGTCAGCGATTCGCCAAAAAAAATGTTGCCATACCTGCCTACGCCCGTCAGCAGCAGGTTGCCGTCAGCACAGAGTGTCAGGGAAAAAACCTCATCTACGCCATTTGTAAATTCGGTTATGCTGTCTTGCAGCACCAGTGGGGCAACACTGAAAGTGGCACAAAAAACATTGCTGTAATCAATGTCTACGCCTTGCACGAGTCCGCCCACAAACACTTGTCCGGCATTGTTACGCACTATCTGGCGCAAGCTGATGTCCCTGTCGAGGTCAAGAAAGGTTTTGAAATCCAATGCTTGCAAATCAGCAGTGAAGCGGACAGCCAAGCCTTCTTTTGGGCCCGCAATGTCCACATGACCTATGGCGACAAATTCGCCGTTGGGCAGCTCCAGCACATCAAAAAATTCGTGGAAAGGAGAATTGGGCATGGCCAATCGGAACGAGTCCACGATGTTGCCCGCGCAATCAAATTTGTAGAGGGCCGCTTTGTTGTTTACCCGGCCAGCGGTGACGTAGTGTTCGTCTGCGGTGCGGATGAGCTTGTAGCAAGCATCGTTTATGCCCGGCGAGCCGTAAAAGACTCCCCTGTGTTGCGCGGTGGCGGTTTGAGGGGCGAATGCCCAATGGAAGCAAAGCGTCAGCAAGACGGGGAATAGCAAGGTGATTTTCATGATTGTCAATTTTTTTGTGAAAGGGTGAAAAGTGAGAAAGCGCAAAAAGTCAACCGGAATGTGTCAACGCTGTACCACAACTTTGGCGAACTTCATCTGCTCACCCGCCTGAATGCGAAACAGGTACAGCCCTGCCGGCAGGTCGCTTGTTTCAAAACGTTGGGTCAAGGTGCCGAGGCGAAAATTGGCCTGTTCTTGGAGCACAACTTGCCCGCCTGAAGCGACCAGGCTGAACTCAACTTGGTCGGCGGCCAAGCCGCCCATTTCCACAGTGAAGGCATCGGTAGCAGGATTGGGCGACAGACGGAAATCTGTGAGCCAATCTGGAGATTTTGTGCCGACGGTCGTCACCGTCACCTCCATCGAGATGGTGAAGAAGCCACATTCGTTTGTAGCAGTCAGCGTCACGGTGTAGGTTCCAGCGGCCGTGTAGGTGTGTGTGGGGTTTTCTTCGATGCTAGTCTGCCCGTTTCCAAAATCCCAGAAGTACGAATCGGCATTCATCGAAGTGCTGTGGAACATGGCAGTCAGACCGTTCAGGCTGAATGTAAAACCCGCCTCGGGATTGGGAAGCACGACAATCACATTCGTTTGCACTGTTGTATTCGTGCCTGCCGTATTGCTTGCCGTGAGCGTCACGGAGTATGACCCAGGTTCGCTGTAAGTCACGGTCGGGTTTTCAGCAGTGGCACTCGAAGGGTTGCCACCGGGAAATTCCCAGAGGAATGCGCCGGCATTGGCCGAAGAGCAGTTCGTGAATTGAGCCGTCAAAGGCTCGCAGCCAATCGTCGGGTTGGCGCTGAAACAGGCCGTCGGCGGAGTGGCTACTGTAACCATTTCTGTTTCCGTGCAGCCATTGGCATCTTTTACGGTGACGGTGTAGGTGCCGTCGTTCAAACTGGGGAAGACATTGCTCGGTTGGAAGTTTTGCCCATCGAGACTGTATTGCCACGGGGGCGTGCCACCAGAGGCAGTGGCAGTGATACTCGATT
The DNA here is from genome assembly GCA_046155725.1 of Saprospiraceae bacterium. Classification (GTDB taxonomy): domain Bacteria; phylum Bacteroidota; class Bacteroidia; order Chitinophagales; family Saprospiraceae; genus M3007. Next base: position 2,412 of record JBJXFT010000302.1, read on the forward strand.
GATTTACACCGACAGAAACCAAGAGCACGGGCGGACTGCTCAGCATGGCCGAGTTGGACTTGGTCTTTCCCTGTGAATCTGTCACCACGATAGCGTAACTGCCCGCCCCCAGCCCTGAGAATACGTTCCCGCTTTGTAAGGGGCCATTGTCCAGGCTGTACCAATAAGGCGGCACCCCGGCAGAAGCGGTCACGGTAATTTCGCCCGTGGTATTTCCAAAACATAAAATCGGCCCGCCCAGGGCTACCGAAACTTGAAGCGGCGGCACATTGACAAGGGCAGTAGTTGACATTAAGCAGCCGTTGGCATCCAGCACAAGGAGAAGGTAACTGCCGTTGGCGAGGCTGTCGAAAACCGGTGAAGGTTGATACCCGCCCGCTCCGGCGAGCCGGTATTGATACGGTGACGCACCTCCGGTAGCGACGACTGTAATGACATTCAGACTTACAGAAGCGGTAGCGGTGAGGGCCGGGGGTTGGGCAATGGTCGCAGGGAGCGACAGGATATTTCCGTTGCCGTCGCGGGCGTAGAGGGTGTAGTTACCTGCGGCCAAGTTGTTGAATGTGTTGCTGCTTGCCCACGAGCCGTTGTCCTTGCGAAACTCAAAAGGGCCATAGCCGCTACTCACGGAGAGCATGACCGAACCGTTGGAAAAACCGTTGCAAGTGGCCGGGGTCACGTTTGTCAGCGTGAAAGTAAATGGCAGGCAATCGCTCAGCGCGTGAAAAAAGGTGCGGTTGTAAAACCCCCGTATGCCGCAGGACACAAAACGGCTGCCGTCGGCATTGGTCGGCCAAACGCTGGTGATGCCCATGTTGGTGATGTTGTCGGGATTGGGGATGGTGTCAATATCCAGTATCGTGAAGTCGCTTTGCATTTGATAGACCCGCGACCGCAGGGCCGAGGGCTGAACGTGTCGGGTCCCTATGAGCAAGTGACCGTCGGTGCTGTACTGCACATCATGGATAGATAGGCCAGCGGGTGCGGGCAGGAATGTCTGGCTCAGCACGTTGAGCGTGTTGGCATCCAGATTCACCAACCACGCAACCGAACCTGTGTCGCCCGCGCAAGTCAGCACCGTGCCCGCAGGGTTCATCGTTGTGCTCTTGATGCGGCCTCTGAAAGTTTTGGAAACCACGGGGTTGCCGTTCAAATCGGTTTTTTGCACCACACTCGAATCCGGTTGCCCGGTAAATCCCCCCAAGAAATGATTCCCCCAACGACTGACGTAAAGACCGCTTGGAGTGTGCTGTATTTGCGCGTCGTTCTCGTAATGAAAGATAAAGTCGTTCTTGTAATTGAGCAGTTTGTGCCATTGGATGTTGAGCGCGTTGTCTAATTTGGTGACATAAGAGTCCTCTGTGTTCCAGCATCCAAAAGTAGGGTTCGCGTCGCTCAGGCAATGCGTGATGGAAAGCACGTACACGCCGTCGCTTGCTGCGGCGAGTTTGGTTTCGGGAAACGCTTCCCCGGTCGTCATCAAAGGCCCCGTCACGGGCGGCAGGAATTTTTTCACGCCGACGGAAGGCTTGTAGTGGAGCGCGGCGTCGGTCTCGAACAACAGCACCTTGCCCGTCGTGTCGCCCGCAACGCAGTGGTCGCAATGGCCGCCCACCAAGAGGTCGCCGTTGGGGAGTTCGAGCACGTCGGTTATCGTGGAATTGCCGCCCACCACTGCCGTGTAGGTTTTTCGATCCATCGAATCGCCTTTGCAGTTCAATTTCATGAGGTAGCCCTGCCCGTTCCAAACGCCGGCCACGACGTAGTTGCCCTCTTGGGTGGGGATGATTTTGTAGCCCCGGTTTATATCGGTTTGCACCGCGCCATAAGGTCGGGTGAATGTGTAAGGGGCTTGAGCATTTGCGAGCGATGCTGCGATGAGCAACACCCACAGCGTTGGTATTGAATTTTTCATTGAAAAAATTTTAGTGTGATGAAAGGGCCCATGTACCGGCTGCTTTAGCTGCCGGCCGCCCATCGTGAAAACAGAGGTCGCGTTTTTCTCTGAAATTCGGCAGATAAAGCAGCCGGTACAAAAAAGGCCTGCATGGCATTACCGCTGAATCACCACTTGCACCTGCTTCGCCTCGCCTTGCGCCTGTATCCTCAAAGAATATACGCCTGGCGGCAAATCGCCAAAATCGAAGGTGTGGAGCAGGCTTCCCGTTTGGAAGTCAAAAAATTGACGG
>JBJXFT010000305.1:0-13734 GCA_046155725.1 Saprospiraceae bacterium
CGATGTGACATACTTGCGTTTGGTGACGAGACCGAACTGGTATTTCCAGACGAGGTGGTTGATGAGGGTTAGCTCCTGCTCATCTATAGCGGTGAGCAGGTCCTTGAGGTAGTTCCAGCCGGAAAAAATGTAGATGCTGCCGTCGGGCTTGAGCACGCGCTTCACTTCAGCGAGCCAGTCGCGGGTGAATTGGAGGTAGTCATTGCCCTTCACTTCGTTGTATCCTTCGAGTACCCGGCTGCCCTTGCGGTTGTAATTGCCGCGTTTGGCCTGAAAATCAATACCGAAAGGCGGGTCGGTGATGACGAGGTCAATGCTCGCATCGGGCAAATGCCGGGCCATGCCGGCGATACAGTCTTCGTTGAAAATCGTGTTCATTGGTGGACGGTGGGCAAACGCGGGGCAGCCCATTTGCTGCCCACGCTGTTACGGGCGGCAACGTTCGGGAAAAACCGCCGCATGGCCCAACTTGGGGGGCAAAAAAGAAAAAGGGTCGGCAAGCATGACGCTTGACCGACCCAGACCCGTATTGTTTATTTGTTTGAGTCTCATAGCAAGCCTTTCGGGCCTTGCTTGCTAAGATATTCTGTCTGATTGGTACCGATGAGGATTTTGTACTTGCCAGCAGCGAGGCTGGACACGTCAAGCGACCAGTCCTCGGTTTCGGAGTTGTACGTTTTTTGCAGGACGACCTTGCCGGTGTTGTTTAGCACTTTCACGTGCAGGTCGGCAACGGGCAGCTCGTCGGGCATCAACCAGATTTTTTCTTGTGTGACCACCACCTCCACATAGGGTAGGTCGGAGTTTTTAGTGGTCTGTGTAGTTTGCGCCCAATGAGCGGCATTAATACCCAACAAAAGGGCAATGGTGAAAAGGAACCTTGTTTTCATAGCTCAATTAAAATTAGATGTTTTTGTTTCGGCTGTACAGACACAGTGATCGTCGCAAGAGTTGCAGTACGTTTGCGTGTTCTCGATAAAAAACCGGATTAGCCGGTCAAGCGCACATTTTGCACCGCCCAATGAAACGCCGACTAGGGTGTGTCGAGGCACATTTCAAAACACTTGGTACCTTTGCCGCCATGGTTTACTTGCGTATTTTGTTTTTCCTGGCTCTACCCTTAGCCCTGTGTGCTCAGCACCATGCTCGGTTGTACGTTCCCCCTGTGGATCCGTTGGTGCAAAAAAACCTGTCGGAGTGGCAAGACCTGAAATTCGGTTTGCTAATGCACTGGGGCACATACAGCCAGTGGGGTATCGTGGAGAGCTGGAGTTTGTGCCCCGAGGACGAGGGCTGGTGTGAACGCCGGGGCCCGCACGCTGCTGACTGGTACGCCTATAAAAATGCTTACCAAAACCTGCAAACGACCTTCAATCCGACACAATTTGACCCGGAAAAGTGGGCCGATGCAGCCCGTAAGGCGGGCATGCGCTATGTGGTTTTCACCACCAAACACCACGACGGGTTTTGTATGTTCGACACCAAACAGACCGACTACAAGATCACCGGTTCGATCTGCCCGTTTTCCCAAAACCCAAGAGCCAATGTAGCGAAGGAAATTTTCGAGACCTTCAGGAAAACGGGCTTCAAGGTGGGAGCCTATTTTTCCAAACCAGACTGGCACATGCCTGATTTTTGGTGGCCTTACTTCCCGCCAAAAGACCGCAATGTTAGCTACGATCTGAACAAATACCCCGACCGCTACCAGCGCTATCGCGACTTCACGTTCAAACAGTTGGAAGAACTCTGCACCGACTACGGCCGCATCGATCTGCTCTGGCTCGACGGGGCATGGGTCCGCCCGACTGCTACTATTGATCGTACGGAATCGTGGCAACGCGGTATACCCGCCGGTCAGGACGTGGATATGCCCCGCATTGCCGCCATGGCCCGGCAACAACAGCCCGGTATTATGATCGTGGACCGGTGGATACCCGGCGAATTTGAGAACTACCTCACGCCGGAGCAGGGCATCCCGGCGGAGCCGCTTGGTGTGCCTTGGGAAACCTGCATGACGATGGGTGGCTCGTGGTCGTTTGTGCCCAAGGAGAATTACAAAACCCCGCGTCAATTGGTACACGCCTTGTGCGATGTGGTCAGCAAGGGCGGCAATTTGTTGCTCAATATTGCGCCTGGTCCCGATGGTGCCTGGCATCCCGAGGCGTACGAGCGCCTGGCCGCTATCGGGCAGTGGATGGCGTTGAACAGCGTTGCCATTTACGGGACGAAAACACCCGAAAGCGGCACTTTCCGACAGGATAATGTGGCGTTTACGCAAATAGGAACCACCTTGTACGCTATGTACCTCGCTGGTGAAAACGAGCCAAACCCGCCCGCTGAACTTGTTCTGAAAAATACCTGCCCGCCGAAGGGAGGCTCCGTTTACCTGCTCGGCCAGGCCAAACCACTGGAATGGGCCTGCAAGGGTAACGACATGGTGATAAAATTGCCGCAAACCGTTGCGCCGGCGCTGAAGGGCGCTTATGCGTGGGTAATTGAAATACCTTTGCGGTAAATGCTCACAGCCGACTTTCGTCCGCGTTCTTAAGCGCATCACGCGTCAAAGTTGTTACATTTGTCCCGTGAAAAATCCCTCAAATTATGCTTAGCAACTGGCTCAAAGACATGGTAGAACGGCACGCTTTCGGCGTTTGCCAATACCTTGGAGAAAAAATGCGCTTAGCCCCTGCTGTGGTACGCAAGTACTTCATCTACACATCGTTCGTCACGATGGGGTCACCACTGATCCTGTACCTGGTGGTAGCCTTTTGGGTCAATATTCGCCGGTACATTCGCCGGGGGCGCAGCGTTTTGTGGGAGTAACCTTTCTAAATTTTAACAACCTGGAAAGGTTGCTATCCCCCGTTACAAGTGAATCACCTCACCATATGCCGCTGCTGTAGCTTCCATAACAGCCTCGCTCATAGTCGGGTGCGGGTGTATGGACTTGAGGATTTCGTGGCCCGTAGTCTCCAGTTTACGGGCGGCTACCACCTCGGCGATCATTTCGGTCACATTGGCGCCAATCATGTGCGCGCCGAGCCATTCGCCATATTTTTTGTCAAAAATCACTTTTACAAAACCTTCCGGCGTGCCCGCGGCCTTTGCTTTGCCGGAGGCCGTGAACGGGAATTTGCCAACCAGCACATCCAATCCCGCTTCTTTAGCCGCAGCCTCGGTATAACCAACAGAAGCGATTTCGGGCAAGCAATACGTACAGCCGGGGATGTTGTTGTAGTCGATCGTGCCGGGATCGTGCCCGGCTATTTTCTCCACACAAGTGATGCCCTCGGCGCTGGCTACATGTGCGAGCGCCTGAGTAGGCAATACGTCGCCGATGGCGAACACACCGGGTACGTTGGTGCGGTAGTACTCGTCCACGGTGATGTACCCGCGATCGGTGGCTATACCGAGGTCTTCGAGGCCTATATTCTCGGTGTTGGGTGTTACGCCGGCGGCGCTGAGCACGACGTCGCAAACGATGGTCTCGGTGGCTCCGTCCTTGCGGTTTTTCATGTTGACTTTCACCTCTTTACCGGAGGTGTCTACATTTTCTACGGCCCAGCCTGCGTACACCTTCATGCCTTTGCGTGTGTACAGTTTCGTAAGTTCTTTCGAGATATCGGCATCCTCACGGGGTACGAGGCCCTGTTCCATGAACTCGACGATGCTCACCTCGGTACCGAGGGTGTGGTAGAAGTAGCCAAACTCGACACCGATAGCCCCTGCACCTACCACGACCATACGTTTGGGTTGTTGTTCCAGCGACATGGCCTTGCGGTATTCGATGATTTTTTTGCCGTCAATCTTGAGGTTGGGCAATTCCTTCGCCCGCCCGCCGGTAGCGATGATGATGCTCTTGGCGGTGTATTCCGTCACCTTTCCTTCGGCATCTGTCACGGCTACTTTTGGGCCTTTGGCCAATTTGGCACTGCCCATGATGACCGTGATTTTGTTCTTTTTCATTAAGAACTGTACGCCTTTGCTCATGCCATCCGCCACGCCCCGGCTGCGCTTTATCATCGCGTCGAAATCGGCCAAGGGCTTGCCGACCTTGATGCCATAGTCTTCGGCGTGGTTGAGGTAATCAAACACTTGGGCACTTTTGAGGAGGGCTTTGGTGGGGATGCAGCCCCAGTTGAGGCAGATGCCGCCGAGGCTTTCGCGCTCGATGACGGCGACGCTCATGCCCAGTTGGGAGGCGCGGATGGCAGCCACATACCCGCCGGGGCCGCTGCCGATTACGATCAGATCGAAATTCATGTTGTGGTTGGAAATATTTGAAAAGCGGGCAAAGGTAGTTCGGCCTGCCAAAATCGCTTTTCAAATTTTCGGCTCTTTGGCGCGCTACCGCAGTACCATCTTGGCCGCCACATTCCCCCATTTCAAAACGGCGGGCCAACCGGCCACGGACAAGGCTTGAATCAGCCAAAAACCATTTTCACTTCCATTTCAAAATCTGGTAGCACAGATGACTTGACCACCCCTTCTTCGGCAGCGGAAGAGAAAAGCCGGTAACGGTTGTTTTCCATGCGGTACACTTCGATGCTCTTGTTTTGAGGGTCAACTACCCAGTATTCCCGCACGGCAAACTGCTCGTACACGTCGCGCTTGTCGCCCCGGTCTTTGCTCATGATGCCTTTGGAAAGTATCTCAACCACCAAATCCGGCGCACCTACAAGGCCGTTGTCTTCCCGGATGACGAAGTCGCGCTCGTGCGACACGAACAGCAGGTCTGGCTGTAAACCTGCGTTGAACTGATCAAGGTAAACGTCATAAGGAGCCGTGAAAAACTGGCCGACGTTCTTCTGGCGATTGTAAATGCCGAACTCGCCGCTGAGGGCGAACGACACCCGCTGATGGGGCGTGTTGGGGGAAGCTCTTCTCACGATTTGACCATTAAGGAGTTCATAGATGTCCGTGTCGCCTTCTGGGATTTCCATGTTTTGGAACTCCGCGTAGGTGATGCTTTCAGGGTGGGCGATATCCTTTGTTGCAACTTCCATGATTCGGGCTATTTGATTGATGTCAAAAGTGAGGCATTGTATTATTGAGAGTCTCACTTGAAGTGAGACTCTCAATAGTGTAACCCGCGCTCCCTCAGCGCAGCACCACCTTAGCCGCCACATTGCCCCATTTCAAAAAGTACATCCCGGCGGGCCAGTCGGCCACGGGGAGTGTTTGCGTGGGCTGGGCTTCGGTTGCCAAAACCGTTCGGCCAGTAGCATCGGTCACCAGCAGGAGGCCTTCGATTTTTTCTCCCAAGAGGTGGATGTTCAAAATTTCGCTCGCGGGGTTGGGCGCAACAGCGATGGCATTGTCCGCCGAATTGCCCGGCTCCAAAGTCGGCACGGTGCCGTTGAATCCCCCAAACGTGGGTGCTTGGATGACGAACGGCCCTGTGCCATTGGGTAGGCGCGCGTAGCCCATGTCGGTCACTTGCTGGCCGAAACTGAGGGTGTCGAGAAAGTATCCTTGTGAATCCACGAGGCTGAGCGACTCGCCCGAAGCAGATAGTTTGAAACTGGCGTGGAGCGGCCCCTGCGTTCCGTCCTCGTCGGCCCACACGATGAGGTAGCCGTTGGCGGGAATGCTGATGCCGGCTGGGAAAATCCATTTCTGGGGGTTGGCAGGATTGTCAGAAAGCGCGTAGCCCGTGAGGTCAACGGCTGCGTTCGTCAAGTTGTGGAGTTCAATCCAGTCCTCGTATTCGTCCTCTTCATCGGCAGCCGTGGTGGTGTTGGATGCCATGATTTCGTTGATGACCACGGGCGGGTTTTCAACCCATGCCGCGCCAACTTTGTAGTAAAACACATCGTGTTCGGCACCAACGGGCAGGTACGCCACTGTTTTGGCGGTGTTGTTTGCAGCCGCTTCGAGGTAGAATCGGACGAGCGTTCCCGTGGCGAAGCCGGGGATTTGGCCGCCGAAAACGCCGTCGCTTGCTGCGCCGTCGTTGTGCTGACCGTCGTCGTACATCGTAGTTTTGGTGAAATGGCCATACGCCGCCGGGCAATGGAACAGTGAAACCGCCGAAATGCCGCTGGCCGAAGTAATGGTGGCCGTGACTGTGACGGGCGCGTCGGCCAGCGGGTCGGCCCAAGCGCCTGCCGCGCTCGTCATGGTGGCATTGCTGATGCTGGGGCCGACGGCAGTCATTTCAAAATGGTTCAGCAGGGTGTTGCGGTGGTTTTGCACAAAGGTTTTGATGGTTTGTTTTTCCGAGCCGTATTGGTTGAACGAGTAGAGTTTTTTGGTGTCGGTCTGCACCCCGGCATTTATCACTGCGTCGTATTGGTCTACGAGCGCGTTGAATTCTGTGGTGTTCATCTCATCGGCCACGAGGGTGCGGAAGTGGGCGAGGTATCGCTGGCGGATGCTCGGCACGGCCAAGAGGCGGTTGAGCAGTGGGTAGTTCACCTTGGTTTCGTTGTAAAAAACGCCCCAGTTGACGGCGTTGTTTTTCATCACGGAGTTGCCGTCGAATTCGAGCGGGGTCATGCGCTGGGTTTCGGGGTCCCAATAGAGATAGTAGTCCATGCGCCCTTTGAAAACATAGCTGTCGTCGTCAGAGAACGCGATTTCGGAAGCCAGAAACCAGAGCGTCCGGTCGAGGTCGAGCACTTCGGCCATTTCCGTTTCGAGGTTGGAGAGCGGGGTCGTGTTCAGCACTTTGCACACGTTCACGAGGTCGTCCCAAGGGTTGGGTTTGTTGGCGGTCTTGAGGGTGTAATGCACTTTGTACAAAGCCGTATCGGCACCGAGGTAGTTTAGCCCAGCCGTGCCGTCGCCCCACATGGGGCCGCCGCCGCCGCCACCTCCTGCCGGGCGGTCAGCGCGCCAGCGCGTACCGTCGTTGCTAAAAAACCACTCTTTTAGGTAGTCGCCGTCGAGTTGCTGCACGTTGGGGTAGATGCCCCAGCTCGTGCCGTTGATGAACAGGCGCACATAATTCGCCCGCGCCGCCGGAATGTGCCGGCGTATCTGGTGGAGGTACGACACCTCGCGCATGAAGGAGGCATCTTCAAAACAGTTGTTCAGGTTCAGCGTGGAATAGCCGTCCAAATCCTGCCCTGCCACCGCGTAGTCCATCGTGATGTTGAAGGATTTTTTGTCCGAATTCTGCGTCTGCGAATAAGAGGTTTGGCCTTTGAACCGAACGCCCACGTTGAAGAACGTGTCGCCTTCCACCACCATGGTGGCGGGCAGGTCGGTTTTGCTGGGGTAGTTGTTTTTCAGCTGCTGCCAGTAGTCGGGCTGGGCGAACCAGAGGTGGAAATCGCGCAAGGTGCTTTCGTCGTAAAGCCCCTCCGAAACCCGCCCGTTGGTGTAGAGCGTGTGCTCGCTTTCAGCGAAGTACATGGAGTTGGGGAGGTTTTGCGCCCATAGGTTTTGGGCAAAAAACAACATTGCCAGCAAGGCGGGAAAGGAGAAATATTTCATAGAAAAGACTTTTATGCACCGTGTTGTAAATTTCAAAACACGAAGGAACTAAGGGGCACTAAGGAGTAGCCCTTTGAAGCGGCGAAAGGTAGGAGGTTTAATCGTGCGGGCTGACCGTTTACTACACGGAAATATGGCCGGCGGGGTTGCGCGATTGCTTGACCGGCGTTTCAAAATCTACGGGGCAGGTTTTGTCAATTGACAAAACCTGCCCCGTGCAATTTCAGCCAGCGATACGCCTGCGGTGACCGAAGGAGGACAAGAAATGTACGCTACCGCAAAACGCTCATCTTGCGAACGTTGCGCCCGTTGCCGCTTTCGAGCGACACGAAGTAGAGGCCGTTGGGCAAACCCTCCGTGCCAAGTTGGTAGGTGGATTCGCCTTGCGGGAACGCGACGTTTTGCTGCACCGAAATGGTGCGCCCGGCTGCGTCCGTGATGCGCAGCACCGCCTCAAAGGCTTTTTCCGTCAGGATGTTCAGGTTGGCCGACTCGCCGTTCGCTACGGGGTTGGGAGAAATCTGCCAAGCCGTGAGGCCCTCGATTTCGAGGGTGGACAAAATAGTGATAGGCGTTTTGAAATTGCGGGTCCGGGGAGCCGCGCAGCCCACGAGGGCATTGAACGGCTTGATGCGCCAGTAATAAGTTTTGCTTGGCGCAAGGTTGGTGATCAGTTTGCTGGTGCCCGTTTCGACCAAAACTTGGGCGGACAGCGTGGCAAACGTGGGCGTGATGTCTATGTCTATCAGGTAGTGCGTCGCGCCCGGCACGGCTTGCCATTCGAGCAGCACACTGTTGTAATAGGCCACGGTACCGGCATTTGCGGGCGCTATGATCAAGTCGGTGGGCGAGGTGATGTCAGTGGCCGTGGGCACAAAAGTGTTGTCCAGATAGTTGCGGGTTGCGTGGGCCAGGTCGGCGTTCATAATGCCAATCTGGTCTTGCGAGAAGTGGTAATTGGCGCAGCCGTTGAAGTAGCTCATCATGTTGTTCTGCTCTGGCACGATCAGTGTCCCCAGTGGGTCTTTCGCCCCCAAGTTGTAAAGCGGGCAGTTGTTGGGCCAGCCATAGCCACAGTTGAAGTCTGCCGGAGTGTCACAGATTTCGTCGGCAGCAGTAGCGCAATTGGTGCCGTTTTTCCGCTCTGAGGTAGCGTCGTTATTAGGGGCAATCACGGGCGCAATGGGCCACGTCGGGTCGCCATCATTGTTGAATGGGTTGGGCTCATAGCCGTAGAACGTGTGGGGGAGGCTAAAAAGGTGACCCATTTCGTGCGGCACGGTCGTGTTTGGCTCCGTGCCGTTGGTCTGCGTTTTGCGGCTCACGATCCAGTCGCTGGCCGGGCTGTAATACGCTTCGACGATAGAGCCTGGTGGGAGCTCGCTGCCCACTGGTACAGGTTCTTCCACCACAAATACGTTGACCGCATTTTGGTGGCGGCGCAGGTTCATGAGCAGGGAGTTGGTCTGGCTGAGGAACACCGCGTCGTGGTTGATAGACTTGTCGAAGAGGCCGTGCAGGGGGTGCGGGCTGAGGTAAAACTGCATCCCAACGGGCAAGAAGGCAGCGTTCAGTTTGCACAGCTGATCCAGCACTTTTATCTCTTTGTGCTTTCCGGCACCGTCTGCGTCGCCGACGAGGTGGAAATGGATGGGCACATATTGCAAGCCGCCGCCACGGTCAGAAGCGGCAGCGCGCATGGCTTCCATCACGAGTTTGTTTTCGCGGAGGCGCGGCAGGAGCGCTGATTGATCGCGCGCGTTTCCGCAGATGTGCTGCATTTGTTGGCTAAATGCCGGCGCAAAAGCCATTGCGGCAAAAAAGAGGAGTAGGAACCCTTTTTTCATGGAGGAAATTTTTTTTAAATGTTGAAAGTAGGACAGGGAAGTCGAATTAGGAATTAGGAATGCGGAATGCGGAATCAGCAATCAAGAATCAGCAATCACCAATAAATAGGGCTGCAAAAATAGACAAAGCCTTCGGATGCCCTTGTCGGTGAGTGGCAATTCGGCAGGTTTTTACAATCTTTGCCTCCTGACAGCCCCTCTCGCTCCGCAAAACAAAAAGAACAAGGGCAAAGTAGGCGTAGTTTTTTGGGCGACCAGCATACATTTGCCCAACATCCTCTCGCGTTCTCTCACGTTCTCTCACGTTCTCTCACGTCCTCTCACATTCTCTCACGTCCTCTCACATTCTCTCACGTCCTCTCACATTCTCTCACGTCCTCTCACATTCTCTCACGTCCTCTCACGTCCTCTCACGTTCTCTCACATTCTCTCACGTCCTCTCACATTCTCTCACGTCCTCTCACGTCCTCTCACGTTCTCTCACATTCTCTCACGTCCTCTCACCCCTCCCTCACCCATGTGGCAAAAAATCCGCCGGTTCGGCGTTGAACTCTACGCCTTCTTCACCACACCGTTTGTGCTGAAAAACTGCCTCGGAATGGTCGGCGTGATGGCCGGCTTGCTGATGCTCACGTTTTGGTGGCTCAAATGCTACACCAACCACGGCGAGAGCGTGCAGGTGCCCAGCTACATGGGCATGAGTTTCCGCGAAGCGGCGCGAAAGGCGCGTTCGCGCGATTTTGGCGTGGCCGTCAGCGATTCCATTTATGTGCCGGGCGAACCGCCGGGCCAAATCGTGTCGCAAGACCCCAAGCCCAACAGCCGCGTGAAAGAAGGCCGCACCCTTTATTTCACCGTCACAAAAAATAACCCCGACATCCTCAAACTCCCCGACCTGAGAAGCGGCGACGACTACGAAATCTATTCCCGCCGCCTCGCCCGGCTCGGCCTCAAGCCCCGCATCGTGGCGCGCGCCGCCGACCCCAGCGTGGGGCCAAACACCATCGTGGACGTAATTTACAAAGGCGACACCATCACCCAAAAACTGCGGGAAGGCTCGGTGCCGGTGGAGATGGGCGCGACCATTGACTTTGTGGTCAGCGAGGAAGTGACCAGCACCGTGATCATCCCTGACTGCGTGTGCCGCACGCTCGGCGAAGCAAAATTTCTTTTGCAAACCAGCGAACTCAGCATCGGGACGGTGATAAAAGACGCGACGGTGACCGACGATGAAAGCGCGTACATTTGGCGACAAAGCCCCAAGTACGACCCCAACGGCACGATGCGCAAGGGCGAGCAAATTGACCTCTACATCACGCAGGAAAGGCCGGCGAGTTGTGGGGGGGAGTAGGCAGTTGGCAGTGGCAGTTGGCGGTGGCAGTTGGCGGCAGCCACCCCGATGCTACATTCTCACAGGAGGTACGTTTACTAAACCTTCGGAGGTTTAGTAAACGTGCACTGAGCAACCTTCGGAGGTTTAGTAAACGTGCACTGAGCAGAACGATGAAGAAAAATGGGGGTGCTGGCAAAAAGCCTTGCAACCCCATTTTTTTTAAAGCAGCAATGTTGAGCCCCCTTCACTTGCACCCCATTTCAATTCTCGACAGGGCATCGTTGTTGGGGAAACAATTGCCCGACATTGTGCGCACAGGAGCATACCGTTCCAGTTCAGGGTCGTGCAAACCATTTTCCAAGAACTCCACCAGCTCGTCAATTTCTAAAGGAGAAAGCCCCAATGGGCGAAAGAACCCTGTAATTTGGCTTGCTGGCACTTCGGGATTTTCAGGCACCCCGTTGTTAAAATATTCAACAACCTCCTTTAGAGAACGCTTGCTCGCCCCATGAAAATAGAAGCCTACGTCCCGCAAATTGTACAACTGTGGCACTTTGAATTTGTGCAAATCCTCCGCTCTTTTGGTAAACCCTCCCCGGCCATTGTTGCGATTGTCCGTTGGCCCAGTTCTGAATATATTGAACCCGCTTTGGTAATGATCCTTCACCCCCAAAGCAAAGAACTGGTGCGGCGAGCTGTTCAAGGATGGGCTATTGTGACAACTGGCGCAGCCCGCTTTTCCAAAAAACAGCAAGGCACCTTTTTTCTGTTCGTCCGTCATGACCGACTTGTTGCCTTTCAGCCATTCTTGGAAGGGGGCACGGTTGGTCAGGATGGTGCGGAAATAAGCGGCAATGGCAAATGCGCCTGTTTCTCGCGTATAGCGCTGCTCGACCGGGATTTCAGGAAAAGCAAGGTCGAACATCTCCGTGTAGCCCAACGAATCTGTCACCGCCTTGTTGATGACCTGACGGTGCACTATCAAAGCCCGCGCGTTATTCGCTTCCAGGCCTTGCAGCCCTTTGAAATTGATTTCAACAAGCGTATCCTGATGCCACACCGATTCGGTGCCCGTGTTCACGTCAAAAGAGCCGAAAGTGCCCGACCATAGTGCGTTTGTAACATAAGTAAGATTGATGGTCGGCAAGGGCCTTGCGCCTTGTGCGTCCACTTCTTCGCCAAGATAAATGGGGTGCTTGGAACGCAGTTCGCCATGTTCGCCAAAGCCTACCGCCCCATCCGCGATTCCTTGAAAACGCCCTGCCGTAAAACCCTGTGAAGGGATGTGGCAGCTGCTGCAAGAGTACGTTGCCTTTGAAACGGAATACTTGGGCTCCAAGCCAAGCCCTGTTTCAAAAAACAGCATCCTGCCAAGTTCGACTTTGACCGCAGTAACTGGATTTTTCGGATCCTGATTGGGGAGCGAAGCATAATCATCGCTATTGGGCAGGATATACCCTTGGTACGAACCTGTCGAAGAGCGGTTGTTCAACTGTTCCTCCAGCAATTTGTCCAAATTGAGGTCAGGGTCGTGTACGCAGGATAAAAAATAGACCGTAGCGGCAAGCAACATGAAGACGGTAAATATTTTTCTCATAGTTAAGGCTGTGGTGAAAATGTTAAGGCTGTGGTGAAAATGATTTAGGAACACGGACGAAATAAGACCAAGTACCCTGCCAAAAATGGCAAAATGTCTTTGAGCAGCCGAAAACGCAGCCGCTCAAAATGATCAGCCTCAAAAAGGGAAAGAATAGCCTCTTTATTCCACAAATAGGGGAAGAGACCTCAGAGGTTTTAAGCAAATTTTAATTTGCTCGGCAGGACAGTCATCCAAGTTCAAAAATCTTGTAATCCCCTGAAAAAGAAGCCACGACTGCTTCGATGCGCTCGCGCTGCGTGTCGGTGATAAAGATTTGGCCAAAGTCGCGCTCGATGAGCAGCGCCACCAATTGGCGAACACGCTGGGTGTCGAGTTTGTCAAAAATATCGTCGAGCAAGAGGATGGGCTTGGTGTTTTTTTCGCGGCGCAGCACCTCGTATTGGGCGAGGCGGAGAGCGAGCAGAAAGGATTTGAGTTGGCCCTGCGAGGCAAATCTTTTCAGGGGCTGGCCGTCCATGCTGAGCGCCAAATCGTCGCGGTGCGGCCCAACGGTGCTGCGTTGAAGAAAGCGGTCTTTCTCCAAAACCTGCCGAAGCCGCTCGGCAAAATCTCCCTTTTCCAAGTCTGACTCGTATTCCACGCCCACGGCTTCCCGGCTGCCGGAGATGGCCGCGTAGTATTCGAGGAAGAGCGGCTGCAAGGCTTGCACGAATTTTTTCCGTTGCTCAAAAATCGCCGTTGCGGGCGCGGGCATTTGGCGGTCGAGGCTTTCGAGCAGCGTGGCGTCGAAGCGTTTTTGCTCCGCAAAATGCTTGAGCAGCGCGTTGCGCTGCCGCAGCACGGCATTGTAAACCAACAGATTTTGCAAATAATGGGGCGAAATCTGCGAGAGCGTGGAATCCAGAAACCGGCGGCGGTCTTCGCTGCCGTCTTGCACCAGCGACACGTCGTCAGGCGCGATCATCACCACCGGGAACTGGCCGATGTAATCCACCAAGCGCTCGTACGCCGCCCCGTTTCGCTCTATTTCCTTGCGCTGGCCGGTCTGGTATTTGGCCACTATTTTTGCCGAGCCGCCCTTGCCGCCGCCTTTTTTCTTGGCCGCGCCCGCCCATTCAAATCGGCCTTCGAGCCGAAAAAAAGATTCGCCCTGTAGCACCAGGTGCCGGTCGTTCAGCCCCGCATGGCTTTTGCAAAGGCAGAGGAAATGCACCGCGTCGAGCACATTGGTTTTGCCCACACCGTTCAGGCCCGTGAGACAGTTGAGGCGCGGCGAGAAGTCGAAGGATTGCGCCGCGTAACTTTTGAAATTTGTGATTTTGAGCGTAGAGAGATACACAGCGCAAAAGTAACTATGAACTATGAACGAGGAACGGGGAACTATGAACTATGAACGTTTGCCGCGCTCGGTGTTCATAGTTCCGCGTTCATCGTTCATCGTTCCTATGAACGTTTGCCGCGCTCGGTGTTCATAGTTCCGCGTTCATCGTTCATCGTTCCTATGAACGTTT